>NZ_JBFAMM010000005.1:0-345213 GCF_040656535.1 Streptomyces sp. NPDC049887 | reverse complement strand
CGGCGTTTGGTCAGACCGGTCAGCGGGACCAGGTCGGCGGCGCCGTCGCCGTGCTCGGCCGCCTGGTCAGCGGAGGCCGGCCGAGCACCCCCGGCGCTCCGTGGGAATCCACCCCTGACCGGTCGGATCGCGCAGATCGGCGATCGCGCTCCGGGGCCGGTCCGCGGCCGCCCCGTGCCGCTGCCGGTGCGTCACGGCGGGCCCGCAGCCGTGTTTCCGGGGGAGCACCCCCGGGACCCGGCGAACACGCGGACGCCGGGACCCCGGGAGCCCCGGGAGCCCCGGGAGCCCCTGCGGAATCAGCGCATGCGGCCGCTCCGCTTCGCCTCGCCCGCCGCGCGGCCCTCCGCCAGCTTGCGCTGCCAGTCGCGGCGGATCTCCGCGCGGACTCGGGCGTCGGTCTTCGCCACGATCCGCCGGTTCTCACGGACGAGCTTGCGGTAGCTGTCCAGCCGGCGTTCCGGCAGCGAGCCGTCGGCGAGTGCCGCGAGCACGGCGCAGCCCGGCTCCGTCTCATGGGCGCAGTCGTGGAAACGGCAGTCCGCGGCCAGGTCCTCGATCTCCGAGAAGACCTGGCCCACACCGGCGCCCGCGTCGAAGAGGCCGACCCCCCGCAGCCCGGGGGTGTCGATGAGCACGCCACCGCCGGGAAGGACCAGCAGGTTCCGGGTCGTGGTCGTATGACGGCCCTTCCCGTCGACGCCTCGCGTGGACTGCACGTCCATGGCGTCCTCGCCGAGGAGCGTGTTCGCCAGCGTGGACTTCCCCGCGCCGGAGACGCCGAGCAGCACGCTCGTACCGCCCGAGACCACCGCCGCGAGGATGTCCATGCCCTCCCCGGTCATCGAGCTGACCGGAAGCACCTGGACGCCGGGGGCCGTGGTCTCCACGTCCTGCACCAGGTACGACAGGGCGGTCGCGTCCGGCACCAGATCGGCCTTGGTGAGGACGACGAGTGGCTGCGCCCCGCTCTCCCAGGCAAGCGCCAGGAACCGTTCGATCCGTCCCAGGTCCGGCTCGACGGCGAGCGAGACGGCGATGATCGCGTGATCGACGTTGGCGGCGAGGATCTGCCCCTCGGACCGCTGGGACGAGGTGGAGCGCACGAAGGCGGTGCGCCGCGGCAGGTACGCCCGTACGTAGCGGGGGCTGCCGCCTTCCGGGTCGACGGCCGCCCAGTCGCCGGTGCAGATCACACGGAGCGGGTCGTGCGGGGTGACGAACGCCGTGTCGGCGCGGACGGTCCCGGCCGGGGTGACGACGTCGCACTGGCCACGGTCGACCCGTACGACCCGCCCGGGCACCAGTCCGCGTTCGGCGTACGGCGCGAACGCGGCAGTGAGGTCGCCGTCCCAGCCGTACGCGGCGAGCGGGTGCGCGGCCCCGCGGCCGGTGGCGGAGTCGCCGTGGGGGGAGCCGGATGAGGAGGCCGCGGAGGGAGTGGAGGGAGTTGCGGAAGAAAAGTGAGCAGAGGAGGGGAGAGACAAGGGAGACCCTTCACACGGGTGGCCCCGGCGATGCACGCGCACGGGCGTGCGACAGGACAGGAGCAGGTCAGCCGGCGGCCACGGAAATGGGGGTGATGAACTTCGGGTTCCGGGCAGCGCCCGGCACGGTGACCGTCATCAACGTCCTCACCTCCATGTGTTCCTCGATGCCCATGGCCGTGCCTCGCGCACGGCTGCGACGCCACACTAACCGGTCGCCCACACCGTGCCAACGGGTTTTCGGTACGCCGCCGCCTGGCGGCGGCGTCGCCTGCTGCGGTGGCGCCTGCTGCGGTGGCGCCTGCTGCGGTGGCGACCGTCCGGATTCTGTTGAAGGGTGTCAGGGAGCGGCCACCCGCCCCTGCCCGGTGGTCGACTGTCCTGGCCCGCCCCTGCCCCGGGATGAGCACCAATTGACGCGAATGAGGTGAGCGGCCGTGGCGAGCACTTCACCCGGGGTGCCGGGCACGCCGTGCTGGGTGAGCCTGACGACGCAGGACATGCGTGTCGCCCAGGACTTCTACGGCGCGGTGTTCGGCTGGGAGTTCGCGCCGGACGTCCAGGCGGAGGGGTACGTGGTCGCCCACGCGGACGGCGAACCGGTCGCCGGTCTCGTGGAGTCCGCGCAGAGCATGGGGGTCCGGCTGCCGGTCGCCTGGACGGCGTACTTCGTGGCCGAGAGCGCCGACGCGGCGGCCGGACGCGTACGGGAGCGGGGCGGAACGGTCGCCGTGGGGCCGCTGGCTTTCGGCCGGGGACGGATCGCCTGGGCGGCGGATCCGCTGGACGCCGCGTTCTGCATCTGGGAGGGACCTGCCTCCCCGGGGTGGCGGGCGGGCCGGGGAACCGGCGCCGTGGCATGGCTGGAGCTGCACACGAGGGACCCGTTCGCGTCCGCGCTGTTCTACGGCGGGGTGTTCGAATGGGACGCCCATCCGGACACCGTCGACGTGCGCTACGAGCACGACCGGGTGATGCTGCGGGCCGGGGGCCGCACGGTGGCGGGGATGTACGGCGGTGTTCCGGAGTCCGCGGAGCCGGCGATCCGCCCCCAGTGGCACGTCCACTTCTGCCGCGACGACGTGGACGGGGCAACGGCCCGCGCGGCCGCCGCGCACGGCACGGTCGTGACGCCCCCGCAGGAGACACCGCTCGGGCGAACGGCGACGATCCGTGACCCCGAAGGGGGGCTCTTCCATCTGTCGTCCGCCGAGGACGCCCCGCCCGACGCACCGGCCGCTCCGGTGACCTGAACCTCCGGGCGGCCACATCGAGCCGGCTGACGGACCTGGGTGGTCCCCACCTGGAGGACCGCGACGCCGGCGGAAGCGCTCGACGAGGGCGCTCCGGCGGGGCGGCCACGGAATGCGGGCCCGTCCGCCCGACCCCGGCGACGCCGCGCGCCCGGGGGGCACCGTCGGTGGAGCTCACGGCAGTGGGAGCCTTCGCGCGGCCGCCGGCCCTGACGCCCCTCCCGCCCGTCCCGGCCCGCGCGGCGCTCTTACCTCCGCACGGGCGGGGTCCCGGTGAGCGGCTAGCGGCCCGCGGGCGGCTCGGCGGACTTCTCCAGCACGGCGACGAGCGTGGGCACATGGCTGCCCTCGACGCTCTTCACCGAGGTGACGAGGGTGACCGGGCCGTCGCGGACGAGTGCGCGCAACCGCTGCAGGGCCTGCGCCGCCGCGCCGTCCTCGAGTTCCGTGCGGTAGCGGGCGTCGAACTCCTCGTACCGCGAGCGGTCATGGTGGTACCAGGCGCGCAACTCACCGGACGGGGCGACCTCCTTGAGCCACGTGTCGACTGCGGCCCGCTGTTTGGAGACGCCGCGCGGCCAGAGCCGGTCGACGAGCACACGGGTGCCGTCGTCCGGGTCGGGCGCGTCGTAGACCCTGCGCACCTTGACGGTCGCCATGCCGACAGCCTGCTGTGCGGGACGGTGCGACGCAAGCGCGGGAATCCGAATTTCGTCGCATTGACGATAAGAGGTCGTCTCGATATCGTCCTGATGACGAAAAGAGGGGGTCGCCACATGGCCGACATCACCAGGCGCTTCGGTTGGCGCCATCTGCGTTCCGCGCCCACCGCACACGTCCGCCACCACCGCCACGGCCGGCTCGTCCACGACGGACCCGGCCTCAGCTTCTGGTTCCGGGCCCTGACGGCCGCACTGTCCGAGGTGCCCGTCGACGACCGGGAACTGGCCATGACCTTCCACGCCCGGACGTCCGACTTCCAGGACGTGTCCGTGCAGGCGACCGTGACGTACCGGATCAGCGATCCGGCGACGGCGGCCACCCGGCTGGACTTCTCCGTCGACCCGGACACCGGCGCCTGGCGCGGAGCGCCGCTGGAGCAGATCTCGACCCTGCTGACCGAGACCGCCCAGCAGCACGCGCTGGACGTGCTGGCCCGCACCCCGCTGTCGGCGGCCCTGGTCGACGGTGTCGCCGCCGTGCGGGAACGGATCTCCGGCGGGCTGGGCGCGGAACCGCGGCTGTCCGCCACGGGCATCGAGGTGGTGGCCGTGCGCGTCATCGCCCTGCGGCCCGAGCCGGAGGTCGAACGGGCCCTGCGCACCCCCGCCCGCGAGCAGATACAGCAGGAGGCCGACCGCGCGACGTACGAGCGGCGGGCCGTGGCCGTGGAACGCGAGCGGACCATCGCCGAGAACGAGCTGGCCAGCAGAATCGAACTCGCCCGCCGGGAGGAGCAGTTGGTCGACCAGAAGGGCACCAACGCCAGGCGCGAGGCCGAGGAGAGCGCCGCGGCGGACGCCGTGCGCGCCGAGGCGGAGGCCGCCCGGAAGGTGCGGCTCGCCAAGGCCGAGGCCACCGCGGCGCGCGAGGTGGGCGAAGCCCGCGCCGGGGCCCAGGCCGCCTGGCTTCGGGTGCACTCCGAGGCCGACCCGTCGACCCTGCACGCCCTGGCCGTCACCCGGCTCGCGGAGAACCTGCCGCGCGTCGACAGCATCACACTCTCCCCCGACGTCCTCACCGGACTGCTCGCACGGCTGGGCGGGGCGGGAGCGGAGGGAGCGTGAGCCTCGCCCCCCGCGCCGTGATCGTGCACCGCACCACCGAGTACGAGGAACTGCTCGCCCGTCACGGCACGCACGGCCAGGCCGAGTTCTTCCTCACCTCCCGCGGCAGGAGCATCCGCGAGGTCGCCGAGCGGCACCGGCGCACCCGCCGGGCACTGACCGCCGTCTCGGCGGCCGTGCCCGCGCGGTGGCGCCGGGCCCGGGTGGAGCGGTCGGACCTCGACCGGTTCCTCTTCGCACCCGAGGACGTGGTGGTCGTGGCCGGGCAGGACGGGCTCGTCGCCAACACGGCGAAGTACCTGGCCGGTCAGCCTGTGGTGGGCATCGACACCGATCCGGGCCGCAACACCGGCGTACTGGTACGGCACCGGCCCGGCGACACCGGGCGGCTGCTGCAGGCCGCCGTGGGACGGGGGGCCACGACCGACGAGCTCACCATGGTGGAGGCCCTCGCCGACGACACCCAGCGGCTCGTCGCGCTCAACGAGATCTACCTGGGCCGGCCCGACCACCAGACGTCCCGCTACCGGCTGGAAATCGACGGCGGCCCCGGCGGCCCCACGGGACCGGCGCGGGCCACCGAGAGCGGCGGCGGCGCCGAGGGTGCCGGTCATGGGTCCGACGAGGTCCTGGCCGGTGAGGCCCAGGCGTCCTCCGGCGTGCTCGTCGGCACGGGAACGGGTGCGACCGGCTGGCTGCGGTCGCTGTGGGGGGGACGCGGCGGCGCCCGGCCCCTGCCGGCACCCGGCGAGGCCCGGCTGCTGTGGTTCGTCCGGGAGGCCTGGCCCTCCCCCACCACCGGGACGTCGCTGGTCGACGGGGACCTAACGGCCGGGCAGGGGCTGCGGATCACCGTCGAGTGCGACCGGCTGGTGGCCTTCGGCGACGGCATGGAGTCCGACGCGCTGGAGCTCACCTGGGGTCAGTCGGTCCGCGTGGGCGTGTCGGACACGTCCCTGAGGCTCCTCGTCTGACCGCCCCTGCGGGAGGGGGATGTGTCGGCCCCGCCCGCCCGAGGGGCGGGTGGCGGGCGGGGCCGTTCGCGGGGCGGCGAGGGGGTGCCGCCCCCTTCGTGGGGGCATCGCGGACTTCGGGTACCCGGGGCGTACGGGTTCATTCGGGGTGACGCCGAGGATTCAGCGCGGTCGGCACCCGACTTCGGCACCCGGCTCCGTCGGGCACGACCAGCCCGCCCGGTTCAGCGGCTTCCCGGCTCGAACGACACCACCACCGCCCGGTTGAGTGGCCGCCCGGGTCGAACGACACCACGCCCGCCCGGTTGAGTGGCCGCCCGGGTCGAACGCCACCACGCCCGCCCCGCTCAGCGGCTTCCCGGGTCGAACGACACCACCACCGCCCGGCCCGCTCAGCGGCCGCCCGGGTCGAACGCCGTCACCGTTCGGCCCGCTCAGCGGCCGCCCGGGTCGAACGCCGTCACCGTTCGGTCCCGCTCCCGCCATGAGCCGCAGGGCTGGAAGCCACCGCCCCAGGCGCGGTCCCAGTGGGCGCGCCGCGATCCGCCGTCCGGTTCGCCGCCGCCGGCGGCGGCTCGGGCCGTCGAACGGCGGTGGGCGATGACGGTCAGCACGGCCATGACGGCGGCCAGTTCCTCGGCGTCCGGAGCGCCGTGCACGATGCGCAGGTCCACGTCCACGCGGCCTCACCACCTCACCGGGAGCGACTTGGGCCCGCGGATCAGCGCGCCCTCCTGCCAGGCGATCTCCTCCTCGGGCACCGCGAGGGCCAGCCGCGGGTACCGGCGCAGGAGCGTCGCCAGCATCACCTCGGACTCCATCCGCGCCAGCATCGGTCCGACGCAGTGGTGCGGGCCGTGCCCGAAGGAGAGATGCGCTGCCGCGGGGCGGTCGAGGTCCAGGATGTGCGGGTCGGGGAAGACCGAGGGGTCCCGGTTCGCGGCCAGGTACGAGCAGTAGACGGCCTCGCCGGCTCCGATGCGCACTCCGCCGACCTCCACGTCCTCGGTGGCGATCCTCGGCAGGCCCACGCCGTTGCGGTGCGGGACGAAGCGCAGCAGTTCCTCGACCGCCCGCGGCAGCAGTGCGGGATCGGCGCGCAGCCGCGCCAGCTGCTCCGGACGGGTGAGAAGGGCGAACACCATGTTTGCGCTGTTGTTGCGGACCGCGTGCGCGCCGCTCACGAGAATCGCCGTCGCCATCGACAGCGCCTCGTCGTCACTGATCTCCCCGTCGGACGCGGCCGAGGCGAGCACCCCGGCCAGATCGTCCGCGGGCTCCGTGCGCCTGCGGACGAGAAGCGCCTCGACGACCTCGCGGACCGACTTCCTGCCGGCCCGGCTGCGGGCCGGAGCGGCACCCGGCGCCATGATCACGTCCGTCCAGGAGGTCATGCCGGCTCGGTCCTCCTCGGGCAGCCCCAGCAGGTCGCCGACGACGGACAGCGGGAACGGCCCGTGCAGGTACCGCACCAGATCGGCCGGGGGCCCGTGCCGCTCCATCTCGTCCAGCAGTGCGTCCGCGGTCCGCTGGGCCCGGGGTCTCAGCCGCTCCATGCTGCCGCCGGTGAAGGCGCGGGCGACGACCCGGCGCATGGTCGTGAGATGCGGAGGGTCCGTGTAGTTGAGGGAGGCGTGCCTGGCGGCGATGGCGTGCGGGGAACCGCTGGTCACGTCGAGGTCGGCGAGGGCCCGGCGGCTGAACCGGGGGTCCGACGTGACGGCCCTGACGTCTTCGTGGCGCGTCACGAGCCAGGCGGTGCCCTCACCGTACGGAAGCCGGATGCGTGCCACCGGCTCGTCCCGGAGGACCGTGGTCAGGAACGGGTCGAAGTCCAGGGCCCTCAGGTCCTCGAGGCTCCAGTGGCGAACGCCCTCGTCCTCCCGCGGGCCGAGGTCGGACGCGCCCGGCGTCCCGGGTTCTGACGTCTTCACGTTCAACTCCCAACGTCCGACGCCCGATGCCGCCGCGGCCCTGGTCACGCCGGGGTGAGCGGAGCGGGCGGCGTTCAACGGCTTCGACATCCCTTCCCGGTCGCCGCGCCGTCCGGACGGCACCGGCACGCCATCACCCGGACGGACCAGCCCTTCGCGGCCGCAGCGCCGCCGGGAGGGCACCGGCGTGCCGTCACCCGGACGGACCAGCCAGAAGGGCTTTCCTCGGCGGGCGCGAACGGGTGACCTCCCGGATCCTTTTGGAGGGGAACGCGAGAGAAGGGCGCACCATCATGGCCACTCTGTGCCGACCGGCGGTGTCCGTACCCGAACACGTGATCACCATGGAGCAGACGCTGGACCTGGCGCGGACCGTTCACGCGGACCACCCACAACTGGACCTGGCGCTGCGCCTGATCCGGAACACCGGGGTGGAGAAGCGGCACCTGCTGCAGCCGATCGAGGAGACGCTGAGGCATCCCGGCTTCGAACACCGCAACGCCGTCTACGAGTCCGAGGCGAAGGCCCGGGTGCCCGCGGTGATCGAGCGGGCGCTGGCCGACGCCGAGCTCAGGCCGGTCGACATAGACGTGATCATCTACGTGTCGTGCACCGGTTTCATGATGCCGTCGCTCACCGCCTGGCTGATCAATTCCATGGGCTTCCGCACCGACGCGCGTCAGGTGCCGATCGCCCAGCTCGGCTGCGCGGCCGGGGGCGCCGCGGTCAACCGGGCCCATGACTTCTGCACGGCGTACCCGGAGGCCAACGCCCTCATCGTGGCGTGCGAGTTCTGTTCGCTGTGCTACCAGCCGACCGATCTGGACGTGGGAAATCTGCTGTCCAACGGGCTGTTCGGTGACGGTCTGGCCGCAGCCGTGGTGCGCGGCCGGGGCGGACACGGTGTCGCCCTGGAGCGCAACGGCTCCTACCTGGTGCGGGACACCGAGGACTGGATCGCCTACGACGTCCGCTCCACCGGCTTCCACTTCAGGCTCGACCGACGGGTCCCCGGCACCATGGAACCACTGGCGCCGGCGCTGAGGCGGCTCGCGGCCGAACACGGCTGGGACGCCGCCTCGCTGGACTTCTACATCATCCACGCGGGCGGTCCACGCATCCTCGACGACCTGGGGAAGTATCTCGGGGTCCCGCCCGAGGCGTTCCGCTTCAGCAGGGCCACGCTCACCCAGTACGGGAACATAGCCAGCGCCGTCGTCCTCGACGCCCTGCGCAGGCTGTTCGACGAGGGATCGACCCGGCACACCGCCCGCGGCATCCTCGCCGGTTTCGGCCCCGGGATCACGGCGGAGATGAGTCTGGGGCGCTGGACCGAGGCCGAGGTCCCGGCCCCGGTGGGGAGGTGCTGACCGTGCGGGACGAAGCCTCCTCGACACCCTCGCCCCTGAATCCGGTGCCCACGACCCGGGCGCCGGCGCCGACGCCGACAGCAGGGGCAGCGGCCACGGCGCCGACGGCCACGGGAGCGTCCGCAGAAGGCACGACGGCCACGGCAGCGACCGCCCAGGGCACGACGGCTGCGGCGGCAACGACGGCCTCGACGCCCGGCGTGCCTCCCCCGGTCCGTTTCTGGCCGGTACGGGACCTGACCGGCGTGGAGTTCGACCCGGATCTCGCGGCGCTGATGCGGGAGGGACCAGTGACCCGGATCCGGCTCCCCAATGGCGAAGGCTGGGCCTGGCTGGTGACCCGCCACGAGGACGTGCGGAACGTGACGAACGATCCTCGTTTCAGCCGCAGGGCGGTCGTCGGCAGCGATGTCACCCGGCTGGCACCGCACTTCATCCCGGTGGACGGCGCGGTCGGCTTCGAGGACCCGCCCGACCACACGCGGCTGCGCCGTGCCGTCGCCCCCGCCTTCACCACCCGCGGCGTGGAACGGCTGCGCGGGCGCGCCCAGACCATGCTCGACGAACTCGTGGACGGCGTCCTGCGCGACGGACCGCCCGCCGACCTCGTCGCCCGTGTCCTCGCGCCGTTCCCACTGGCCGTCGTCTGCGAACTCATGGGCGTACCCGCCGGAGACCGGCCGACGATGCACGAGTGGACCTCGCTCATCCTGTCCTCCGCCGAGGGAGCCGAGCGCAGCGAGCGGGCCAGGACCGCGATGTGCGACTACTTCGCCGGGCTGCTGGGCGAGCGGCGGGGCACCGGCGGCGAGGACGTGATCGGCCTGCTGTCGACGGCCGTCACGCACCGGGAGATCACCGTGGCCGAGGCCGTCGGCCTGGCCCTGCTGATCCAGATCGGCGGCGAGGCGGTCACCAACAACACGGGGAACATGGCGTACATCCTGCTGACGCGGCCCGATCTGATGGACCGGTTGCGCGGGGACCCCGGGGTGCGCGCCACGGCCGTGGACGAGCTGCTGCGGTGGATACCGCACCGCAACGGGGTCGGGCTGTGTCGTATCGCCACCGAGGACCTGATCGTCGGCGGCCGGGAGATCCGCCGGGGAGAGGCCGTCTACGTCTCGTACCTCGCCGCCAACCGGGATCCGGAGGTCTTCGCCGATCCGGACGGCATCCTGCTGGACCGCAACCCCAACCCGCATGTGGCGTTCGGCTACGGTCCGCACTACTGCGTGGGCGCACTGCTGGCCCGGCTGGAGACCGAGTTGCTGTTCTCCGCCCTGGTCGACCGCTTCCCGGGGATGCGTCTCGCCGGGCCGGCCGAGGAACTGCGCTGGCGACCGGGTGCGTTGATCCGGGGCCCCGAGGGATTGCCGGTGGTCTGGTGACGTCGCACGTACGGCGCCCGGGGGCACGGGAGGGCGACCGCCCCGCCGCGGCCGAGGGGCTGCTGCTGCCCGCGGGCCTCGGCCGTACGCTGCGCGCGGCTGCCCAGGAGGTGACGTTCAAGGTCACCGGCGAGCATTCCCGTGTGTCGTCCAGCTTCGAGGTGGTCGTCCCACCGGGGTTCGACGTCGGTGCGCATGTGCACGCCCGGAGCGAGGAGCTCTTCTACGTGCTGGAGGGCGAGCTGGAGATGCTCGCCTTCGAGCCGCGGGTGCGGACGGACGGCGACTGGCGGGACTGGGAGTCACCGAGCGGGCGGCGTCCGGTGCGCGCGGGTCCGGGCACGGTCGTCGTGGTGCCGCCCGGCTGTCCGCACGCGTTCGCCAACCGGACCGGGAAGCCGGCGAGGATGTTCTTCCAGGCGTCCCCTCCGCCGGACCACGAGCGGTATTTCGAGGAGCTGATCGCCATCCTCGACGCGGACGGCCCGCCCGACCACGGCGCGATCGCCGAACTCCGGGCCCGTTACGACATCGAACAGCTCACCCCCCTGCGCCACGAGGCGTGACGCGAGCCGGCCGCGGAACGCGGTGGGCCGCCGGGTCCGACCTGTCCGACGGATTCATCGGGTCCGACGGACGCCTTCGGTGCAGCCCCGTCACCAGACCGAACAACGCCTCCTCGTTGCCGACGAGGCCCGCCGCGGCGAGGGCCTCGTCCGCCTCCGCCATGGGGGCGCTGAGCAGCACGGGAGGCGGCGGGGCGTCGGCACCGGGAGGTTCGGCGAGCGCGGCGCGCACGGCGCCGAGGAGCCGCACGTACGCCTGGGCGGCGGCTCGTTCACGGGACGTCATCACAGCGGTGGCACTCATCGGTCGGCCGTTCCTCTCGGGTCGTCTCGCGTCATATGTGACGGTGCACCCGCCACCCTGCCGCACGCCACTGACAACGCCCTCCCGTCGCACCCCCGTTGCGGTGACCGCTCCCGCCGCCTCCCGCCGGTCCGACCAGTCGTGTGCTCCCGGGTCGCCGGGCCGCGGGGGACTACGGCCGCGGCGGGGGACGACGGCTGCCGCGGCAGGGGACGGTGGTCACGGAGCGGCCGGAAGGGTCACCTCGAAGCGGCAGCCCCCCGACACGTTGTGCACCCCGGCACGTCCTTCGTGCGCCTCCACGATGCCCCTGACGATCGCGAGACCGAGGCCCGCCCCCGCGGGAGGGGTGCGGGCCTCGCTGCCGCGCCAGCCGGTGTCGAAGACCCGCGGCAGGTCCTCCTCCGGTATGCCCCCGCAGCCGTCGGTCACGGACAGTACGACGGAACCCTCCCGACGCTCGGCCGCGACCGCGACCGTCCCGTCGGCCGGGGTCCGCCTGATCGCGTTGACCAGCAGATTGGCCAGGACCCGTGTCATCTCCTCGGCGTCGACCTCGATCGGCACCTGCTCGACCCGGTCCCCCACGAGCCGCACCCCGTGCTCCCGCGCCAGCGGGACGGCGCCCGCCAGGGCTTCGCCGACCAGGTCGTGCACGGACATCCGCGTGGGTGTCAGCGCGAGCGCGCCGGCGTGGATGCGGGACAGTTCGAAGAGGTCGCCGACCATCCGGTTCATCCGCTCGACCTCCGCACGGATCTGCCGGAAGTACCGCTGGGGGTCGGGTACGACCCCGTCCTCCAGCGCCTCCGACATGGCCCGCAGCCCGGCGAGCGGGGTCCGCAGATCGTGCGAGATCCAGGCGACGAGTTCCCGCCGGGAGGACTCCAGCGCTCGTTCCCGCTCGCGGGACTCGGCGAGCCTGGCGCTGGTGGCGGCGAGTTCCCGGCCCAGCTCGGCCAGCTCGGCCGTGGCCTCCCCTCCGGGCGCGGCGAAGCTGCCGTCCTCCCCGAAGGTACGTGCGGCGAGGGCGAGTTCGCGACTGCGCGCGACGACCCACCGGCCGAGCAGCAGGGCCGTGGCGAGGGACACGACCGCGGCCATCGCGACGACCGTGGTGACGACGGTCAGGTCGTGCGCGGACAGGAACATCGCTCGGGCGACCGCCAGGGTTCCGGCGAGCATCGCCACGACGGTCACGCCGGCGACCACGGTCAGCGAGACGGTGAGTGACCTCCGGCGGAGCATCCGCAGCACGACGGCACCGGCCAGTCCCGCCGCGGCGGCGCCGAGGAACGCGAAGAGTGCGATGAGGAGGACGTCACGCACGGGACTCACGCCCCTTCCCCGGGTCGGTGCCCTCGCCCGGGACGCCCCCGCCCGCTCGGCGGTCCGGTTGCCCGTCGGACGCCCGCGCCGATGCCGCCGGCCGTCCATGTTCCGGTTCCGGCTGCGGTACCGCGGGCGCGTCGAAGCGGTAGCCGACGCCCCAGACCGTGTGGATCAGGCGGGGCCGGGCGGGATCGTCCTCGATCTTGCCGCGCAGCCGCCGCACGTGCACGGTGACGGTCGACAGATCGCCGAAGTCCCAGCCCCACACCTCCTGCATCAGCCGCTCCCGCCCGATGGCCAGGCCGCGGTGGCGCATGAGGTGCAGGAGCAGATCGAACTCCCGCAGGGTCAGGCCGATCTCCTCACCGTTCTTGGTGACCCGGCGGGCGGCAGGGTCCACGGTGATCCCGGCACAGCTGAGCACGGGCCCGCCCGGGTCGGCGTCGGCGACCGCCCGGCCGCGCCGCAGTACGGACTCGACCCGCAGCACCAGTTCGCGCGGGCTGAACGGCTTGGTGACGTAGTCGTCCGCGCCGGTCTCCAGACCGAGGATCCGGTCGTCCTCGTCCCCGCGAGCGGTCAACATGATCACCGGAACCGGTCCCCGGCCGCGGAGCCTGCGACAGACCTCCAGGCCGTCCATGCCGGGCAGCATCAGATCGAGGACCACCAGGTCCGGCCACCGCTCTCCGGCGGCCTCCAGGGCCCCGGGCCCGTCCTCGGCGCGGGCCACCGTGTACCCGGCGCGCTCCAGATAGCCGGTGACCACTTCGGCGACGGTCGGATCGTCGTCGACGACCAGGATGTTCTGCATGCCCCCAGTCTTCTCCCCCCGGCCCCCGGGGCGCGCGCCCCGCCCCTTACGAATCGATGACGCCGCCCGCGGACCGCTGCCACGTCGGACACGGCCGTCCTCCCCGGAAACGGTGCCCGCTGCGGTGGTGCGGTCGGAAGGAGCGCCCACGTCTTCCGGCAGGACGATGCCGTTCCCGGGCCCTCCCCCACCGACGCGGAGGAGCCGGCGGCCACGTCCGATTCGTTCAATACCGCGCCGCGTCACCGCCCCTACGGTGACCGCATGACTCCACGACTCGATGCCGTCGGCCTGGTCGTCTCCGACATGGCCGCCTCGCTCGCCTTCTACCGCCGGCTCGGCCTGGACATCCCCGAGGGGGCCGAGTCCGCTCCGCACGTCGAGGCCGCGCTGCCCGGCGGGCCGCGCGTGCTGTTCGACACCGAGGACACCGTCCGCTCCTTCGACCCGGCCTGGACCCGGCCCGAGGGCGGGGACCGGGTCGGTCTCGCCTTCCTCTGCGACAGTCCCGCCGAGGTGGACAAGGTGTACGAGGAACTCGTCGGGGCGGGACACCGCGGCCACCTCGCGCCCTGGGACGCGGACTGGGGACAGCGCTACGCGGTCGTCCTCGATCCGGACGGTGCCGGGGTGTCGCTGTTCGCGGGCCAGGACCCGGCGGTCAGCTCCGCGTAGCGGCCGAGGGTGAGCCCGGCCAGGGCCCGCATCTCGCGTGCGAGGTGCGCCTGGTCGGAGCAGCCCGCGACCACGGCGGCCTCCGCGTACGACACACCTTGCCGGACCAGGGCCAGGGCACGCTGCAGCCGCAGTACGCGGGCGAGGGTCTTCGGCCCGTAGCCGAAGGCGTCCAGGGAACGACGGTGCAACTGGCGGGCGCCGAGCCCGACGGCCGCGGCGGTCGCGGCCACGGTCGCGCCCGCGTCCAGTCCCTCCGCGACGGCCCGCAGCAGCGGGTCGGGCGAGGGCGAGTCCGCCGCGTGCCGCAGGGCCACGGCCTCCAGCGCGGCGGGCCGGTCCGGCGCGTCGGTGACCCGGTCCGCCAGGGGGCGTACCTGGCGCGCCGGCCAGACGTCGGTGAGGTCCACGCGCAGGTCACGCAGTTCGTGGGCCGCGACGCCGAAGAAGGCGGGTGCGGCGCCGGGCGGGAAACGTACGCCCGTGCAGGCGGCTCGTAGACCGTCGGAAGGCTGCGCACGGGTGTCGGGGCCGGCGACGAGCAGCCGGCCCTCGGTCCAGAGCAGGTCCATGCAGCCGTCGGGCAGGACGGGCACCGCCGGGCCGGGCCCGGGCTCGTTGTGCCAGAGGACGGCGCCGGCCAGCAGGGAGGCCCGTTCCGCGTACATGCTGTCGAGGCTAGGACACGCCCCGGACGTTCCGCCCCTCCGTACCCGGGTTCTCCGTCCGTCTTCCGGGTCCCTCCCCCTCCCGTGCGGCCGGCTTCTGCCACGCCCTCCGGACCCGCGCTCCGTCCCCGAGGCTTCCACCGGCCCTCGTCAGAGCTTCTGCTGCCCCTTGTCCTTGTCCTTGTCCTTGTCATGAGCGTCCGGGGCACGAGCGTCCCGCTCACCAGAGGCCCGGTCACGAGAGGCCCGCTCACCAGAGGCCCGGTCACCAGAGGCCCGGTCACGAGAGGCCCGGATGTCCCGGTCACGGTGTTCCCGGCTCCCGTGCAGCCGGGAGCGCACATCGTCCGGCGGCAGGAACTTCGACCAGCGCTCGGGGAACTCCGAGGGCATGTCCCCGCCACCCTCCTCCCAGTCCTCGCTCTCTCCCTCCGCAGCCCGGGCACGGGCGACCAGCTCGGCGGCGTGGGCGGCCCGGACGCGCTGGTTGGCGGCCCGGGCGGCGGCCGTGGCGACCGACGGCCACACCCGGTCGATCGCGGCGTTGACGGCGGCGCCGACGAGGACCGCGAACGCCGAGATGCCGATCCACAGCAGCACCGCGATGGGCGCGGCGAGAGAGCCGTAGATGGTGGGGCCCTCGACGGTGCTGGTCAGATAGATGCGCAGCAGGAAGCTCCCGAGCACCCACATGCCGAGGGCCACCAGTGCGCCCGGGACGTCCTCCACCCAGGGCGAACGGACCGGCACGGACACGTGGTAGAGCGTGGTGAGGAAGGCGACCGACAGCAGGATCACCACCGGCCAGTACAGGACGCTGACGAGTCCCGCGCCGAACGGCACGAACTCGACGACCCGGTCCGGGCCGACCACGGCGAGCGGCAGTACCACGGCACCGATCAGCAGTGCGATCAGGTAGAGCAGGAACGCCAGCAGCCGGGTGGCGACGATGCCGCGCTGGCCGTCCAGTCCGTACATCACGGTGATGGTGTCGATGAAGACGTTCACCGCACGGGAGCCCGACCACAGGGCGATCGCGAAGCCGAGGGAGATGACGTCGGGGCGGCCACCGCGGGTGACGTCCTCCAGCAGGGGTTTGGCGATCTCGTTGACGCCGCGGTCGGACAGGACGGTGCCGGCGGCGCCGAGGATGTTCTCCTGGATGGAGGCGACGGTGGTGGTGCTGGTCCAGTCGTCGACGTAGCCGAGGAGGCCGAGCAGACCCAGCATCAGCGGCGGCAGGGACAGCAGGGTGAAGAACGCGGCCTCGGCCGCGAGCCCCAGGATCCGGTACTCGATGCACGAATTGACCGTGTCCTTCAGCAGCAGCCAGGCGAGCTTCCGCTTGGAGACGTTGCGGTAGAGGACTCGGACCCGGTGGAGCCGGCCGGCGGGCCGGTCAGGTGTTTCGTTTGCTGCCTGCACCTCCTTACCGTATCGGCATGGCGACCAGCACCCACACCGTGACCAACCAGCCTCCGCCCCTGGTGGCGTACGACGTGTTCTCGACGGACCGGGCGCTCGCCGAGGCCGTCGAGCGGCACCTGGACCCGTCGGTCCACGGCGAGGCGCGGCGGGAGCTGGCGGAGCTCGGCCGCGCCGCGGGCTCTGCCCAGGCACGGCGCTGGGCGGTCGAGGCCGACACGAACCCGCCGGTGCTGCGCACGCACGACCGCTACGGCAACCGGATCGACGAGGTCGACTTCCATCCGGCGTGGCACCGGCTGCTGGGCAAGGCGGTCGCTTCGGGGCTGACGAACGCCTGGGGGCGGCCCGGCGGGCACGTCCGGCGTGCGGCCGGGTTCCTCGTGTGGTCGCAGGCGGAGGCCGGGCACGGCTGTCCGGTGTCGATGACGCACGCCGCGGTGCCCGCGCTGCGCGCCGACCCCCGGCTCGCGGCGGAGTGGGAGCCGCGGCTGACGTCCGGGGTGTACGCACAGGGGCTGCGGCCGGCCGCGCGGAAGCCGGGGGTGCTGTTCGGGATGGGCATGACGGAGAAGCAGGGCGGCAGTGACGTGCGCGCGATCACGACCCGGGCCGTGCCGCTGGCCGCGGCCGGGGAGTACGAGCTGACCGGGCACAAGTGGTTCTGCTCGGCGCCGATGAGCGACGGGTTCCTGGTGCTGGCCCAGGCCCCCGGGGGGCTGGCGTGCTTCCTCGTGCCGCGGGTGCTGGACGACGGGACGCGGAACGTGTTCGCGATCCAGCGGCTGAAGGACAAACTGGGCAACCGGTCGAACGCGTCGGCCGAGGTGGAGTTCGCCGGCACGTGGGCGCGCCGGGTCGGCGAGGAGGGACGCGGGGTGCGCACCATCATCGGGATGGTGGCGGCCACCAGACTCGACTGTGTGCTCGGCTCGGCGGCACTGATGCGGCAGGCGGTGGCGCAGGCCGTCCACCACGCCGCTCACCGGAGCGCGTTCGGGGGCCCGCTCGTCGACAAGCCGCTGATGCGCAACGTTCTGGCCGATCTGGCGCTGGAGTCGGAGGCGGCGACGGTGCTCGCGATGCGGCTGGCCGCGGCCTACGACGCGGCGGGTGAGGGCTCGGAGTCGGAGCGGGCGCTGCTGCGGATCGCGGTGCCGGCGGCCAAGTACTGGATCACCAAGCGGTGTACGCCGGTGGTGGCGGAGGCGCTGGAGTGCCTGGGCGGGAACGGCTACGTGGAGGAGTCGGGGATGCCGCGGCTGCTGCGGGAGTCGCCGCTGAACTCCGTGTGGGAGGGATCGGGCAACGTCCAGGCGCTGGACGTGCTGAGGGCACTGCGGGGGGTGCCCCGGGCCGCGGGGCGGAGCGGGCGGGAGGTGCTTCCCGTGGACGCCTTCCTCCGGGAGGTGGGCCTGGCCCGGGGCGCCGACCACCGGCTGGACGGTGCGATCAAGGCGCTGCTGACGGAGCTGGCGGACCTGGAGCCCGCGGAGGTGCGGGCGCGGCGGCTCGCCGAGCGGATGGCGCTGGTGCTCCAGGGGTCGCTGCTGGTGCGCTGGGCGCCGCCGGAGGTCGCGGACGCGTTCTGTGCCTCGCGGCTGGGCGGTGACTGGGGGTCGGCGTTCGGCACGCTGCCGTACGGCCTGAACCAGGCGGCGGTGGTGGAACGGGCGCGCGTGCAGGTGTGAGACACGGCATCGCGCGCCGGTGGACGCACCCGTGCGCCTTCACCAGGTGAACCGGATCCGACGTGCGCAAAAGCGGGGGGTGATGCTGCGCCGACACGGCACCACCCTCCGCTCATGTCACCTTCACCCACCTGTCGTTCGTTGGCCAGAGTTGCAGACCGTTGCAGAAGTTGCCCGAACTCCTCTTCCGGGTACGGGCACGGGCGGCACGATGGATCCGGACGGTCCGCGACGGCTCGCGCGCCGATCGGACACCGAACCGTCACGGCACGACCGGCCCGCGGCATCGTGAGGGCCGGCCCGGCACCACGCGCACGACCGACCTGCGCCGAAGGGCGCCGACGACGGCGGGGGACTTCCGATGAGGAACACTGCTCTGGACATCTCACGGCTGAGCACCGCCGACGCCGCGCACGCGGCCCATGTGCTGCACCAGGTGCACGCGGCGACGCTGGCCGGGCGCCGCCCGCCGATCCCGCCCCGAGCGGTCATCGACGCGTCCTGGCAGCGGATGCTGCGGCTCGGGCTGGACCCCGACCGCTCCACGAGCAGCGTGCTGCTGCAACGGGCCGAGCTGGAGCACCGTCGGCGGTCCAGCGTCCTCGGCGAGGTGATGCACACGCTGAGCGGTGGGCTCACCGCGATCGCCGACGCCTCCCTGCAGATCATGGTGGTGACGGACTGTCAGGGCCGGGTGCTGTGGCGGGAGGGGAACGCGGGTGTGCTCCGGCAGGCCGACACCATCTGCCTGGAGGAGGGCGCCGCCTGGAGCGAGGACAGCACCGGCACCAACGCCATCGGCACCGCGCTCGCGGCGCGGCGACCGGTCCAGGTGCACTCGGCGGAGCACTTCGTCCACACGCTGCACAACTGGACCTGCGCGGCCGCGCCGGTCCAGGACCCCCGCGACGGCCGGCTGCTCGGCATCGTCGACGTCAGCGGGCCGGCGTCCAGCTTCCATCCGGCGACCCTCGCGCTCGTCAGGTCGGTGGCGCAGCTCGCCGAGGCGGAGCTGCGGGAGAGGCATCTGCGGCAGATCGAACGGCTCCGCTCCGTCGCGGCGCCGATCCTGTGCCGGGTGGGCGGCCGGGCGCTCGCCGTGGACGTGCACGGCTGGACGGCGGCAGTGATCGGAATGGCGCCGGTGGACCGGCTGCCACTGCCCAAGTCGTTCCACACGGGCCGGGTGTGGCTGCCGTCCCTGGGCGTCTGCACCGTCGAACCGCTGCCGGGGGGCTGGCTGGTGCGCCCCGACGAGCCGCGGCCTGCGGAGTCCGTGGGGCGGGTCGTCCTGGACCTGAGTCGCGCCCGCCGGTGGTCGGTCGCCGTCCACGGCCCCGCCGGCAGCTGGACGCAGGAGCTCAGCCCCCGCCACGCCGAACTGCTGTACGTGCTGGCGGTGCATCCTCAGGGGCGCACGGCCGCGGAACTCGCGGGCGATGTGTTCGGCGACCCGACGCGCATGGTCACGGTGCGCGCTGAAATGTCACGTGTGAGGCGCTACCTGTCGGGCGTGCTGGCGCACCGCCCGTACCGCTTCAGCGACGAGGTCGACGTGGAGGTCGTGCTCCCCGCGGACTCCGCGGACCTGCTGCCGCACTCCTCGGCCCCGGCCGTGGCGGAGGCGCGGACCGTGACCGGGACGGGGAGCACGACGGGGGCCGGGACCGGGACGGAAGCCGGAGCGGGGACCGGGGCCGACTGACGCGTTGCGGGCGCTCGGGCCCGATGCCAGGCTGAGGTTGTCGGCCCTGAGGCGCCGCGGCGGACGCCGAGGGGCTCTGCCGACGCACCCCGCCGGACCGCGCGGGGTACGCCCACCTGATCCACAGTGCGACCGGTGGGGCCGGAGAGCGGGGGCGGGGGCCGGGCGCGCGCTCCTCGAGGAGTTCACATGGACGGCGCTGCTCTCGATGCGCTGCGGGAGACCCTGCGCGGGCCGGTGGTGGGTTCGCAGGACCCCGGGTACGACGGGACCCGGGCGATCTACAACGCGATGATCGACCGGCGTCCGGCCGCGTTCGCGCGGTGCGTGGACGCCGCGGACGTGATGCGTACCGTCGCCTTCGCCCGCGAGCGGGACCTGGAGCTGGCCGTACGCGGCGGCGGCCACAGCGGCCCCGGGCTCTGCCTGGCCGACGGCGCCCTCACCCTCGACCTGTCCCTGATGCGCTGGGTGCGGGTCGACCCCGTGACCCGCACCGCGCAGGTCGGGGGCGGCTCCGTGCTCGGCGATCTGGATCACGCCGCCCACGGCTTCGGGCTGGCGACCCCCGCGGGCATCATGTCGACGACGGGCGCCGGCGGCCTGACGCTCGGCGGCGGCCACGGCTATCTGACCCGCCGGTACGGCCTGACGGCCGACAACCTGATCGGCGCGGACGTCGTGCTGGCGGACGGCACCTTCGTCACCGTCTCCGAGGACGAGCGGCCCGACCTGTTCTGGGCCCTGCGCGGCGGAGGCGGCAACTTCGGCGTCGTCACCTCCTTCACCTACCGGCTGCACCCCGTCGACACGGTGGGCGTCGCCATCACCGTGTGGCCGGTGGAGAGCACCCGCGAGGTACTGGACTGGTACCGCACGTTCCTGCCCGGAGCGCCCCGCGACATCTACGGCTTCTTCGCCCTGCTGTCCGTGCCGCCGGGCCCGCCGTTCCCCGAGGAGATCCACGGGCGCAAGGTGTGCGGCGTGGTGTGGTGCCGGACCGGCGCCCGGGATCGGCCGGGTACCGACGAGCTCTCCTCCGCCGTGAGCGAGCCGGCGCCTCCGCTCTTCCACTTCGCGGCGCCGATGCCCTATCCCGCGCTGCAGGCCATGTTCGACGGGCTGATTCCGGCGGGACTGCAGTGGTACTGGCGGGGCGACTTCTTCGACCGGATCGCGGACGGCGCGATCGACGTGCACCTGAAGTACGGGGAGAACCTGCCGACGCCGCTGTCGACGATGCACCTGTACCCCGTCGACGGGGCCGCTCACGACGTGGCGCCCGGCGACACCGCGTGGGCCTACCGTGACGCGGTCTGGTCGGGGGTCATCGCCGGCATCGACCCCGACCCGGCGAACGCCGCGCTCATCAGGCAGTGGGCGGTCGACTACTGGAACGCCCTCCACCCGTTCTCGATGGGCGGCGCGTACGTGAACTTCGTGGGCGCGGACGAGGGACCGGACCGGGTCCGGGCCACGTACCGGGACCACCACGACCGGCTCCGGGAGATCAAGCGCCGCTACGACCCGGACAACTTCCTCCACGCCAACCAGAACATCCCGCCCGCCGCCTGAGCGCCCGGGTCACCGGGGCCCCCGGGCCCCCAGCGGCGCCGGACCTCCGGATCGCCCCGGCCGGTCCCGGTCCACCCGCGCCGTGGCGCACCTCCCGGCACCGGGCCGCTGACCGCCATGTGGACCGGCAGCCGCCATGTGGACCGGCAGCCGCCCGGTGCCGCCGTCGTGTGCCGGGTGCCCCTGGTGTGCCGCCCGGCACCGCACGGCGTGCGTCGGTGCGCCCCGGGTGGGCCGCCCGGACGGGGGTCCGCTTTGTCCGGGGCGGGGCGCCCGTGGTTCCCTGACGGTCATGAGCATCACCGTGACCACGTGGTCCCTGGAGCAGACCTCGCCCTCCGATCTGCGTCCCGCCGCCGAGCCCCCGGGGCACGTACGGATCGTGCGCGCCGAGGTCCCCTCGCCGGAGTTCAGCCGCTTCCTCTACACGGCGGTCGGCGGGGACGTGCGCTGGACCGACCGGCTGGGCCTGACCTACAAGCAGTGGGAGGAGACGCTGGCCAGGCCGGGGGTCGAGACGTGGGTGGCGTACGAGCACGGCACGCCCGCCGGGTACGTCGAGCTGGAGGCGCAGGACGAGGGTGCGGTCGAGATCGTCTACTTCGGGCTGATCCCGGCGTTCCGCGGCAGGCGGATCGGCGGCCATCTGCTCTCGTACGGCACCGCCCGCGCCTGGGACCTGGCGGAACGCTGGCCGGGACGCGCCCCGACGAAGCGGGTCTGGCTGCACACCTGCTCCAAGGACGGCCCGCACGCGATGGACAACTATCTGCGCAGGGGCTTCGCGCTCTTCGACACCAAGGTGGAGGAGGAGCCGGAGACCGCCACGCCCGGGCCCTGGCCCGGCGCCCTGGGCTGACCCCGACCCGCGACTCCGACCGCCGACCCCGGCCCGCGACCTCGACCGGCCCCGTTCAAGCGCCGCCCATGCCCTGCCCGGACCCAGGGGCAGCACCCTCGGCCCACGCACCGGGCCCGATCAGAACCCGATCCGGGCCCGGTGGGCGCGCGGCGCGCCGGCCGGGCCCGAGCGCCCGCCGGGACGAGTGACCGCCGGGACGAGTGACCGACCCCACACTGTCTTGGGATACGGGACACTCTTGTCCAAATAATGGACAGCAGTGGACTGGGTCCAAACTCCCGTGACACGCTTCCGTCATGTCTCGAGCTGGAATTGCCTTGGTGAGTCGGCGGCACGTCGACCTCGGCCGCATGTCCAGCGCCATGTGTCGCGTGGCCTGAGTGTCATCGAGGGCCATCGGCCCCGGCACCGGTTCCCCGCGTTCCCTGAGATCCCCGACCTCCGCGCATCGCCGCGCCCACCCGTGAAACCGGGCGCGCATGTGCAGGTCAGAGCCGCCCTCCCGTAGTCCCGAAGGACGTAATCGCCATGGCCGCCACCCCCGGAAAGCCCGCCACCGCCACGCCCCGCCGCAAGGCCGGACGCCACCGCGGCGAGGGCCAGTGGGCCGTCGGCCACTTCACGCCCCTGAACGGCAACGAGCAGTTCAAGAAGGACGACGACGGTCTCAATGTGCGGACACGCATTGAGACGATCTACTCGAAGCGCGGATTCGACTCGATCGACCCGAACGACCTCCGAGGCCGTATGCGCTGGTGGGGCCTCTACACCCAGCGCCGGCCCGGGATCGACGGCGGCAAGACCGCGATCCTGGAGCCGGAGGAGCTGGACGACGAGTACTTCATGCTGCGCGTCCGCATCGACGGCGGGCGGCTGACCACCGAGCAGCTGCGCGTCATCGGCGAGATCTCGCAGGAGTTCGCACGCGGCACCGCCGACATCACCGACCGGCAGAACGTCCAGTACCACTGGATCCGCATCGAGGACGTGCCCGAGATCTGGGAGCGGCTGGAGGCCGTCGGCCTGTCCACCACCGAGGCGTGCGGTGACACACCACGCGTCATCCTCGGCTCCCCGGTGGCGGGCATCGCCGAGGACGAGATCGTCGACGGCACCCCGGCCATCGACGAGATCCAGCGCCGGATCGTCGGCAACAAGGCCTTCTCCAACCTCCCCCGCAAGTTCAAGTCGGCGATCTCCGGCTCGCCGCTGCTGGACGTGGCGCACGAGATCAACGACATCGCCTTCGTCGGGGTGAACCACCCCGAGCACGGCCCCGGCTTCGACCTGTGGGTCGGCGGCGGCCTCTCCACCAACCCGAAGATCGGCGTCCGGCTGGGCGCCTGGGTGCCGCTGGACGAGGTCCCGGACGTCTACGAGGGCGTCATCTCGATCTTCCGCGACTACGGCTACCGCCGGCTGCGCACCCGCGCCCGGCTGAAGTTCCTGGTCGCCGACTGGGGCGCGGAGAAGTTCCGCCGGGTACTGGAGGACGAGTACCTGGGGCGCCCGCTGACCGACGGCCCGGCGCCCGAACAGCCCCTGCAGCGCTGGCGCGACCACGTCGGTGTGCACCGGCAGAAGGACGGCCGCTTCTACGTCGGCTTCGCGCCGCGTGTCGGCCGGGTCGACGGCGCCACCCTCACAAAGATCGCCGAGGTGGCGGAGGCGCACGGCTCGGGCCGGGTGCGTACCACCGCCGAGCAGAAGATGATCGTCCTCGACGTCGAGGAGTCACAGGTCGAATCGCTGGTGTCCGGGCTGGAGTCGCTGGACCTGCGGGTCACCCCGTCCCCGTTCCGCCGCGGCACGATGGCCTGCACCGGCATCGAGTTCTGCAAGCTGGCGATCGTCGAGACCAAGGCCCGCGGTGCCTCGCTGATCGAGGAACTCGAGCGCCGCATCCCGGATTTCGACGAGCCGATCACGATCAACATCAACGGCTGCCCCAACGCCTGCGCCCGTATCCAGGTCGCGGACATCGGTCTCAAGGGCCAGCTGGTGCTGGACGAGAACGGCGACCAGGTGGAGGGCTTCCAGGTTCACCTGGGCGGTGCGCTGGGCCTGGAGGCCGGATTCGGCCGCAAGGTCCGCGGGCTGAAGGTCACCGCGGCGGAACTCCCGGACTACGTCGAGCGCGTGCTGGAACGCTTCCGGGTGGAGCGCGAGGACGGCGAGCGCTTCGCCGCCTGGGTGGCTCGCGCGAGCGAGGAGTCACTCTCATGAGCGAGTCGAGCGACGCACTCGCGGCCACCCGGCCGCAGCCGACCGCGAAAGCCGCACCCCTGAGCCACGCGGGCGGAATAGCGAAGGGGGACGTGCAGTGAGCGAGCGGGCCGCCCCCTTCTACTGCCCCTACTGCGGCGACGAGGATCTTCGTCCGAGCGAGCAGGGCCACGGCGCCTGGGAGTGCGCGTCGTGCAACAGGGCCTTCCAGCTGAAGTTCCTCGGGCTGCTCGCCCGCGGGGTTCGGCGCAACGACGACGGAGGGGACGCGATATGACGGCGATACGGACCCGACGGACCGGGGACGAGCTCAGGTCGCTGGCAGAGACGGCCGGGCGGGACCTCGAGGAGGCGTCCGCCCTCGACATCCTGACGTGGGCGGCTGAGACCTTCGGCCCGCGCTTCTGCGTCACGTCCTCCATGGAGGACGCGGTCGTGGCCCATCTGGCCTCGCGCGCCTTCCCGGGGGTCGACGTGGTCTTCCTCGACACCGGCTACCACTTCCCCGAGACCATCGGCACGCGTGACGCGGTCGGGGCCGTGATGGACGTCAACCTGATCACGCTCACCCCGCGGCGGTCCGTGGCGGAGCAGGACGCCGAGCACGGCCCGCGACTGCACGACCGCGACCCCGACCTGTGCTGCGCGCTGCGCAAGGTCGCGCCCCTCGAGGAAGGGCTCACCGCCTACGACGCGTGGGCGACCGGCCTGCGCCGCGACGAGTCCCCGACCCGGGCGGGCACGCCCGTAGTCGGCTGGGACGAGCAGCGCCGGAAGGTCAAGGTCTCGCCGATCGCCCGCTGGACGCAGGCGGACGTGGACGCGTACGTCGCGGAACACGGCGTCCTCACCAACCCGCTGCTCATGGACGGTTACGCCTCGGTGGGCTGCGCGCCCTGCACCCGGCGGGTGCTGGAGGGCGAGGACGCTCGAGCCGGCCGCTGGGCGGGCCGTGCGAAGACCGAGTGCGGGCTGCACGGCTGATGACGGCGCCCGCGACCACAGCAGACCATCCGACCGAACCGACCCTGAACCAACGGGAGATGCACGTGACTGGGGCCACGATCTGGCTCACGGGGCTGCCGAGCGCGGGCAAGACCACCATTGCGTACGAGCTGGCCGGCCGGCTGCGCGGCGTGGGCCGCCGCGTCGAGGTGCTCGACGGCGACGAGATCCGCGAGTTCCTGTCCGCGGGCCTCGGCTTCAGCCGTGAGGACCGGCACACCAACGTCCAGCGGATCGGTTTCGTCGCCGAACTGCTGGCGTCCAACGGTGTGACGGTCCTGGTACCGGTGATCGCCCCGTACGCGGACAGCCGCGAGGCCGTCCGCAAGCGGCACGGTGCCGAGGGCACGCCGTACGTGGAGGTGCACGTGGCGACCCCGGTCGACGTGTGCGCGGTGCGCGACGTCAAGGGCCTGTACGCCCGGCAGGCGGCCGGCGAGATCAGCGGCCTGACCGGTGTGGACGACCCGTACGAGGCACCGGAGTCCCCGGACCTGCGGATCGAGTCGCACACCCAGACCGTGCAGGAGTCGGCGCAGGCGCTGCACGCGCTGCTCATCGAGAGGGGACTGGCATGACGACCAGCATCGACGTCGTGGGCGGGAGCACGGACAGCCCGTACGCGCTCACGCACCTGGACGCGCTGGAGTCCGAGGCGGTGCACATCTTCCGCGAGGTGGCGGGCGAGTTCGAGCGGCCGGTGGTCCTCTTCTCCGGCGGCAAGGACTCCATCGTCATGCTGCATCTCGCGCTGAAGGCGTTCGCTCCCGCGGCGATCCCGTTCTCGCTGCTGCATGTGGACACGGGGCACAACTTCCCCGAGGTCATCGAGTACCGGGACCGTGTGGTGGCGCAACACGGTCTGCGGCTCCATGTGGCCTCCGTACAGGACTACATCGACCGCGGTGCGCTCCGCGAGCGTCCCGACGGCACCCGCAACCCGCTGCAGACCGTCCCGCTGACGGAGGCCATCCAGCAGCACCGCTTCGACGCCGTGTTCGGCGGGGGGCGGCGCGACGAGGAGAAGGCCCGCGCCAAGGAGCGGGTGTTCTCGCTGCGCGACGAGTTCTCCCAGTGGGACCCGCGGCGCCAGCGCCCCGAGCTGTGGCAGCTCTACAACGGCCGTCACGCGCCCGGTGAGCACGTCCGTGTGTTCCCCCTCTCCAACTGGACCGAGCTGGACGTCTGGCAGTACATCCAGCGCGAGCGGATCGCGCTGCCGGAGATCTACTTCGCCCACGAGCGGGAGGTCTTCGCCCGCAACGGCATGTGGCTGACCGCCGGCGACTGGGGCGGCCCGAAGGACGGCGAGACGCCCGAGAAGCGGCTGATCCGCTACCGCACCGTCGGCGACATGTCCTGCACGGGCGCCGTCGACTCCGACGCGACCACGCTGGACGCCGTGATCGCCGAGATCGCCGCCTCCCGGCTCACCGAGCGGGGCGCGACCCGCGCCGACGACAAGCTGTCCGAGGCCGCGATGGAAGACCGCAAGCGCGAAGGGTACTTCTAGACATGACCAGCTCCACCGAGCACTCGGCCGAGCAGCTGTCGGCCACCACCCTGCTGCGCTTCGCCACCGCCGGGTCGGTCGACGACGGCAAGTCCACCCTGGTGGGCAGGCTGCTGCACGACTCCAAGTCGGTGCTCGCCGACCAGCTGGAGGCCGTCGAGCACGCCTCCCGCTCCCGCGGCCAGGAGGCTCCGGACCTGGCGCTGCTCACCGACGGTCTGCGGGCCGAGCGGGAGCAGGGGATCACGATCGACGTGGCGTACCGCTACTTCGCCACGCCCCGGCGGCGGTTCATCCTGGCCGACACGCCGGGGCATGTGCAGTACACCCGGAACATGGTCACGGGCGCCTCGACGGCCGAGTTGACGGTGATCCTCGTCGACGCCCGCAACGGTGTGGTCGAGCAGACCCGCCGGCACGCCGCGATCGCCGCGCTGCTGCGCGTCCCGCACGTCGTCCTCGCCGTGAACAAGATGGACCTGGTCGGCTACGAGGAGTCCGTCTTCGCCACGATCGCCGAGGAGTTCACGGCCTACGCGAGCGAACTGGGCGTCCCGGAGATCACCGCGATCCCGATCTCGGCGCTGTCCGGCGACAACGTGGTGGACGCCTCCGCCAACATGGACTGGTACGGCGGCCCGACGGTGCTGGAACATCTGGAGACCGTGCCGGTGAGCCACGATCTGACCAGCTGCCACGCGCGCTTCCCGGTGCAGTACGTGATCCGCCCGCAGACCGCCGAGCACCCGGACTACCGCGGCTACGCGGGCCAGATCGCCGCCGGCACGTTCCGCGTCGGCGAGGGCGTGACCGTGCTGCCGTCGGGCCGGACGTCGAGGATCGCGGGGATCGACCTGCTGGGCGAGCCGGTGGACGTCGCCTGGACCCCGCAGTCGGTGACGCTGCTGCTGGAGGACGACATCGACGTCTCCCGCGGCGACATCGTCGTGCCGAGCGACGACGCGCCCGCCACGACGCAGGACGTCGAGGCCACGGTCTGCCATGTCGCGGACACCCCGCTCACGGTGGGCGCGCGGGTGCTGCTCAAGCACACCACCCGCACGGTGAAGGCGATCGTGAAGGAGATCCCGTCGCGGCTGACGCTCGACGACCTGTCCCAGCATCCGGCTCCCGGGCAGCTGGTGGCCAATGACATCGGCAGGGTCCGGGTCCGCACCGCCGAGCCGCTGGCGCTCGACGCGTACGCGGACTCCCGCCGTACCGGGTCCTTCCTGCTGATCGATCCTGCGGACGGCACGACCCTGGCGGCCGGGATGGCGGGCGAGTCCTTCGCCACCTCCGGGGCCGCGCCGGCGCAGGACGACGAGGGGTGGGACTTCTGATGGCGATCGACGCGTACGCGACGTTCGCCAAGGAGGGCGGCCGCGTGGGCAGCGGAGTGCTCGGCGCGGGTTCGGGAGGTGTCACGCGATGTGTCCGATGACCGGCGCCACACCGCGCCCCGGACGAAGACACAGACCTGCCGATCTCCCGGCCGCGTCCCGCACCACCCGGAACCACCGGGGGACGTGAGCGCCGGGCCCCCGAGAGGAAAAGCCTCCCGTGCCTGCATCCCGTACGACCCCGCGCCGCGGTCTCGCCGCCGCGGCGTTGCTCCCCCTGCTGGCCGTCGCGGCCACCGCCTGCGGCTACGGCTCCCAGGCCAAGGACGACGAGAGGCCCGTGGTGGCCGCCGAGGGCAGGAAGCTCTCCGCCGACACCGTCCGCGTCGGCTACTTCCCGAACCTGACCCACGCGACCGCCCTCGTCGGCGTCCAGGAAGGGATCATCCAGAAGGAGCTCGGCGGCACCAGGCTCGCGCCGCAGACCTTCAACGCGGGCCCGTCCGCGATCGAGGCCCTCAACGGCGGCTCACTCGACATCGGCTTCCTCGGCCCCTCGCCGTCCGTCAACGGGTATGTGAAGTCCAAGGGCAGGAACCTGCGGATCGTCTCCGGTTCCGCGTCCGGCGGCGTGAAGCTCGTCGTGAACCCGGACCGGATCAGGACCCCGGACGACGTCAAGGGCAAGCGGATCGCCACGCCGCAGAAGGGCAACACCCAGGACGTCGCGTTCCTGAACTGGGCCTCCGGCAAGGGCTGGAAGGTCGACGCGGAGAGCGGCGAGGGCGATGTCTCCGTGGTCCGCACGGACAACAAGGTCACCCCGGGCGCCTACAGGTCCGGCTCCATCGACGGCGCCTGGGTGCCGGAGCCGACCGCCTCCAAGTTGGTCTCCGAGGGTGCGAGGGTGCTCCTCGACGAGACGGCGCTGTGGCCCGACGGGAAGTTCGTGATCACGAACGTGATCGTGTCGCAGACGTTCCTGAAGGAGCACCCGGACGTCGTCGAGGCCGTGCTCCGCGGCACGGTGAGGACGAACGCCTGGATCAACGCCAACCCGGAGAAGGCCAAGGCGTCCGCCAACGCGGCCCTGAAGGCGGAGACCGGCAAGGCGCTCGCCCCGGACGTCATCGATCCGGCCTGGCCGAGTATCCGGGTCACGGACGACCCGCTGGCCGCCACGCTCAGGACGCAGTCCGAGTGGGCGGTGAAGGCCGGGCTCATCGACGAGCCCGACCTGAACGGCATCTACGACCTGACGCTGCTGAACAAGGTGCTGAAGGCCGAGGGCAGGCCCGGGGTCGACGACGCCGGCCTCGGCGCGGAGTAGGCACCCGAGTACCCGAACCGAACGTTCCCAGGAGGTGACGACCATGGCCACCACGTTTGCCGAGGCCGCCGAGGACACCACCGCGGTGTCGCACGCCGCCAGGATCGAGCACGTCTCGAAGTCCTTCTCCGGTCCGGCCGGATCGCAGCTCGTCCTCGACGACATCAGTCTCGACGTCGCCCCCGGCGAGTTCGTCACCATCCTGGGCGCGTCGGGATGCGGCAAGTCCACGCTGCTCAACCTGGTCGCGGGGCTGGACCGGCCGAGCGCCGGGTCCATCGAGACGCCCGGCGGGCGGCCCGCACTGATGTTCCAGGAGCACGCCCTCTTTCCTTGGCTGACCGCGGGCAAGAACATCGAACTGGCCCTGCGGCTGCGCGGGGTCCCCAAGGCCGGGCGCCGTACCGAGGCCGAGCGGCTGCTGGAGCTGGTCCGCCTCGGTGGCGCGCACGGCAAGCGCGTCCACGAGTTGTCGGGCGGCATGCGCCAGCGGGTCGCACTGGCCCGGGCGCTCGCGCAGGACAGCGATCTGCTGCTGATGGACGAGCCGTTCGCGGCGCTCGACGCCATCACGCGTGACGTGCTGCACGGCGAGCTGACCCGGATCTGGCGCGAGACGAACGTGTCGGTCCTCTTCGTCACGCACAACGTCCGCGAGGCGGTACGGCTCGCCCAGCGCGTGGTCCTGCTGTCCTCACGTCCCGGCCGGGTGGCCCGCGAGTGGGCCGTGGACATCCCGCAGCCGCGCCGTATCGAGGACGCCGCCGTGGCGGAGCTGTCCGTCGAGATCACTGAACAACTGCGTGGGGAGATCCGCCGACATGGCCAGCACTGAAGTCCGCGACGGCGTCACGAAGGCGGGCACGTCCCCCGCCGGGCGCGACGACCTCGCCGGTCTAGAGGCCGGCCTGGACGCGCTCGACGCCGTCGAGATCCGCCGCACGCCGGTGCGCGAGTTGCTCGTGAAGAAGGTCGTGCCGCCGGTCGTGGCGGTGGCCCTCGTCCTCGTGGTGTGGCAGGTCCTGGTCTCCGCCCAGGTCACGACCGAGGACAAACTGCCCGCGCCGTCCGCCGTGTGGACGGGCCTGTCCGACATGTGGCTGCAGGGCACCCTGTTCGACGTCATCTGGACCAGCGTGTCGCGCGGTCTCTTCGGCTTCCTGCTGGCCCTCGCCATCGGCACCCCGCTCGGCCTGCTCGTGGCGCGGGTGAAGTTCGTCCGCGCCGCGATCGGCCCGATACTGTCCGGTCTGCAGTCGCTGCCGTCGGTGGCGTGGGTGCCGCCGGCCGTCATCTGGCTGGGCCTGAACGACTCGATGATGTACGCGGTGATCCTGCTCGGCGCGGTGCCGTCGATCGCGAACGGACTCGTGTCCGGCGTCGACCAGGTGCCGCCGCTGTTCCTGCGGGCCGGCCGGACGCTCGGCGCCACCGGCCTGAAGGGCACCTGGCACATCGTCATGCCGGCCGCCCTGCCGGGCTATCTGGCGGGCCTGAAGCAGGGCTGGGCCTTCTCCTGGCGCTCGCTCATGGCCGCGGAGATCATCGCCTCCTCCCCCGACCTGGGTCTCGGCCTCGGCCAGCTGCTGGAGAACGGCCGCAACAACATCGACATGCCGGGCGTGTTCCTCGCGATCCTCCTGATCCTGATCGTCGGCATCACCGTCGACCTGCTCGTCTTCAGCCCGCTGGAGCGCTGGGTGCTCCGCAGCCGCGGGCTTCTCGTCAAGAGCTGAGCTGATCACCGTGTACAGCCCTCACCACCCCGCCCGCCCCGTGCGCCCCCACCGGCCGGCGCTTCTCGTCGTCGCCCATGGAAGCCGCGATCCGCGGCACGCGGCGACCGTGCACGCCCTCGTACGGCACATCCGTGCGCAGGAGCCCGCGCTGCGGGTCGGCACGGCGTTCCTGGACTTCAACGCGCCGTCCGTGCCGCAGGTCCTGGAGCGGATGGCGAACGACGGGGTGGAGGACGTGGTGGCGCTGCCGCTGCTGCTGACCCGCGCCTTCCACGCGAAGTCGGACATCCCGTCCGTGCTGAGCGAGGCGCGGGCGCGGCATCCCCGGGTCCGCATCGCCCAGGCGGACGTTCTCGGCCCGTCCCCGCTGCTGCTGGACACGGTCGAACAGCGGCTGTACGAGGCGGGGCTGACCCCGGCCGACAAGCGCTCGACCGGGGTCGTCCTGGCCTCGGCGGGCTCCTCCGACCCGGAGGCGATCGCAGTGATCGCTGACATGGCGCGGGAGCTGCGGCACACCGGATGGTGCGCCGTGCGGCCTGCGTTCGCCTCCGCCGTCACGGCCGCCGGCCCGCCCCGTCCCGAGGACGCCGTGCGGGCACTGCGCGCCGGAGGCGTGGCCCGGGTGGCGGTGGCACCGTACGTCATCGCCCCGGGCCGGCTGCCCGACCGGATCGCGGACGGCGCCCGGTCGGCCGGCGCCGAGGTACTGGCCGACGTCCTCGGTGCGTCGCCGCGGCTGGCCCGGCTGATGCTGCGCCGGTACGAAGAGGCCCGGCCGGCACGCCGCCTCGCCGCCGCGGGCTGAGCGTCGGCTTCCGACGGGCGTACGGGTGCCCCTGCGAGCCGGTACGGGCGGCGGTTCGAACGTTGCCCGGCCCGGTGCGCCGCGGACCCGGTGCCCCCCGGCTCGGCGCGTTCCGGGCTGGGTACCTGCCCGCTGGTCGCGAATCGCACCCCGTGCGTGTCCCCCGCCCGTGCGCCGCACGTTCGGTGCGCCCCCGGGCCCGTGCACGCATGTTCAGTGCGGGTCCAGCTTCCCCGTACGGGTCCGCTTCAGCTCGAAGAAGTCGGGGTGTCCCGCTAGCACGCGGAAGCTGTCGAAGATCCGTCCCGCCTCCTCGCCCCGGGGCACGGAGTTGAGCACGGGCCCGAACCACACGGCTCCGTCCACGTGAAGCGTGGGCGTACCGACGTAGCCGCCCCCTGCGGGGTCCTTCCCGGCATCGTGGCTGCGGCGCACGGCGTCGTCGTGGCCCGGGTCGTGCGCGGCAGCGGCGAGCGCGGCGGGCAGTCCCGTCTCCGCCAGCGACTCGGCGATCACGGTGTCGAAGTCCTCGGCCCGCTGCCGGTGGATACGGGTGCCCATGGCGGTGTAGAGGTCGCGCAGGACGTGCTCGCCGTGCTGCTCCGCGGCGGCGACCGCGACGCGCACCGGTCCGATGGACCGGTCGACCAGGTCCCGGTACCAGTCGGGAAGTTCGTTCCCTACGTTGTGCAGGAGCAGGCTCATCGCATGGAAGCGGACGTCGACCGGGCGCCGGCGCTCCACCTCCAGCATCCATCGCGAGGTGATCCAGGCGAAGGGGCAGGCGGGGTCGAACCAGAAGTCGACGGTGGTGCGCTGGCCGCGATCGCGGTGCTCGTTCGTGCCGTGCTCGTTCGTGCCGTGCTCGTTCGTGCCGTGCTGGTCGACGTGGTGCTCGGTGGGCTTGGTCATGACGGTGAGCCTAGGACCGGGGTGTCCCGTCCGCCCGGGCCAATGGGCGCCGGTTCTCCTGGGCCATTCACCGCCACCGGCCCGGCCGTTCAGCCCCGCGGGTGCGGCGGACGGACCTCCAGGAAGCGGCGCCGGCTCCGCCCCCGGTACAGCAGGGCGTCCCAGCCGAGGCGCTGAAGGACCCCGGCGCAGTCGGCGAGGGCGTCCTCCTCCTCGCCGGCGGCCCCGCTGCCATGGGGTCCGAGCCACTCGACCGTGACCGTGCCCGGTTCGTCCGGGACCGGGCCCACCCGGTATCCGGTGGCCACCCGCTGCCCGGAATCGGCGTCCACGGCGGAGGGGGCGATACCGGCCGCCTCCAGCGCGAGGGCCACGGCACGGACCATCCGGCCCCGTTCCCAGGGTGCGGGAACCGACTCGGGGTCGGGAGCACCGGTGTTGGCCAGCCGCCGTATCTGCAGCATGCCCTCGAACGCGACCCGCACCTCGGCGGCCCGTGCCCGTGCCTCACGCGCACCGCCGGGGCGGGGCGGTCCGTCACCGTCCTCGTACATGGGACCGACGATAGGACGCGGCACCGACAGGCACCTGCCCGCCCGGCCGGGTGTCCGTCCGCCGCGCCGGGGCTGCCCCGCCGGGAGCCGGGCACGACGGGCCGGGCACGACGGTCGGACGCGACCGTCCGGCCCCGCGGTGACACGACGGTGGCGCCGTCGTGACGGAGACGACGAGCCGACGGCGCATGATGGCTGCGAGGAGGCCGACATGTCGCTCTACTACCACAAGCGGATCACGATCGTCCCGAAGCTGCTGCACCTGAACATCGGTACGCACGGCTGGTCCCTGAGCCTCGGCACGCGCCGGGCCCACATCACCCGGGGCAGCGGCGGCCAGGGCAGGGCGTCGGTGCGGCTGCCCGGCGGTTTCAGCTGGCACCGGCACTTCCGGCGGCGCTGAGCGGCGAAGGCGTGCCCCTGAGACGGGGCCGGCCAGGCGGGTGGGACGGGCATCCGCCCCCGGGTCCCGGGTCGCGGCACGCCGCCGACGGTGCCGGTGGGGAGGGAGTCCGGGGGCCGGTGAGCGTGGTCGCTTCCCGGCTCAGGCGGGGTCCCCGGTCATCTCCGCGAGCTTGACGACGGTGTTCCAGTTGCGGGTCGTGGCGACGAGCCCTTTGCTCACGCTCGACCGCGCCAGCGCGTCGGCCAGCTTGGATCGGCCGATTCCACCGGGCGTGTACAGGTACAGCGCACGCTCCCCGAGCCGGTAGTCCTCCGGCAGATGGGCGTCCCGGTCCACGCCTGCGAACCTGTCCGGGTCCACTCGCTGCGAGAAGTAGGTGACGTGCAACTGCCTCCCCTCGAGCCGGCCGGCCGGGAAGGGGCACTCCTCGACGACGGATGCGAGGTACGGGCCGCCGCGGACGAGGCAGTCCACGGTGAAGCCGAAGCGCTCCTCGACAGCCCGTTCGATGCCTCGGGCGAGCGCGTCCTCGTCGTCCGTCTCGCTGGTGAACACGGCGTTGCCGCTCTGCAGGTAGGTGCGTACGTGGCCGTGGCCGAGGTCCGTCACCAGGCTGTGCAGGTCGGCCATCGGGACCTTGCGGTGGCCGCCGACGTTGATGCCGCGCAGCAACGCGGCGTACGCATGGGTCTTCGCCATGCGCACACCATAGGACGGCCGCCGTGCCCCGTGGGGGAGGGCACGGCGGCCGCCGGATCACGCTGTCGGCCGGTCGGCTACTCGACGACCTTCAGCAGCTTGTTGGGCGTGCCCTCACTCGGGTTGCCGATCCTGTCGGGCGTGGCACCGTCCGTCAGGGCCTTGGCGACCTGGTCCGGTGTGGCGTCCTGGTGGGCGGCGAGGTACACCGCGGCGGCACCGACGACGTGCGGGGTCGCCATGGAAGTGCCGGAGATGGTCTTGGTGCCCTCGTCGCTGTCGTTCCAGGCGGAGGTGATGTCCGAACCAGGGGCGTAGATGTCGACGACCGCGCCGAAGTTGGAGAAGTCGGACTGCTTGTCGTCCTTGGTCGAGGAGGCGACGGTGATGGCCTCCCTGACGCGGGAGGGCGAGCCCTGTCCGGCGTCGCTGGACTCGTTGCCCGCGGCGACACCGAAGGTGACGCCGGCGGCCACGGCCTTCTGCACGGCCTCGTCGAGCGCGGGGTCGGCGCCGCCGCCGAGGCTCATGTTGGCCACGGACGGGCCCTGGTGGTTCTTGGTGACCCAGTCGATGCCGGCGACGACCTGCTCGGTGGTGCCGGACCCGCTGTCGTCGAGCACGCGCACGGCGACGATCTTCGCCTTCTTGGCGACGCCGTGGGAGGCACCGGCGATGGTGCCCGCCACGTGGGTGCCGTGGCCGTTGCCGTCGTCGGCGGTCTCGTCGTTGTCGATGGCGTCGAAGCCGTGGCTGGCACGGCCGTCGAAGTCCTTGTGCGTGATCCGGACCCCGGTGTCGATGACGTACGCCGTGACGCCCTCTCCGGCGCCGTCGGGGTAGGTGTACTTGCTGTCCCCGGCGGTGTCGGCCTGGTCGACTCGGTCCAGGCCCCACGAGGGCGGGTTGTCCTGGGTGGCGTTGACGGTGAACTTCTTGTTCTGGACGACCTTGTCGACGGCCGGGTCGGCGGCGAGGCGCTTCGCCTCGGTCTCCGAAAGGCCGCTGGCGGAGAAGCCGTTCACCGCCGAGCTGTAAGTGCGCTGGAGCGAGCCGCCGTACTCCTCGGCGAGCTTCTTCTTGTCCGTCTTCTCGTCCAGCAGGACGATGTAGCTGCCGGCGACGGCGCCTTCCGCGTTCGCACCGTAGATCCTGCCCTCGGCGGGCGCGGGAGCCGCACCGGCGAAAGAGGTGTTGAGGACGGTCACTCCGGCGGCGGCCGCAACGGCGGTTATTGCCGCGGTCAGCTTCATCCTGTTGGTGCGCTTGTGAGATGCCATGAAGAGGGGTTCTCCTCGTCATCATTTGTGGGGGGATTCGCTCCCGGAAAGAAAATCTCCGGGGGCTGAGTCGAAACCCTGACCGATTGACGGGCTCAGATCAAGACCTTCATCCAGGTGTGACTTGATCAACAAGCGTTCGTAATACGAAATCGGCCAGGACTTCACAAGTCGGACCATCGGTCGAACTTCCCTCACAGGCAGGGAATTTCTGTCGAGGAAATGTGCCCATGCGGTAATCGTGGCGTGCCCCCGGGTGATACGGGTATACGGCGACGAGCACTCCGGGGGGCGCGGGCAGATCGGGCGCCGGCGGGCGGTCGGCACCTCATCGGGGAAGCGCGGACCGCATTTGCGGGCGCGAGGATCGGCTTGATCCGAAAGGGATGTTCACGCCCCCTCAGGCGGGTGGGGGCACGAAGCCGCGGAGCGAGCGGCCGTGACGCCGGCTCCCGCGGGACGACTTGGTCATCCGACGGTCACAGCGTGAAGACGGGGCCGACCGACGCACGGTGGGCACGAGCGCACGCGGGCACGGCACGCACGCACGGACGCACCGCGGGCACGGCAGGCGCAAACGCACGGCGGGCACGGCGGCCGCGTACCGCCGCCGTGGCCCGTCCGCCGCACGCACCCTCAGGTCCGCGGCAGTTCGGCCTCGACGAGGTCGGCGGCGCGCCGCGTACCGCCCTCCAGGCTCATCGAACGGCGGATCCCCTCCAGACGGCGGGCCACCTCAGGGTCGCCAGACAGCGTGAGCACGGCCTCCCTGAGGTTGTCCGCGGTGGCCTCCTCCATCGAGAGACGGCGGGCCACTCCGAGTGAGGCGAGCATGTCGGCGTTGCCGAACTGGTCGACCGCCTGCGGGACCGCGACCATGGGCGTGGCGGTGGCCAGCCCCTCCTGGCTGCCGCCGGCACCGGCGTGCGTGATGAAGGCGTCCGCCTGCCGGAGGATCGCCTGCTGCGGCACCCAGTCGCGCACCTCGATGTTCGCCGGCACCCGGCCCAGCTCCGCCGGGTCCACGAACTTGCCGATCTGCAGCACCACATGCCACCCCGACAGTTCACCGAATGCCTTCACGCACTCGCGGTAGAAGCCGGGCTGCTTGGTGAAAGCCGAGCCGAGCGAGACCAGCAGCACCTTCCCCGCGCCCGCGGGCCGTCGCCACTCCCCCTGCTCCGCGCGGTCGCCCCGGCAGGCACCGACGAAGGAGTGGACGCGCTCGTCGACCCGGTCGGCGTTCGGCTGCAGCACCCTGGGGATCAGCACCAGGGAGCGGGCCGGGCGGCCGACGAAGGGGTCGGGGTGGACACCGATCCCGTTCTCCGACAGCCAGGACTCGAACCGGGCGTAGTAGGCCCTGCCCCGCTCGGTGGCCCTGATCGCGGCGGTCATCGGCTCGCCGACCTCCTTCTCGTAACCCTCCCAGGCAACGAGGTTCGGCGAGAGGGAGATCGCGGGCACGCTCCAGCGATGAGCGAGGACGCGCGCGGGGTAGGAGGTGATGTCGTGCAGGACGAGGTCCGGCTCGTCCCCCGCGAACGCCTCGGCGAGTTGCGGCAGCGCCTGGATCGCGTCACTGAGGAACGGCTCGATGTGGTCGATTGGTTCGGTGCCCCAGGCCTCCGGCTCGTCGTCGGTCGGCAGCGTGGAGTTCCAGAGCACCGGTTCCGCACCCGTCGCGGCGACCCTTCCTGCGAAGGACGGCGGGATCGCGTAACTGACGCGGTGCCCGCGGGCCACGAGCTCGCGGATCACTTCGATGCTCGGGTTCACGTGCCCGTGGGCGGCGATGGAGAACATGGCGATGTGGGCCCGCTTCGCTTCGGTCATGCCCCCACACTAAACGAGACGATACGTCTCGTGCAATTTCGATTCCGGTCGCCGCCTGATGCGGAATCAGTCGCACGGTGGCGGCGGGTACCGGATCGCCGCCCTCGACCAGCCGCTTCCCCGACTCCTCGCGGCCGACCCCACCTGCGGAGATGCGAGAATTCACGCCATGGACGAGACACGTGCGCGGGAGGTGCTGGCGGCGGCCGGACTACCGCGGACCGCGGAGCTGCTGGCGCTCGGCGAGAACGCGGTGTTCGCGTCCGGCCCCACCGTGGTGAGGATCGGGCGGAGCGCCGAACTGCTGGAACGCGCGGAGCGCGAGCTGGCGGTGTCCGAGTGGCTGGAAGCGGCGGATGTCCCCGCGGTACGGGCCGCGGAGCCGGAGGCGCGGCTGGTCGAGGGCCATCCGGTGACGGTGTGGCACCGGCTGCCCGAGGCCGTGCGCCCCGCGGAAGCACGGGATCTGGCGCCGCTCCTGCGCCGGGTGCACAGGCTGCCGGAGGCGCCGTTCGCACTGCCCGGGCGGGAACTGCTCGGGGGTGTGGAGCGCTGGCTTCGGCTGGCGGGCGACGCGATCGACCCGGCGGACGCGGCCTATCTGCGGGAGCGCCGGGACGGCTTCGCGGCCGCCGCCGCCGCACTGACGCCGCACCTGCCGCGCGGGCCGATCCACGGCGACGCGCTCCCCCGCAACGTGCTCGTCGGGCCGGACGGCCCGGTCCTCGTCGACCTGGAGACCTTCTCCTCCGATCTGCGCGAGCACGACCTGGTCGTCCTGGCTCTCTCGCGCGACCGCTACGGGCTCGACCCGGCGGCGTACGACGCGTTCACCGACGCCTACGGGTGGGACGTCCGGGCGTGGGGCGGCTGCGCGGTCCTGCGCGGCGCCCGGGAGACGGCGAGCTGCGCCTGGGTGGCGCAGCACGCGCCCACGAACCCCCGTGCCCTCGCCGAGTTCCGCCGCCGTGTGGCGTCGCTGCGCGCGGACGACCCCGAGGTGCGCTGGCACCCCTTCTGACGCTTCCCCGCTCCTCGGCCGCGGGCCGGGGCCGGCCGGCACGGCAGCCCTCGACCCGGCCGGGTCACCGGCTCCGCGGAATGACCGGCCAGGCCGACTCGACGACCGCCGTCGGGTTCGTGGTCCGCCGCAGGTACTCCTGCAGTGAGGCCGACTGCGCGGCAGCGGCACGCACCTGGAGGTCGTGCAGGTCCGTCAGGGACATCTTCCCGACGGGCCGGTGCCGCTCGCCCATGCGCCGCACCACGCGGGCCGCGGCCACCGCGTCCGCCCTGGCATCGTGCGCGTCCTCGAGCGGAACGCCGTAGTGCGCGCACAAGGCGTGCAGGGCGCGTTTGCCCTTCCGGTACTTGTCGACGTGCTTGTCGATCACCAGGGGGTCGACGACCGGCACGGGCACGGTCCCCAGCCGCTCGGTGATCGACTCCAACCCGTGGCGGCGGCACTCGCGGTCCAGCAGCGACAGGTCGTAGCGCGCGTTCATCACGACCAGCGGGGTCCCCGAGCGCAGGACCCCGGCAACGGTCTCCGCGATGTCCTCGACCGCGGACGCGGCCGGAACCCCGTGCTCGCGGGCATGGGCCGTCGAGACACCGTGGATCGCGGAGGCCTGTTCGGGTATCACGACCCCGGGATCGAGCAGCCAGGTCCGTTCCTCCGAGACGTCCCCGCCCGGCTCCAGCCGCACGACCGCCGCGGTGACGATGCGGTCGGTCTCGACGTCAGTACCGGTGGTCTCCAGGTCGAAGGCCGCCAGGGGCCCGGTGATCCAGCTCATCCCGCGGCGCCCGCTCCGGCACGGGCCGCGGCCCGGCACCCGGCCGGGGGAGAGGACGTCCGGAACACGTCGTCCGCGGCGACGGCCGCCGTCACGGTCCGTGCCGGGAGCGGGTCCGTGCCCGTCGCCCCCGGAGCGAACCCCACCAGTGGCCCGCGGTGCCGGCTCATCGTCCCCCCTCTTTCGTTGGTCCTGCTTGACGGAAGAACTCTCGCACGCGGCACTGACAGTCCTTTCCCGGGGCCGTCAGCGGCGTTCCGCCCCGCAGGCGTCGCCCGGACCTCCGGCGCGACCGGCCGGTCCCGGGGCGCCACCCGTTCAGGACACCGGCCGGGAGTCCGCCCAGACCGACTCGAACTCCTCGCGGTAGGTCTGGAACAGCCCGTGCTCGGTTTCCTGCCCGGATCTCACCACCGACCGGCCTCCGCCGCGCAGGACGAGCACCGGCGCCTCCATGCCGCGGGCCCGCCGGAGATACGTCTGGACGACGGCGAGCCCGTCCGCCCCGTCCCCGTCGACGAGATAGGCGGTGAAGCGCGGGGTCTCGTCGAAGACGTGGATCTCGAACGCCCCGGGGTCGCGGAGCCGTGACCGCACCCTCCGCATGTGCAGGATGTTCATCTCCACCGCACGGCTCAGCTCCCCCTTCCGCAGGCCCAGTTCGCGCTCGCGGCGCTTCACCGCGCTGCTCGCCGGATTGAGGAAGAGCAGCCGCACCCGGCAGCCGGATTCCGCCAGCCGCACCAGCCGGCGTCCGGAGAAGTTCTGCACCAGCAGATTGAGGCCTATGCCGACGGCGTCGAGGCGCCGCGCGCCCCCGAACAGGTCCTCCGCCGGAAGCTGCCGCTGCAGCCGCACGCGGTCGGGGTGGATCGAGACCACGTCCGCGTACCGGTCCCCCACCAGGTCCTCGACCGCGTCGACCGGGAGCCGGTCGGCGGAGGGCACGCCGGCGCCGCTGCCGAGGATCTCCAGCAGCCGCGCCGAGGCCCGTTCGGCCTGGGCCAGCACCGTCTCGTTGAGCGCCCGGTTGCGGGAGACCACGTTCCGCGCGACCTCCAGCTCGTCCAGCGCCAGTTCCACGTCGCGCCGGTCGTCGAAGTACGGTTCGAAGCAGGGCCAGTGCTGGACCATCAGCTCCCGCAGCTGCGGCAGCGTGAGGAAGCTGAGGACGTTGTCGTCGGCGGGGTCGAGGAGATAGCCCTTGCGCCGGCTGACCTCCCGTACCGCGACGGCGCGCTGCACCCACTCCTGCCCGGCGGGTCCCGCCGCGGCCACGACCCACTCCTCGCCGTGCACGGGTTCGTAGATGGGCCTCAGCACCGCTGACACGACCGCACGCAGCCGCTGTTCGACCAGATTCAGCCAGATGTACGCCCGTCCTGCCCGCTGAGCCCGGGTGCGCACCTCGCTCCAGGCGTCCGCGCTCCAGTCCAGTTCGGGTCCGATCTCGGATCCCATGTCCACCGGCCGGGCGAGGGAGACGGCGCCCGGCGGCGCGTCGGAGGAGTCCCCGTCGTGACCCGTGTCACCTGGGGGTAGCTCAAGCCCTCCCGAGCTCACCCGCGCACCGCCTTCTGCTCCCGCACACCCGTCTTCAACGATCAAGGAAGGGTACTCCGGGAGCGGGACGCGCTGCAGCAGGATCCACAGGCTCTTCGCTCAACTCCCCGCCGGAGGAGCCCCGTTCTGGTCCGCGAGGTCGGCCGGGGTGAGCGGATTCATAGCCGTGACGTCCCTGGGCGCCAGCTGGAAGCCCTGCCAGTGGACGGGCATCGGCTGCTGGTCCTCGTCGCGGGCGATGTGGTGGAAGCCGATGTGGACCCACACGACCGGGTTGGCGAGCGTCTCGCCGTTGACCCATCGGTCCACGCTGTCGGGCGCGTCCCGGCCGCAGTCGAGGATGTTGTTGCTGGCGAACTGCTCACAGGCTCGGTTCTGGGTGAAGTAGACGTCGTGGCGGGTGTAGGGACGTCCGGCGTGCTTGGCGGTCGGGCCGGGCACGATCTCGTAACTGCGGGCGTGCCCGTCGGCGTTGCGTCCCTTCGCGCTGACCACGCGCCACCAGCGCATCTCCCGGGCGTCCCCGGCCAGCTCCCTGGTGACGGGGGTCCGGGTGGTCCTGGTCGTGGGGCTGCCCTGGGCGGGGGGTGGGGTGACCGCGGAGTCGTACTGCTCTATCCGGTCCCCGGCCCCGCCGTCGAGTCCGAAGTTCAGCCGCCAGAAGACGTTGTGGCTGTGGCTGACGGCGTGGTCCTTCGCGCCCCTGCCGACGGGCCAGCCCCGGCCGTCGCCGGCGTCGTAGTCCGCGGGGGAGAGGCTGCCGGTGGCGCCCACGCTCGCCGACACGGTGCCGTCGGAGGAGAAGCGCCACTCGGTGATGTACTCGTACCAGGAGACCTTGTTGACGGTGTAGAGGAGCAGGTCCCTGCCCTCCTCGTGCCAGACGCCGGTGCCGTCGTCCTTCGCCATCCGGTAGGCGTGGCCGCGGGAGCGGGTGGTGAGGCAGAGCCCGTCGACGCGGCCGGTGTCGGGGACCTTGACGGAGCGGATGGTCCCGCCGGGGCACTCCTCGGGCTTCAGGCCCTGCAGTCCGTAGCCGAAGCCGAAGCCGGTGAGGTCGTCGTACTCGGCCCGCCCGTCGTCGTAGGGGACGTGGACCTGCGCGAGCTTGGCGCTGGTCAGCACAAGGATCGGCCGGGCCTCACCGCGCGGCTGGTAGCTGACGTCGTCCAGGACGAGCCCGGCCGAGGAGTCGTAGCGCCAGCACATCCGCCAGGTGGTTCCGCCGCCGAGCTTCTGCGTGACCCGGTAGGGCGCACTGCAGCCCGGGGCGGGCGGCGGGGTGGGGCCGGCCGGCGGTGCCGCTCCGGCCGCGGTGGGGCCGGCCGCGGTCAGCGCGCCACCGAGCAGCACGGCGGCGGCCGCCACGGAGGCGGCCCTCCGGGGGGCGCGCACCCGGACTCGGTGCTCCGCGGCGGACTCGGTATCCGGATGTCCGTTCCTGTCCGTGCGCATGCGAACTCCTCAGCCGGACGGCGCGACGACGACGGTGCGGGCGCTCAGGTCGACGGCGAGGTCCCTCGTGTCGATCCACGGCCCGCCGGTGATCCTGGTGACGACCCGCACGCAGCGGTGCACGCCGCAGGAGCGGAGTCCTGGCGGCACCCGGGCCTCGCGCTCCTTTCGGTACGCGTATCCGCTGAGCGTGAGCGGTGCCGGCGTGGTCAGATCCGCGCCGGTGGCGTCCCGGTAGTCCGCGCGGAGACCAGCGCCGTGCGGGCTCGCGAGGATCAGCTCGACCGCCTCCCGGAGTTCCGCCCGGACGGGGGACGGCTGCACGCCCTGCCGGGTGCTGCGGCTCTCGACCTTCCCGCCGGTGACGTCGACGGTCGTCGTGACGAGCCGGTCGGTGCGGTAGTCGTAGTACGAGACGACCGCGCGGCGCGGCGGCGCGGCGGATCCGGCCTCGGACGGCAGGGATTCGGCCAGATCGGCGGAGAGGTGCTGCGGACCCCGGTCGCCGGCCGCGTTCAGGGCGGTGCGTGCCGCCGGAGCGGCGGCGAGCCGCCGGGCGCGCTCCAGTTCGTCGTCGGTGAGCGGATCGCGTCCCGTGCCCCGCTTCCCCTCCGCGGGGGCCGCCGCGACGACCCCGGGTCCGGGCGGGGGCGGGGCGTGCGGCTCCCCGGGCGCCCGCTGCCCTGCGGCGGCCGGGGCACCCTGGCCCGCCCGGGCTCCCGCCGTGTCCGGCAGGGTGACGGCGACCATCGCGGCCGTGCCGGTCACCGCAATGGCGGTGCCCGCCACCAGCTTCCCCAGGTGGCGGCGCATCAATGTGCGCACTTTTCCCCCCTCGTACCCGTGGTCACCCGGTAGGACGGTGGTAAGTCCTAGGAGGTTGCCCAACTTTCGGGGAGGATCTGGCCGAAGAGGTCCCCAACACCCGGATCAGAAGTGGAAGAGTCTTATCTATGCAGGTCTGGCCGGGACAGGCGTATCCACTCGGTGCCACGTACGACGGCGCCGGCACCAATTTCGCGGTCTACTCAGAGGCCGCGCACCGAATCGAGCTGTGTCTGCTCCACGACGACGGCTCCGAGACCGCGGTCGAGCTCCGCGAGACCGACGCGTTCGTGCGCCATGCCTACCTGCCGGGCGTGATGCCCGGACAGCGCTACGGCTTCCGCGTGCACGGCCCGTACGAGCCCGAGCACGGGCAGCGGTGCAACTCCGCGAAACTGCTCCTCGACCCGTACGCGCGGGCGATGAGCGGCCGCGTCGACTGGGGGGAGGCGGTCTACGGCTACCACTTCGGCAGACCGGACTCGCGCAACGATCTCGACTCCGCGCCGCACACGATGGCGTCGGTCGTCGTCAACCCGTACTTCGACTGGGGTGACGACCGCCCGCCGCGCACCGACTACCACCGCACGGTCATCTACGAGGCCCATGTCAAGGGCCTGACGATGCTGCACCCCGCGCTGCCGGAGGAACTGCGCGGGACGTACGCCGGGCTCGCCCATCCCGAGGTGATCTCGCACCTGACGGAACTGGGCGTCACGGCACTGGAGTTGATGCCGGTGCACCAGTTCGTCAACGACCACCGCCTGGTCGACGCGGGGCTGAACAACTACTGGGGCTACAACACCATCGGGTTCTTCGCCCCGCACAACAGCTACGCGTCCTGGGGGGACCGGGGCCAGCAGGTCCTGGAGTTCAAGTCCGCGGTGCGGGCGCTGCACCAGGCGGGCATCGAGGTCATCCTCGACGTCGTCTACAACCACACCGCCGAGGGGAACCACCTCGGCCCGACGCTCTCCTTCCGCGGTATCGACAATGCCTCGTACTACCGGCTCACCGAGGACCGCCGGTACTACATGGACACGACCGGCACCGGCAACTCGATGCTGATGCGCTCCCCGCACGTCCTCCAGCTGATCATGGACTCGCTGCGGTACTGGGTCACCGAGATGCACGTCGACGGTTTCCGCTTCGACCTGGCGGCGACCCTCGCACGGCAGTTCCACGAGGTGGACCGGCTGTCGTCGTTCTTCGACCTGGTCCAGCAGGACCCGGTGGTCAGCCAGGTGAAGCTGATCGCCGAGCCGTGGGACGTCGGCGAGGGCGGCTACCAGGTGGGCAGGTTCCCACCGCTGTGGACGGAGTGGAACGGCATGTACCGGGACACGGTGCGGGACCTGTGGCGCGGGGAGCCGCGCACCCTGGCCGAGTTCGCGTCCCGGCTGACCGGCTCCTCCGACCTGTACCAGGACGACGGCCGGCGCCCGCTCGCCTCGGTCAACTTCGTCACCTGCCACGACGGGTTCACCCTGCACGACCTTGTCTCCTACAACGAGAAGCACAACGAGGCCAACGGGGAGGGCAACCGGGACGGGGAGAGCCACAACCGGTCCTGGAACTGCGGCGCGGAGGGGGAGACGGAGGACGGCGGGGTCCGGGAGCTGCGCAACCGCCAGATGCGCAACTTCATCGCCACGCTGATGCTGTCCCAGGGCGTGCCGATGCTCAGCCACGGCGACGAGTTCGCCCGCACCCAGCAGGGCAACAACAACGCGTACTGCCAGGACAACGAGCTGTCCTGGGTGCGCTGGCCGGAGTCGACGGCGGACCAGGACGGCACGCTGCTCGCGTTCACCCGCGCGATGGTGTGGCTGCGCCGCGACCACCAGGTGTTCCGGCGGCGGCGCTTCTTCCACGGCCGGCCGGTGGAGGGCACGCACGACGAACTGTCCGACATCGCCTGGTTCACCCCGGAGGGCGGGGAGATGACGTCGCGGGACTGGCAGGCGGCCCATGCGAAGGCCCTGACGGTCTTCCTGAACGGCCACGCCATCTCGGAACCGGGGCCGCGCGGCGAGCGGATCTCGGACGACTCGTTCCTGCTGATGTTCAACGCGAGCGACGAGGACCTGGACTTCGCCGTGCCGGTCGACCACGGCCGGCAGTGGCAGGTCGTGGTCGACACGGCACGGCCCGAAGGCGTCCCCCCGGGCCAGGGGCCGAAGGTTGACGCGGGCGAGCGGATCAGGATGATCAGCCGGAGCCTGACGGTGCTGCGGCGGCCGGCGTAGTCCCCGACGGGCGTGGCGCGCCCCGGCACGGGTCGTCCCCGGGCCGGGGCGCGTTCGCCGTATCAGGTGAACGTGCGGGCGGTGACGGCCGCCGGTGCGGCGGCCGGTGACACAGAGGGGCGCGATCCGGGTACGTACGTTCGCATGACGCCCACCGCCACGTACCGGCTCCAGCTGCAACCGGACTTCCCCTTCCGGGCCGCCGAGGAGGCGGTCCCCTATCTCGCCGGCCTCGGCGTCTCCCATCTGCACCTCTCCCCCGTCCTGGAGGCGGTGCCCGGCTCCCCGCACGGGTACGACGTCGTCGACCACGACCGGGTGCGGGAGGAGCTCGGCGGCGAGGAGGGGCTGCGCGCGCTGGCGCGCACGGCACGCGAGCACGGTCTCGGGCTGGTGGTCGACATCGTGCCCAACCACATGGCCGCCGTCCCCCGGTACAACCGGGCCCTCCGGGAGGTACTGCGGGAGGGGCCGGAGTCGCCGTTCGCCCGCTGGTTCGACATCGACTGGGACGCGGGTGGCGGGAAGGTGCTGGTGCCGGTGCTGGGCGAGCGGCTGGGCGAGGAGCTCGGAGCGCTGCGGGTGGAGGGGCGGACCCTCCACTACGGCGAACACACGTTCCCGCTCCGGGAGGGCACGGAGGAGCTGCCGCTGCCGGAGCTGCTGGACGCGCAGTGGTACCGGCTCGGCTGGTGGCGGCTGGCCCGCACCGAGCTGAACTACCGGCGGTTCTTCACCGTCTCCGATCTGATCGGGGTCCGGGTGGAGGACCCGGAGGTGTTCGCCGCCACCCACGCGAAGATCCTGGAGCTGGTGCGGGACGGGGTGGTGGAGGGGCTGCGGATCGACCACCCGGACGGGCTCGCCGACCCGGAGGGCTATCTGCTGCGGCTGCACGAGGCGGCGGGAGGCTGCTGGACGGTCGTCGAGAAGATCCTCACCGGCGACGAGCGGCTGCCGGCGTCCTGGCCGGTCGCCGGCACCACCGGGTACGACGCGCTGTACCGGATCGACGGGCTGTTCACCGACCCGGACGGAGCCGGGGAACTGCTCCGGCAGTACCGAAACCACGCGGCTCCCGCCGGGGACCGCGGCGGCTACTGGGGGGCGACCGTGCGGCGTGCCGCCTACAAGGTGGTGACGCACGAGCTGGCGGCCGAGACCGAGGCCCTGACCCGGCTGGCCGAGCGGGTCTGCGCGGCGGACACGGCGTTGCGCGACCATGCGCCCTGGGCGCTGCGCACCGCGATCCGCGAACTGCTGGTGCGTGTGCCCGTGTACCGCCCGTACCGCACCGGCGGCGAGTCGGTGGTGACGGCGGACGCGGCTCTGCGGGCGAGGGCCGTGTTCACCGTGGCCCGGGAGGGCGACGCTGTCGACGTGGTCCGGGACCTGGCGCTGGGCCGGCTCGGCGACGGCCCGGACCACCGGGCGTTCCGGGCGCGGTTCGCGCAGACGTCGTCGGCGCTGCGGGCGAAGTCGGTGGAGGACACGGCCTTCTACCGCTACGTACCGCTGCTGTCGGCCAACGAGGTGGGCGGCGACCCCGGCCGGCCGGCGGTGGCTCCGGAGGAGTTCCACACCTACTGCGCCCGGCTCGCCCGGGACTGGCCGGCCACCGGGACGGTGCTCTCCACGCACGACACCAAGCGCAGCGCGGACGTACGGGCGCGCATCGCGGTGCTGTCGGAGTGCCCGGAGCGGTGGGAGCGGCTGCTGACGAGCCTGGCCTGGGCGCCGGCACCGGACCGGCATTTCGCGTGGGTGGCGTGGCAGACGGCCTGCGGTTTCGGGCTCCCCCATCCGGAGCGGCTCGGTCCGGCGCTGCTGAAGTCGGTGCGGGAGGCGGGGCTGCACACCAGCTGGACCGAACCGGACGAGGGGTACGAGCGGGCCGTGGAGGAGTTCGTGGAGGCGGGGCCCGCGGGACCGCCCATGTACCAGGTGGCGCTGTTCGCCCGGGAACTCGACCCGTACGTACGGGCCACCTCGCTCGGCGCGGCACTGGTGCACCTGACCATGCCGGGGGTGCCGGATCTGTACCAGGGCACGGAGGGCGAGTACTTCGCGCTGGTGGACCCGGACAACCGGCGGCCGTTCCGGGAGCGGGGCGAGGACCGGAAGACGGCCGTGACGAAGGCGGCGCTGGACCTGCGCCTGCGGCGCCCGGGCGTCTTCGGCGAGTCGGGCACGTACGCCCCGCTGACGGCGGAGGGGCCGGCGGCCGGGCACTGCCTGGCGTTCTCCCGCTCGGGCGCGGCGATCACGGCGGTCACCCGGCTGGCGCTACGGCTGGAGGAGTCGGGCGGCTGGCGGGACACCGCGCTGCCGCTGCCGGCCGGGCGGTGGACGGATCTGCTGTCCCCCGGCCGGGAGTTCACCGGCGGCGGTCCCGTGCCGCTGGCGGAGCTGTTCGCCGCGGGTCCGGTCGCGCTGCTGGAACGCACGGCGGACGGCTGAGCGGCGGCCGCCGGCATCCGGCGGGTCCGGCGGGTCCGGCGGTGTCCGGCGGTCCGGCGGCACAGGCGTCCGGCGGCACAGGTGGGTCCGGCGGTCCGGCGGCTCAGTCGGGGTCCGGGACCCGGAATCCCGGACACCGCCGGACGACGTGCTCGACCGTCCGCGCCCTCGTTCTCAACCGTCCGCGCCCTCGTCGGCGGCGGGCCCGGCGAACGCTCGGTCCGCCGGGCGGCGGCCTTTGGGCTGCTGCGGCTCGGGCAGCACCGGCACCGGCGGAACGGGGCGCTCCGCGGGGCTGCCCGCGGCGAGCTCGACCGGCTCGCCATGGTGCAGGATCTGCAGCGGGTCCCCGCCCTCCAGGGTGTAGCGGACCGTACGGGGGCTGACGTCCACCCGCAGTCGGCGCCCCCGCATCAGCACGGTGAACCTGAGGCCGGACAGCTTCTCCGGCAGCCGGGGGGCGAAGCCCAGCCGGCGCACCCCCTCCTCGTCCTCGTGCTGGCGCATGCCGCCGAGGCCGGCGACCAGCGCCATCCAGGTGCCGGCGAGCGAGGCGATGTGCAGCCCGTCGCGGGTGTTGTGCTCCAGGTTCTCCAGGTCCATCAGGGCCGCCTCGCCCAGATAGGCGTAGGCGAGCCGCATGTGCCCGGTCTCGGCGGCCATGACGGCCTGGCAGCACGCGGAGAGCGACGAGTCCCGTACCGTCAGCGCCTCGTAGTACGCGAAGTTGCGGGCCTTCTCCTCCGCCGTGAAGTCGTCCGGGCAGGTCACCATGGCGAGGACCAGGTCGGCCTGCTTGACGACCTGCTTGCGGTAGAGGTCGAAGTAGGGGAAGTGCAGCAGCAGCGGGTACCGGTCGGGAGGGGTGTTCGCGAAGTCCCAGTGCTGGAACGTGGTGAACCCGGCCGACTGCTCGTGCACGCCGAGGGCCTCGTTGTACGGCACGGCCGTCCGGGCGGCGGCGTCCCGCCAGGCCGCGGTCTCCTCGTCGTCGACGCCCAACTGCTCGGCCTGGTCGGCGTGCCGGGCCGCCACCTCCGCCGCGGCCAGCAGGTTCCACCGCGCCATCAGGTTGGTGTAGAGGTTGTCGCGGGCGATGGCGCTGTACTCGTCGGGGCCGGTCACCCCGTCGATGTGGAAGACGCCGTCCTGGTCGTGGTGCCCGAGCGAGTGCCACAGCCGTGCCGTGTGCACCAGGAGTTCGAGTCCGGGCCCGCGCTCGAACTCCTCGTCCCCGGTGGCCGCCACGTACCGCACCACGGCTCGCGCGATGTCCGCGTTGACGTGGAAGGCTGCCGTGCCGGCGGGCCAGTAGGCGGAGCACTCGGCGCCACTGATGGTCCGCCACGGGAACGCCGCCCCGGCCAGCCCGAGCTGGTGCGCCCGGTCCCGTGCCGCGGGCAGGGTCGCGTGCCGCCAGCGCAGCACCGGGGCGACGGCCCGGGGAGCGGTGAAGGTCAGCATCGGGAGGACGAAGGACTCCACGTCCCAGAACGAGTGCCCGTCGTAGCCCGTACCGGTCAGTCCCTTGGCGGGAATGGCCCGCTCCTCGCTGCGGGCCGCCGCCTGCAGAACGTGGAACAGCGAGAAGCGCACCGCCTGCTGGATCTGTGCGTCGCCCTGCACCTCGACGTCGGCGCAGGACCAGAAGTGGTCCAGGAACGCCCTCTGCTCGGCGAGCAGCCCCTCCCAGCCCGTGCTGCGGGCGGCGGCGACGGCCGCGTCGGCCTGGTCGTGCATGGCCGGCAGCGACCTCTCGGCCGACCACCCGTACCCGACGAACTTCACCAGCCTCAGCCGCTCGCCCCGCTTCAGCGTGGCGGTGACGGTGAGCCGGCTGACGTCCGGCTCGCTCTCCGCGGACCAGGCCGTCCCCTCCGGGCCCTCGACGAGGTGGTCGGCGGCGGCCGCCACCCGCTGGCCGCTGCGCCGGGTACGGTGGACCAGCCGCAGCCCGGTGTCCCGGGCGAAGTGCTCCTCCGGCTCCAGTGGCGCGTCGACGGCGGCGGCGACGCGCGGGTCGCCGGGTTCGCGGGGCATCTGCTCGTTGGCGACCAGTTCGGACTGGACCGCCGCGTGGACGGGCCCGTCCAGCGGCTCGACCTCGTAGGCGATCGCGGCGATCGCACGCTGGGAGAGCGACACCAGCCGCTCCGAGGTGATGCGCACGGTGCGTCCGCCCGGCGACGTCCACTCCACCGTGCGGCGCAGGACTCCGGTGCGGAAGTCCAGTACCCGCTCGTGGGAGTCGAGTTCGCCGTAGCGCAGGTCGAAGGGGTGGTCGTCCACGAGCAGCCTGATGATCTTGCCGTCGGTGACGTTGACCATCGTCTCGCCGGACTCCGGATAGCCGTATCCCGCCTCGGCGTACGGCAGCGGATGGAGTTCGTGGACGCCGTTGAGGTAGGAGCCGGGCAGCCCGTGCGGCTCGCCCTCGTCGAGGTTGCCGCGCCAGCCGATGTGGCCGTTGGCGAGGGCGAAGACGGACTCGCTCTGGGCGAGGACGCCGAGGTCGAGCCCGGTCTCTCGCAGACACCACGGTTCGACCGTGTAACCGGAGTGGGTGATCATCGCGACTCCATCAGTTCGGCCAGGTCGTCCACCACGACGTCCGCCCCGTGGCGCCGCAGCTCCGCGGCCTGTCCGGTGCGGTCGACGCCCACGACGAGGCCGAAGTTCCCCGCCCGGCCGGCCTCCACCCCGGCGAGCGCGTCCTCGAACACGGCCGCGGCCCCCGGCGCGACGCCGAGGGCGCGGGCCGCGGCCAGATAGGTGTCGGGCGCCGGCTTGCCGTGCAGCCGCTGCTCGCGGGCGACGATCCCGTCGACGCGTTCGTCGAACAGGTCCTCGATGCCTGCGGCGGCGAGCACATCCCGGCAGTTGGCGCTCGAGGAGACGACGGCGGTACGGAGCCCGGCGCGGCGGACGGCGTGCACATAGGCGACGGAGCCCTCGTACGCCTCCACGCCGTCCTCGCGGATCCGGCGGAGCACCAGCTCGTTCTTGCGGGTGCCGAGGCCGCCCACCGTCTCGCGCTCCGGCGGGTCCTCGGGCGTCCCCTCGGGCAGTTCGACGCCGCGGGAGGCGAGGAAGGTGCGGACGCCGTCCTCGCGGGGGCGGCCGTCGACGTACTCGTCGTAGTCGCGGACGGCGTCGAACGGCACGAAGGCGGCGCCTTCGCGTTCGGCCCGCCGGCGCAGGAAGTCGTCGAACATCTCCTTCCAGGCGGCGGCGTGGACCTTCGCCGTGCGGGTGAGGACGCCGTCGAGGTCGAACAGACAGGTGCGCACATGATCGGGAAGCCCCAGCATGCGGTCGAGGCTAGGAGGCGCCGGCGGCCGTCGGGGGCGACAGCGGACCCCCGCCGCACCGCGCGTACCCCGTGGGGATGACGTGCCCGGTGCCATCCGGAGCAGCCCGCCGCCCGAACACCCGCCGGCCTCCGCGTCCGGTGCGGTCCGGGCCCCGGCGGGGGACGCGGACCGGCTTCCGGGCTCGTCACCGTCGGCCCGGCAGGGCCCAGTGGTAGGGCACGATCAGGCGGTCGATGCTCTCCGGCCCCCAGGAGCCGGGGGCGTAGGGCTCGACCGGCGGCGGGTTCTCCAGCAGCGGGGTGGACACCTCCCAGAGCCGTTCGATGCCGTCGGAACGGGTGAACAGGGACTGGTCGCCGAGCATCGCGTCCAGGATGAGGCGCTCGTACCCCTCGAGCGCGTACATCGTGTTGAACGACTCGGCGTAGCTGAAGAGCATCTCGGCGTCGCTCAGCCGCATCGCGGGCCCGGGGTCCTTCACCAGGAAGCGCGCGGCGATCGTGCCCGGGTCGTCGAAGTCGATCACCAGCTCGTTGGTCCGGGTGCAGTGGCGTTCGGTGTCCGGGAACATCCGAAGGGCGGGCTCCCGGAAGCCGAGCGTCACGACGTGCCGCCCCTCCCCCAACGACTTTCCGGAGCGCAGGTAGAAGGGCACACCCGCCCAGCGCCAGTTGTCGAGTTCGACGCGCAGTGCGACGAAGGTCTCGGTGTCCGAGCGGGGGTCGACGCCGGGCTCCTCGCGGTAGCCCTCGTACTGCCCGCGCACCACGTGTGCCGGGTCCAGTGGCCGCATGGACTGGAAGACCTTCTCCTTCTCGTCCCGCAGGGGCTTGGCGGCGAGCGTGGTCGGCGGTTCCATCGCCACGAAGCCCAGCAGTTGGAACAGATGGGTGACGATCATGTCGCGGAAGGTGCCGGTCCCCTCGAAGAACTGGGCGCGGCCCTCGATCCCGATCCTCTCCGGCACGTCGATCTGCACATGGCTGATGTGCTCGCGGTTCCAGACCGGCTCCAGCAGACCGTTGGCGAACCTCAGCGCCAGGATGTTGTCGACCGACTCCTTGCCGAGGAAGTGGTCGATGCGGAAGACCCTCGACTCGTCGAAGACGGAGTGGATGGTCGCGTTGAGGGCCCGCGCGGAGGGCAGGTCCGTGCCGAACGGCTTCTCCACGATGACGCGCGCGCCCTCGGCGAGGCCCGTCGCGCCGAGCATCTCGATGACGGAGGCGAACGCATTCGGCGGCACGGCGAGGTGGAACAGCCGGCGGGGCCCGCCGCCCACGGCCTGCTCGGCGTCGCGCACGGCCGCCAGCAGCGGCTCCGGGTCCTCGGGGTCGGCGGCACCGAAGGACAGCGACTCCTCGAACCTCCGCCACTCCTCGCCCTCGGGCCCGGACCTTCCGAACTCGGCGACCGACTCCCGCGCCCTCTTGCGGAACTCGTCGTCGCCGAGCGCCGCCCGGGCGGGCGCGGAGCCGACGATCCGGTAGCGGTCGGGCAGCAGTCCGGCCTTCGCCAGGTGGAAGAGTCCGGGCAGCAGTTTTCGCCGGGCGAGGTCGCCGGTGGCCCCGAACAGCACGATGACGTGGTCGTCCGGGACGGCACCGGGGTGCTCCGCGTGGTTTCCTGCGGTCACGGTTCACCCCGCCTTCTCGGCGTGCCCGCCGAACTCGCCGCGCATCGCGGACAGCACCTTGTCGGTGAACTGCCCCAGCCCGCGCGATTCGTAGCGCTCGATGAGCGCGTTGGTGATGACGGGCGCCGGCACGCTCTCGTCGACCGCCGCCAGGACCGTCCAGCGGCCCTCGCCTGAGTCGGAGACCCGCCCGGAGTACGTGTCGAGCTCGGGCGAGCGGGCGAGCGCGTCGGCGACGAGGTCCACCAGCCAGGACCCGACGACCGAGCCTCGCCTCCACACCTCCGCGACCTCGGCCACGTCGATCTCGTACTGGTAGGCCTCCGGCTCGCGCAGCGGGGCGGTCTCGGCGTCGACCGTGCGCGAACGCAGACCCGCGTCGGCGTGCTTGATGATGCTGAGCCCCTCGCCGATGGCCGCCATCATCCCGTACTCGACACCGTTGTGGACCATCTTCACGAAGTGGCCGGCCCCGCTGGGCCCGCAGTGCAGATAGCCCTCCGGAGCGGTCCCGTCGGAACGGGTCCGGCCGGGTGTGGGGGCCGCGTCACCGACGCCCGGGGCGATGGTGCGGAAGAGCGGGCCGAGGCGTGCCACCGGCTCGTCCTCGCCGCCGATCATCAGGCAGTAGCCGCGTTCGAGGCCCCACACGCCGCCGGAGGTGCCGCAGTCCACGTAGTGGATGCCGTTGGGGGCGAGCTGCCGTGCACGGGCGATGTCGTCGCGGTAGTACGAGTTGCCGCCGTCGATGACGGTGTCGTCGGCCGCCAGCAGGGCCGCCAGCTGGTCCAGCGTGGGCTGTACGACACCGGCGGGCAGCATCAGCCAGACGTTCCTCGGCTGTTCCAGCCGATCGACGAGGTCGTGGAGCGAGGAGGCGGCCGTCGCCCCCTCCTTCTCCATCTCCTTCACGGCGTCCGTGTCCAGGTCGTAGACGACGCAGTGGTGGCCGTCGCGCATCAGCCGGCGCACCAGGTTGGCGCCCATCCGGCCGAGTCCGACCATGCCGAGCTGCATGGGTGTGTCCGTGGTCATGGTCGTTCTCCCCGTTCTCGGTGGGTGCGGACGATCTGCGGGACTGCTCGGCGGTGGCCCGTCACGGCGCCGCCTCCCGGCCGGCCGCCAGCAGTCCGCGGGCGGTCTCGGCCACCTGCTGGGCGGTGAAGCCGAACTTGCCGAGCAGTTGTTTCAGGGGCGCCGAAGCGCCGAAGGTGTGCATGCCGACGAGGGCGCCCCGGTCGCCGACGTACCGGTCCCAGCCGAAGGTGGACGCCTGTTCGACGCCCACCCGGGCGGTCACCGACGGCGGCAGCACCTCGTCCCGGTACGCCCGCGGCTGACGGTCGAACAGCTCCCAGCACGGCATGCTGACGACCCGGGCGCCGATGCCCTCGGCCGCGAGCTCGTCCCGGGCCGCCAGTGCCAGGGACACCTCGGACCCGGTGGCGAGCAGGATCACCTGCGGCGCGCCGGAGGGCGCGTCGGCCAGGACGTACGCGCCGCGTGAGACGCCCGCCGCGCTCGCGAGCCGGGTGCGGTCGAGCGTGGGGAGCGCCTGGCGGGAGAGCACCAGCGCGGCCGGCTCGTGGCGCAGCGCGGCGATGTACCGCCAGGTCTCGGTGACCTCGCCGGCGTCCGCGGGGCGGAACACCAGCAGACCGGGCATCGCCCGCAGTCCCGCGAGCTGCTCGACCGGCTGGTGGGTCGGTCCGTCCTCGCCGACGCCGATGGAGTCGTGGGTGAAGATGTGCACGACTGGCAGCTCCATCAGGGCCGAAAGCCGGATGGCGCCCTTGGCGTAGTCGGAGAAGATGAGGAAGCCGGACCAGTAGGGCCGCAGTTTCGTCAGCGCCATCCCGTTCGAGATGGCGGCGGCCGCGTGCTCGCGGATACCGAAGTGCAGATTGCGCCCGCCCGGATCGTCGGGTTCCTGGTCCCCCGCGCCGTCGAAGGTGAGCCTGGTCTTCGTGGACGGGGCCAGGTCGGCCGAGCCGCCGAGCAGCCAGGGGACGTTCCGCGCCAGGTCGTTGAGCACCCGGCCCGAGGAGTCCCGGGTGGCGAGGCCCTTGGGGTCCGGCGGGAACTCGGGGAGCGCCCGGTCCCAGCCGTCGGGGAGTTCGCGGCGCTGTATGCGCTCCAGTTCGTCGGCCTCGGCGGGCCAGGCGGCGCGGTAGTCCTCGAACCGCTTCTCCCACGCGGCGCGCAGTTCGGCGCCGCGGGTGCCGATGCCCTGGGCGAACCGTTCCCGCACCGCGTCGGGGACCCGGAACTCCTCGTCCTCGGGCAGGCCGAGGAAGCGTTTGGCCGCGCGGACCCCGTCGGGGCCGAGCGGTGAGCCGTGGGCCTTAGGGGAGTCCTCGACGGGCGAGCCGTAGCCGATGTGGCTGTGCACCAGCACCAGGGTGGGGCGTTCGGTCTCGGCCCGGAAGTCGTGGAAGGCCCGCGCGACGGAGTCAAGGTCGTTGGCGTCGGCGACGGTGGTCACGTTCCAGCCGTAGGCGAGGAACCGTGCCGCGACGTCCTCGGTGAAGGTGATGCCGGTGTGGCCCTCGATGGTGACCCGGTTCGAGTCGTAGATCCAGCACAGATTGGACAGCCGCTGGTGGCCGGCGAACGAGGCGGCCTCGGAGGAGATGCCCTCCATCATGCAGCCGTCGCCGGCGAGGGCGTACACGTCGAAGTCGAAGAGCGGGAAGTCCTCGCGGTTGTACGCGGCGCCCAGCCACCGGCCGGCGAGCGCCATGCCGACGGACGTGGCGACGCCCTGGCCGAGCGGGCCGGTCGTGGTCTCCACCCCGCTCGTCCAGCGGTACTCGGGGTGGCCCGGGCAGCGGGAGTCCAGCCGGCGGAAGGATTTCAGGTCCTCCATCGTGACCGCCGGACGGCCCAGCACCTCGTAGTCCGGGTCGACCGCGTGGACCCCGGCCAGGTGCAGCAGGGACCACAGCAACGTCGAGGCGTGGCCCTCGGACAGCACGAAGCGGTCGCGGTTGGGCCAGATCGGGTCCCGGGGGTCGTACCTCAGGAACCGCTGCCAGAGCGTGTACGCGACGGGGGCCATGCCCATCGGTGTGCCGGGGTGCCCGGACTCGGCGCGCTGGACGGCGTCCATGCACAGGCCGCGGATGGTGTTCACCGACAGGGTGTCCAGGTCGTCGGTCATGAGCGTTCCCCGTTCTCGGCGTGCTCGGCGTCTCGGCGTCTCGGCGTGCTCGTTCTCTGCTCTGTCCCTGCTTCCTGCGTGGGGCCGTGGGCCTGCTTCCTTCGTCGGGGGCGGGCGGGGCGAACCGTTGGGGCCGGTCGGGCCGACCGGCGGGCGGGGCGTCCGGCCGTGCGGGGCCTCGCGCGGCGACGGACAGGGGGGATCCGCAGGCCCGGCGGCGTCGAGGTCCTTCTCGCATCGTGGCCACGGCGCCGGCGGGCGGGCCTCACCCACGCCGGGTGAGATGCGGGAGCCGTGGCCGAGATGTCCGGGGCGGACGGCACGTCCCGGGCGTGGGCCGCGCGGGGACGTACGGCGTGTCCGGGACGGACGGGATGAACGGGACGGACGGGAACCCCGGTCGGCCCTGGACGGTTCGCCCTCGCCGGTGCCGGGGTGCCCCACACGGGCGCCCGCCGTCGGACGTTCCGACATGTCAGCCGTGCGGGACCACGGCAACCGGGCAGGCGGCGTGGTGGATGACGGCGTGGGTGATCGAACCGATATGCGAACCGGAGGCCGTCCTGCGCCGGCCGACGACCACCAGACGGGCGTCCGCGGCTGCCTCCACGAGCTGTCCGGCGGGCCTTCCGGGAGCCGACTCCTCCGTCACCTCCACGGTGGGGAACTTGTCGCGGAACGGACGTACGGCCTGGGCGAGCGCCGACGCCATCTCGGCCTCAACGCCCGAGTCCGCGTCGCCGGCGGCCCGGTGCCGGTGGAAGAACGGGGCGTGCCAGCCGTGCAGGACGTGGAGCGGGGCATCGCGCCGCGCCGCGTGGTCGAAGGCGAACTCCATCAGCTCGTCGCGGGCATCGGTCACGTCGAGGCCGAGGACGACCCGGCGCCGAGCGCCGGCCGGCGAGCCGGACGGGGCCTCGCGGTAGTCCGGCCGTACCAGCACCACCGGCTCCTCGGCGCCGGCGACGACCTCCTGCCCCACGGAACCGATGATGAAGCCGCCCACGCCGCCGAGTCCGTGCGACCCGACGACCAGCGCATCGGCCCGGGACGCCGCCTCCAGCAGGACCGTCGTCGGCGAGTCCTCGATCTCCTCGCCGGTCGTCACGAGCTCCGGCCTGCGGGACCGTACGCGCTCCTCCATCGCGCCGAGGACGCCCTCCGCCTCGCCGGCCCGGTCCTCGTGGGACATCCGCACGGCCTGCAACTGGTGCGCGATCCATTGGGTCGCGTACACCAGCCGCAGTGGCGCGCCGCGCAGGGCGGCCTCGTCGGCGGCCCAGTCCACGGCCGCGAGACTTCCGTCCGAGCCGTCCACTCCCACGACGATGGGTCGGGACATGCCGTCCTCCTTGCCTCGGGCTCTTGCGAGGGGCCGGGCCCGGTGGGCGCGGCCCTCGACGCGAGAGGACACCTGATCAAGAAAGTACCGACTCCGGACGAACGGCGCGATTCAGGAGGTGACGGACAGTGACGGGATGCATCGGCGCACGCGTGCGGGCCATCACCCACCGCGCCCTCCCTCCGCCCCGGCACGGGCCGTTCCGCGACGCCCAGTGCCGGAACTCCGACGGCAGCGGAGGGCGCCGGCATGTCGCGCGTGAAGACCGCGCCGGCACCCACCGTCGCCCGGGCCGCCGACCTTCACCCCTGCGAGGACGGTCGCATGAGCGCCGGGCCACACGTCGGACCCGGCGACGGGACCCAGGCCGTGCCCCTGGTCCCGGATGCGGCGGCCCCCCGTCGGCATGGCGATGGTCACCGGCGCCGTCGACAGGGCGCGCCGGCGGGGCGCCCCCTTGCGCGTGGTCCCCCGGCGCCCCTCCGCACCGCCCGCGTACGTGTCTCAGCGCGCGTCGAGGCGGAAGCTCATGTGGCCGAAGCCGACCATGTCGCCGGCCCGGACCACCACGGAGCCGGTCACACGACGGCCGTTGACGGTCGTGCCGTTGGTCGAACCGAGGTCGCGGAGGACCCACAGCCCGCCGCGCAGCGCCAGTTCGGCGTGCAGCCGCGACACCGTCTCATGGCTGAGCCGCAGCCCGTTGGACGGGTCACGGCCGATGCGCAGCGGATACGGACCGGGCTCCGGCAGCAGCAGCGGAGGCAGCCGCTCCGCCCGCCAGGCGCGGCCGAGCCTCATGGAGAACGCCGAGACCCTCCCCACCGCGCCGAACAGTTTCTCGGACAGCCCGCCGCCGTCGTGCCGCAGGTCCGCGGTGAGCGCGCGGAGTTCGTCGGGCCCGCGGGCGGCCAGGGCGAGCTCCATGCGCCGCACGAATGTGTCGTGCGACAACCGGCCCTGGACGGCGCCCTCCCGGAGCACTCCGAGGACGCGCTCCCGATCGGCGTCGGAGGGCCGCGCGCGATACGTCTGGGACTCGAAGGAGGACGTCACAGACGTGATTGTCCGGCCGGGCGCCCCGGGTGTCCAGAAGGAACCATGAAGATCACTTCCGTTCCGGTACGGCGTGCCCCGGGCCGGCGGGGCCGAACCTCGGGCGTCCTCCGGGCGGCGAACGCCCAGGAACCGCCTCCGACCGGCGGTGCCGCAGCGCCCGGAGGCACAAGGACGAGGAGGTTGTCGGCGGCCGCCCCGGGGAGTAGGGCGTACAGGCTCGGGAGACGCTGGCCCGGCTGCTGCAACAGCTGCGCGACCCTCGCGCTGCGGCCGAGCAGTTCCTGCGGGCCGCCGAGACGGTGAAGGGCTGGAGCGAGCCCGGCCCCGAGGCCGCTCTGCGACCGTGTCCAGTGCCTGGTCCGCGCCGCCTGGACGGAGCATGCCCTCGGCCGCGCCGAGGGCGGCACCGCGCGGATGGACGCCGTGGTCGGCGAGTTGAAGGAGCTGGGGACCGAGACCTCGGCCGGGCTGCTGCGCCATGCCGAGTACGTCCGCGATCAGTCGGCCCAGGCGACCGGCGGCTGAGCACGGGCAGCGGCACGGACACGGGCACGGGCACAACGCGAGGGAGGGGAAGGGGAAGCGGGAGCGCGTCCGCGGCAGGGAGGACCGCCCCGAGTCACGCCCCTCCTCCCGCTTCCCCGCGCGGCCGCGCCCTGCAAACCGTCAGCGGTCCGCCGAGGCGGGGCCGTCCCGGCAGCAGCCCACCCGGGAACAGTCCGCGGTGACCGGCCCGCCGGAACGGTCCGGCGGGCGGTGCCCCGGCGAGGTGCCGCACCCCGTACGTCCCTCACCCACCCCCGGCCGGCGACTCCCCGGACCGGCGGGCGGAAATGCGATGGTGGGCTCCCCCGGGTGCGTCTACCATGCTCCCGACGCCCATGGCCGCTGGAAGGAGGCGAGTGCAGTGCAGACCAGATCGTTCCCGCGCTCCCGCCCCGACCGCCCGGCGTCCGTCGTCTGACCGGGAGCGCGGCACACCTTTCCGCAGTCCCGGAGGACTCACCATGACCGCTTCCACCGGTCCGCTCTTCCGCGCGCTCTCCGAGAGCGACGCGTACCTCTTCGACACCCTGCCCGATCCGCTCGGCGTGGGCCGGGCCCTGGCCCGCGCCACCCACCGCCCCGAGTGGAAGCGGGTCGCCCTGCGCGACGGGAAGGTCGTCGCACGTGCCGCCTGGTGGGGCGGCCCCGACGACACCGCTCCCGTCAATCTCAACTGGTTCGACGTCGCCGACGGCGAGGAGGAGGCGGGCGCCGAGCTGCTGCGCGCCTCCCCGTTCCGGGTCGAGTACGAGCTGATACTCCCCTCCGGCTGGCGCGAGGACCCCGTGTCCCGGGCCGCCGCCGAGGTGCGGATACGGGCCGCGCAAGCCGCCGGGATGAGCGTCCTGGTGGAACGCTTCCAGTACCGGTGGACGCCCGGATGCGGGCTGCCGGAGCGGCCCGGGCGGCTGGAGTTCCGGCCCGAACCCGACGACGCCGTGTTCCTCGACGTGCTGCGCCGCGTTCACACGGGCACGCTCGACGTCCATGCGCTGCGCGCCATCGCCGAGGGCGGGCTGGACCAGGCGGCCCAGGAGGAGCTGGACTTCTTCCACTGGTGCCCGTCGCCGCGCGCATGGTGGCGGCTGGCGTACCGGGACGGCGAACTCGTCGGTCTGCACATCCCGGCGCACAACCCGTCGGGCCCGTGCATCGGCTTCATCGGCGTCGTTCCGGAACACCGCGGCAACGGCTACGCGTACGACCTGCTCGCCGAGTGCACGCACTTCCTGGCCGAGCGGGGCGCGGAGTTCATCGCCGGTGCCACCGACCAGGGCAACGTGCCCATGGCGAACACCTTCGCCAGGGCCGGGCACCCGGTGGTGCAGGAGCGCGTCCACCTCGGTTTCTGACCCGGTGCGCGCGGAGCGGGACCCGCTCCGCGCGCAGGGCCCGCGCCGGGCCGGTCAGCGCGACTGCGGCCGCGCGGCCCGCTGGGCGCGGATGACGTCGCGGTACCACGCGTACGACGACTTCGGCGTGCGTTCCAGGGTGTCGTAGTCGACGTGGACCAGGCCGAAGCGCTGCGACGCGCCCTCCGCCCACTCGATGTTGTCCGTCAGCGACCAGACGAAGTAGCCGCGGACGTCGACACCCTCCTCGACCGCCCGGTGCAGGGCCCGCAGATGGCCGTCGAGGAAGGCGATCCGGGAGTGGTCGTCGAGTCCGTCGTAGGAGCAGCCGTTCTCGGTGATGTGGACGGGAGGCAGGCGGTCGCCGTAGCGCGCCCTGAGGCCGACCAGCAGTTCCCGCAGGCCGTCCGGGACGACGGGCCAGCCGAACCGGGTGCGTTCGACGCCCTCGATCTCCCTGAGCCCGAAGGGGAGTTCGGCGGGCATGCCCAGTCCGGCGTAGGAGTCCAGCGCGTCGGTCGCGGGGGCGCCGACCAGCATGGGGCTGTAGTAGTTCACGCCGTACCAGTCCAGTCGCTCGGAGATGACGGCGAGGTCGTCGGCGACCGGCCCCGGCATCAGTCCGTCGAAGCCGTCCGGGTAGCGGCCGGTCAGCAGCGGGTCGGAGAACAGCCGGTTGGTGAGCGTGTCGTAGAGCTCGGCGGCGGAGCGGTCCTCGTCGCTGTCGCCGGACGGGTGGACGGGCGAGTGGGACACCGCGAGGCCGATGTTCCCGGCGCCTGCGGCACGCAGGGCCCGGACGGCGAGGCCGTGGGCGAGGAGCTGGTGGTGGGCGGCGGGCAGGGCGTCGAACAGGAGCCGCTTGCCGGGGGCGTGCTCGCCGAGCGCGTAACCGAGCATGGTGACCTCGGCGGGCTCGTTGACGGTGATCCACATGGGGACGCGGTCGGCGAGACGGTCGGCAACGACGGCCGCGTAGTCGGCGAACCGCGCGGCGGTGTCGCGGTCGAGCCACCCACCGGCCTCCTCCAGGGGCAGCGGGGTGTCCCAGTGGTAGAGGGTCGGCGCGGGGGTGATGCCGTGCTCGCACAGCTCGTCGACGAGCCGGTCGTAGAAGCCCATCCCGGCGGGGTTCACCGGACCGCTGCCGCCGGGTATCACCCGGGGCCAGCTGACGGAGAAGCGGAAGGCGCCGGCGCCTAGCCCGGCGAGCAGCGCCACGTCCTCGCGGTAGCGCTCGTGGAAGCCGGTTCCGCGGGAGGCGTCCGCGCCGTCCTTGATCCGTCCGGGCTCCGCCGCGAACGCGTCCCAGCCGGAGGGGCCCTTGCCGTCGGTGTCGGCGGCCCCCTCCGTCTGGAACGCGGACGCCGAGGCACCCCACAGGAATCCGGGCGGGAAGGAGGGCAGCGGTGTCGCGGAGGGCGATGTCATGGCGCGGACCCTAGTACCGGCGAGTACGGCGCCTCCAGAGGGCGAAGTTGCCAGGATTGGGGAGAACTGCCGCCGACGGCACGACTCCGCCGGCGCCGGCGGGTCGGACGACCGGACGCCGGGCGGCCGCACGACGGACGACCGGACCACGGACGACCGGACCACCGACGCCCGCACGAGGACGCCGGCAACACCGACGCCGAGATGACAGGGGATCGATCACCAGTGCTGTTCGAGGTATGGGCACCGCGGGCGCAGGACCGGGTCGACTTGTGGCTGGAGGACACCGAGCAGGGGATGGAGCGCGACCCGTCGCGGGAGGACTGGTGGACGGCCGAGGCGGACGCGGGTGACGGGGACCGCTACGGCTTCCGCCTCGACGGCGGCCCCGTCCTGCCCGACCCGCGCTCGCGCCGTCAGCCCGAGGGCCCGGACGGACCGAGCGCGGTGGTCGCCCCCGACACGCACGTGTGGCGAAGCGACGACTGGCGCGGCCGGGACCTCGCGGGCGCGGTCCTGTACGAGCTGCACATCGGCACCTACACGCCCGAGGGCACGCTCGACGCCGCGGCCGCCGCGCTCGGCGAGCTGGCGGAACTCGGCATCACCCATGTGGAACTGATGCCGCTGTGCCCCTTCCCGGGGACCCACGGTTGGGGCTACGACGGGGTGGCTCCCTGGGCCGTGCACGAGCCGTACGGCGGCCCGGCGGCCCTGAAGCGCTTCGTGGACACGGCCCACGGACTCGGGCTCGGTGTCGTCCTGGACGTCGTCCACAACCACCTGGGGCCGTCCGGCAACCATCTGCCGGCGTTCGGACCGTATCTGACGGACATTCATCACACTCCCTGGGGCTCGGCAATCAACCTGGACGCGCCCGGCTCCGACGAGGTGCGCGCGTACCTGATCGGCAGTGCGCTGGGGTGGCTGCGGGACTACCGCGTCGACGGACTGCGGCTGGACGCGGTCCACGCCCTCGTCGACACCCGGGCGCTGACGTTTCTGGAGGAACTGTCCGCGGAGGTGGACCGGTTCGGGGCGGACGTGCGGCGGCCGGTGTTCCTCATCGCCGAGTCCGACCGGTGCGACCCGAGGACCACCACCCCGCGCGAGGAGGGCGGTCTCGGGGTCCACACCCAGTGGAACGACGACTTCCACCACGCCCTGCACACCTCGCTGACCGGTGAATCGCAGGGCTACTACGCCGACTTCGCACGCGCGCCGCTCGGCGCGCTCGCCAAGACCCTCGGCCATGTCTTCTTCCACGACGGCACGTACTCCACGTTCCGCGGCCGTACGCACGGCCGTCCCGTCGACCTCGTCCGCACACCCGCCCACCGGTTCGTCGGCTACGCCCAGACGCACGACCAGATCGGCAACCGCGCGACCGGCGACCGGCTCTCGTCGGCCCTCTCGCCCGGACTGCTGGCCTGCGCGGCGGTACTGGTGCTGACGGGACCGTTCGTCCCGATGCTGTTCATGGGCGAGGAGTGGGGCGCCCGTACGCCGTGGCAGTTCTTCACCGACCACACGGACCCGGAACTCGCGGAGGCGGTACGGCAGGGCAGGCGGCGGGAGTTCGCCGGGACCGGGTGGACGGCGCGGGACATCCCCGACCCGCAGGACCCCGCCACCAGGGAACGCTCGTGCCTGGACCGCGCCGAGCGGGACCGCGAACCCCATGCCCGGCTCCTGGCCTGGTACCGCCGGCTGATCGCCCTGCGCCGGAGCGAACCCGACCTGTCCGACCCGGACCTCGCGGCCGTGCGGATCGCCTACGACGAGGAGGCGCGCTGGTTCGTCTTCCGTCGGGGCGACGTACGGGTCGCGGTCAACCTCGGCGTGGAACCGGTCACGATCCCGCTGGGCGCGGGGGGCGGCCGGGTGCTCGCCGCCTGGGACGAGACCGCACCGCCGGGGCCGGAGGGCGTGCTGGAACTGGCGGGCGAGTCGTGTGTGGTGCTGCACGACGCGTGACATGGCAGGGCCGCAAGCACCTCACATCACATGGCACACGACCTCGGTCCGCACCACCTGGACGAGGTGGAACGGACCGAGTTCACGGCACATGGCCGCTTGTCAGCAGGGTCCCGTAGGGGGTCGGCCCCTTCGGGGCCCGGCTTGCGGATCAGGTGGGTGGGCGGCTCTCCTGCCCTGCACCGGGTGCACCCGGGCGTTCGGATCAGGCGGCCGGAGCCGGGGTGACGACGGGGGTGCCGAAGCCGCCCTCGTCATTGCCGGGGTAGGCGTAGATGCTGCCGTTGGTGTGGATGGCGATCAGGTCGCTCTTCTGGTCGCCGTTGAAGTCGGCTTCGGAGAGCAGGCGCATGCTCTGCCAGCCGCCGCCGGTCCTGCTCGCGGTGTTGAAGGTGCCGTTGCCCTTGCCGGAGTAGAGGTACAGGTCTCCGCTGTTGTGAACGGCGTAGATGTCTGCCTTGCCGTCGCCGGTGAAGTCCCCGGCGGAGAGCATGCGCATGTTGGTCCAGCCGGTGCTGGTCACGCTCCCCGAGGCGAAGTTCTTGCCGTTGCCCGGGTAGAAGAAGAGGTTGCCGTTGGTGTGGGCGGCGATCAGGTCGCCCTTCTTGTCGCCGTTGAAGTCGGAGGCGGTGATCAGGCGTATGCCGCCCCAGTTGCTCCCGACGACGGAGGAGCCGGTGATGCCGTTCCTGCCGTTGCCCGGGTAGAGGTAGAGGTTGCCGTTGGTGTTCGCGGCGAGGATGTCGGCCTTGCCGTCGCCGGTGAAGTCCGTGGCGGCCAGCAGACGCATGTTGGTCCACCTGCCCTCGTTGACCTTGACGCGCTTGCCGAACTTGCCCTTGCCGTCGCCGGGCTGGGCGTAGAGGAAGTCGTCGGCCGCGTCGATCGCGAGCAGGTCGGCCTTCTTGTCGCCGTTGAAGTCGGCGGCGGTCATCAGCAGCGCCCACGACCGCCCCGCGGTGGTGGCGATCCAGTCGGCCAGGTCGTCCGTGCGCGTGGCGACGGCGTCGGTGCGGGTCTCGGACTCGCCCAGACAGCCGCCCTGGCGCGAGCGGGTGGCGACACCGACGAGCGCGACGCCTTCCTCGCCCTCCCGTAGCAGGGGGGCGCCGGTGTCGCCCTTGCACAGGGCGTCGTTCGCGGTGGCACCGGCCAGGCTGAGCTCGGTGTCGGAGAGCGCGCCGACCTGCATCGACGCGGTGTGGGCCGCGCCGGGCACCCATTCGGTCCTGGTGCGGCCGAAGCCGACCGCCTGCAGGGTGTCGCCCTCGGCGGCGGGGGAGGCGGCCAGCTTGATGGGGCCGATGCCGGTGGGGGCGGGTGTCGCGAGGCGGGCCATGACCAGGTCGCCGGTGGGAGAGGGCACGAGCTCCGCGACGTCGGCGACATGCCCGCCGGTCCCGGTCAGGGAGCTGCGGCCGACGGTCGCGGTGGTCTTGATGGCCGGCTTGCCCGCGGCGACCTGCGCGGAGTTGGCGGGGGCGACGGCGAAGCACGCCGCGGCGGTCAGCACCCACTGACGGTCCACCAGGGCACCGGAGCAGGAGCGGGTGGTGTCGCCTTCACCGATGTGGAGGCGGGCGACGGATGCCTGGGTGTCGGCGAGGGCGTCCGGACCGGTAGCTGCCATGGCGGGCGCGCCGGTGAAGGTGAAAGTGAGCAGGCCGGCGCCTGTCACGGCCGCAAGGCTGAACGAAACGGTCCGCTGGCGTGGGGAGGGCATGGTCATTCCTCGGTGGATCGGTTGGTGTGTGGAGTCGAGGTCGTGTGGGGGGGTTCCGTTCACCCTGTGACCTTGAGCTCTACGAGTACCGCCCGGCGCCCGTCCTTCACGTCGCCTTCGCCGACGGGCTTGTAGTCGTTCTTGGGCACGTCCACAGTGGTGGTTTCGCCGTCCATGGTGAGGCTGGCTCTGACAGCACGCTCCGCTGTGCGGATCGCGTGCACCTTGTTGACCTCCAGAGCGAGGGTTCCGGACTTGCCGAGGACGCGGAAGCAGTATCCGCCTTGCTCGCTCTGCAATGTGGACACCTTGATCTGGTGATCCCCTGCGCAGTCGGTGAGCAGGATGTGGCCATCGCCTCTACGGAGGACGATTCCCTTGTCGGTGAACAGCTGTTCAGCTCCTGGATAAGCGAAGTCCTCAACGGCGTACGGTAGTTGATCAGTGGTGGCATCCGCTGCGGGGGCAGTCTGCGTCCTGCTCTGAGGGGCGGCGGTCGCGACGGTCAGCAGGCCCCCCAGCGCCGCAATAGTACCTACGACAGATGAAAGCAGGATTCCGCGCGCGCGTGATTTCACGACTGTTTTCCTTCCGAACGGAGCGGCGCACGACGGCAGCCGCGTAGACGGCCCGTTCCCCCAGGGCCCTCCCAGAAGGTACCACCTCCTTTTCGAGACCTTCACAAGGCGTCATTGGATATCGAAAACGCAACAGGTGCCGTTCTCGAGGAACCTTGAGGGAGGGTTTCGCATCCGCTGTGAACCTCAAGTTCCGTTTAGGTGAACGTGAGTGCCGAATCTCCGGGATATATGCTCGGGCGGCCGACACGCGGCAGGCCTGTTACGACCGGCAGGCCTCATCGACGGAAAACGGAGAGATGAAGAGAACTGGGGGAGGGTGGCTGCGTGGTATGCGAGGGGCATTCCTGGGCGCTGTGTCACTCTCAATGATTTCGGGGGTTCTCAGTGCAGGCCCTGCGTACGCGGATGACAGCGATGACGCCAGATCCATTCCGCTGAGTGACCGCGGCCGAGTTGTGCAGATATGGGAGAGCGGAGGCCCGGCTGTCAAGGAGGCGGCTGAACTCGCACTTCAGGGTTCGGATACGGAGGTGCGGCTGTTCCTCGACAAGGGAAAGGCCGATGCCGAGCGTCTCGACGACCAGTTGTTGTTCTCGCAGTTGTACTCGGCCAGTGGTCCGGCTGTGCGTGAGGCGGCACTGAAGGCGCTGGACAGCGCTGACCCGGGCGCGGTGGATGCCTTCTTGAAGGACGGCTGGAAAGAGCCGCTGGTGAGGGACCGGCAGTTGAAGGTCTCGCAGATCATCAGCGAGGGCGGTACTGCCCTCAAGGAAGCCGGTGTCGCGGCCCTGGACGGCGGACCGGACAAGGTACGGGAGTTCATCGAACGAGGGCAGTATCCGGCGCGCGAGATTGACAACCAGCTCGCCCTGTCCCGGGTTGTAAGCACGGGCGGTCCCGCGACCAAAGCCGCCGCAATGGCCGCACTCGACGGCACCGCCGATGACATCCGGGAGTTCCTGGAGGTCGGACAGTACATTGCCCAGGCGCGGGACCAGGAGCGGGCGACCGTCGCTCAACTGGCCCAGCGAGCGACGGTGGCAGGTGCCCAGGCCAAGCGGGAGACCGATGCCGCCAAGGAGGCATCTGCCCGGGCGGTGAAGGCATCCGAACTGGCCAGGAAGGCAGCCGAGGAAGCGGCGAAGCAGACCCAGGAGGCTCGTAAGGACTCCAGGCACGCGGCGAACGCGGCCAGCCAGGCAGCACGAGCGGCCCGGGGTGCCGCTGCTGCCGCGCGGCAGGCTATTAGTGCGGCCCGTGCGGCCAACGCCTCCGCGCGTGTTGCCGCGACCGCTGCGTCGCAGGCCGCGGCAGCTGCGGCTGGTGCCGCCGACGCCGCGGCGAGGGCGCAGAGCGCCGCTTCGGCTGCCGCCACCAACGCCGGAATGGCCTCCGCCGCGCGCAAGGCGGCCGAAGAGGCTCGCACGGTGGCCAAGCAGGCCCGCCAGGCCGCGCGGGCAGCCGAAGCGGCCGGCGTGGCCGCCGACAATGCCGGGCTTGCGGCCGAGGCCGCCGGCAGCGCGGGCCGCAACGCTGACGCTGCAGCCGCCGAGGCCGGTCGGGCCAGCAGCCTGGCGACGGCAGCCGGGGCTCATTCCGCGGAGGCGGATGCCGCCGCGGCGGCGGCACGCCGTCAGGCGGCTGAGGCGAGCCGCGCGGCCGGAGTCTCACGGGCACTCGCCAACGAGTCCGCCGCGGCCGCCCGCAGGGCGCGGGACGCGGCCAACGGCGCGGCCGAGCACGCCGAAAGGGCAGCGGCGGCCGCGGAGGAGGCAGCCAAGCAGGCTGGTAAGTCCGCTCAGGCTGCCAAAGAGTCCGCCGTCCATGCAGCGAACGCGAAGAAGGCTGCGGACGCGGCCAGCGATGCTGTCAAACAGGCCCGCACCACCTTCGAGCTGACCCGCCGCAGCGAAACCGCAGAACTGACCGCACGCACCGCGGCCGTAATGGAGGAAGCCAAGGCCCTCAAAGCTGCCGACGACCGCAGGCGCGCCCAGGCAGCGGAGTCAGCCAAAGCCGCCGCGGCACTCGACGCCGATATGGAGCAGCTCGGCACCCAGGCCGCTCAGCCCGGTGCCGACATCGCACGGATTGCAGCCCAAGGCCGCACCGCCGCACTCGCGGTCATGAAGACCCGCGGACCGTGGAGCAGCACCGCTGCAGCCACTGCCCTGGCAGGCGCCGACCCCGAGGTCGTCGACTACGTGCGCACCGGCTTCAAGGAGGCGGCCGAGCAGGACGAACGTGCCCGGGCCGAGCGGCTCGCGGACGACGCCGACTCCCCGGCCGTCCGACAGGCCGCGGAGAAGGCACTGGCAGGCGACGCTCAGCAGATCCATGGCTTCTTGTCCACCGGCCAGCACGAAGCAGCCGCGAACGACTATCGGCTGCGGATCTCCCAGATCGTCAGCACCGGCGGGCCGGTGACCAAGGAAGCCGCCATGGCCGCCCTGGACGACGGCAGCATCGACGCGATACACACTTTCCTCACCACCGGCCAGTACACCGCGCGCGCCAACGACGAACGCCTGCGCGTCTCGCAACTGATCAGCACCGGCGGTCCTGAACTCAAGGCCGCAGCAATGGTCGCCGACGCCGGCCCCCCGCAGATGCTGCACGAGTTCATCACCGTCGGCCAGTACCGGGCCAAGCGCAAAGACGCCCTGACCGCCACCCACATCGCCGACGTCCAGCGCCTGATCTCCGGCGCCGCCGTCATCGCCGCCCAGTCCCAGAAGAACGCGGCAGAAGCCAACCGGGCCGCCGCCCTCGCCAACAACAAGGCCGGCGAAGCCAATACCTGGGCCGACCAGGCAGGCAAGTCGGCCGCGGACGCCAAGACGTACGCGGACGAAGCCAACAGATCAGCATCTCAAGCCGAGACCTCCGCAGCCCAGGCACGCGAATCTGCCAAAGCTGCACGTAAGGCGCAGGCTGATGCGACCGCCGCAGCACGCGAAGCCCGCGCCTCCGCACAGGCGGCCAACGCCTCCGCCGAGTGGGCGCAAGCTTCTGCCTCCGCTGCCCGAACAGCAGCCCGAGAAGCCCGCACCGCCGCCATCACCGCGGGCAAGGACGCCACGGCAGCGGACAAGGCAGCCAAGGAGGCATTCGCCACCTACGTCGCCAAGAAGCGCGCCGAGGACGAGGCTAGGCGCCGTACCGAGGACCGCAAAGAGCGGGAACAGATGGAAGAACTGGCCGAGGCGTTGCTCTCGCAGACGAGCGACGACGACACCAGCGTCTGGGACATGCTGTCAGAGGCCGGTCACTTCGGCCTCGACGTGGTCGGCCTGATCCCCGGTGCCGGTGAGATCGCCGATGGCGCCAACTGTGCGTGGTATGGCGCGGAGGGAGATGCCGTCGACGCCGGTCTGTCGTGTGCGTCTGCCATCCCGGCGGCAGGGTACGGCGCGAGCGCAGTCAAGTTTGGCAAGTGGGGCGACAAGGCGCGCGATGCCTTCAAGAATCTCTTCGGAAAGGGCGGCAAAGTGCCCCCGCCGTGCCGCGGGGGAAACAGCTTTACTCCCGAGACCACCGTTGCCCTGGCCGACGGCACGCTCAAGCCGATCCGAGCCGTCGTCGAGGGTGACCGCGTGCTGGCCACCGACCCCGTGTCGGGCCGGACCGAGGGGCGTCCTGTCGACGACGTGATTGTCGGGGACGGTAAGAAGCACCTCGTCGAACTGACGGTAGACACCGACGGCGCTCGCGGCGCTGCTGTCAGTACCCTGACCGCCACCGAGGGGCACCCTTTCTGGCTCGAGGCTCGCAACGCGTGGGTGAACGCTGGCGCAATCGAGCCGGGCATGCTGTTGCGCACCTCGACCGGCACCTGGGTGAAGGTCACGGCCGTCCGCGCGTGGACCGCCGTCCAGAAGGTCTATAACCTCTCCGTCAACGGCATCCACACCTTCTACGCAGCAGCAGGTGTCACGCCCCTTCTGGTACACAACGCCGGCGATGTCTGCGACATCAGCAACTTCCGTGCCGGAAGCAACTTCGAGCACACCCTGAAGACCCCCAAGGGCGATGTGGGCATGCTCGCTGATGTGACAGTTGACGGCGATCATCTGCGCCTGGCAAACGTCATCGTCTACGGCGAGGCCATGGAGCGCGGTGACCTGAGCCCCCGGATCATCCTGTCCGAACTACGGGGGAACATCTTGCCGGCGGCTGCGAGGCAGGGCTTCAAGTCAGCACGGATCACCGCAGAGAGGCTCACTGGCAACCCCGGCCACCAAGTCGACATGACATTCGACCTGTCCAAGTATCTGTAAGGATGGCAGAACGGCCGCACCGGCCGGTGCTGGGAGAAAAGGTGAGAACTGTGTCCATGAGCATGGAAGACGCCCTCGTACGGGAACGTCCGCTGTACGACAGAGGCAAGCCGATCGACGCCGTGCTGGAGGACCTCAGAGCCAGCGGGTTCGGCATGATCGATTGCATCAAGGCGGTCAGGGAGCTTCGGGCCTGTTCCCTCGCCGAGGCGAAGAAGATCGCGCACACATCGCCGGCCTGGGCGGACCTTCGGGAGGCCCACGATGCCGCTCACGCCGCTCTGGCGGCTGAGGCCGAGCGGGAGGCCCAGCGGTCGCAGAGCTGATCGTGCAGCTCTCACCAGCCGAGCCCGCCCACAGTCGACGGCCCCGCGTACCCGTATCGCATCGGGACACGGGGCCGTCTCTGGTATCTCCCTCCGCGACCGGGGCGTCGCTGAGTGCGGGGGTCTTCGCATGTGACCGCCGCCGCGCTGCTCGATTCCCTCGCCGGTCGTACCGAGGCTGTGAAAGGTCTCCAGCACGCTCTGGCGGGCAGTTGCTGGGTCTCGAGGCCTGGACGGTCTCTCCGGCCCACCGAACACCAGCGGCGTCGGTCTCCAGGCGGACGATGTCGGAACGACTTCCGGCGCCACCGGCCGTGGTTCACCGGTGACGGCGGCCGCGGTGAGCACGGCACCGCTGGAGCCCGTCCGCAAGATCGCCGCTGCTCACGGCGCGACACCGGCGCGGATCGCCCCGGCCCGGGTCCAGCGGCGGCCGGCGTCCACGGCCTCCCGGTCGTCCCCATCCCGGGCGGTCACCCCGACGAAGGCCCGGCACGCCCCCGAACGGCGCCTCCCTACTGGACGATCGCCAGTTCGCGGGGCGTGTCGTTCAGCCGCCTGCCGCCCGTCTCCGTGACCGTCACGATGTCCTCGATCCGCACCCCGAAGCGGCCGGGGAGATAGATGCCCGGCTCCACGGAGAAGCACATTCCGGGGACCAGCGGCTGCTCCTCCCCTTCGATCATGTACGGCGGCTCGTGCGTGGTCACGCCGATCCCGTGACCGGTGCGGTGGACGAAGTACGCCCCGTAGCCGGCGTCGTCGATCACCGCGCGCGCCGCCCGGTCGACGTCCTGGCAGGTGGCACCCGGCCGGACCGCCTCGTACCCGGCCTGCTGCGCCTCGCGCACGATGTCGTGCACCCGCCGCTCCTCCTCGGTCGGCTCCCCGACATGGACGGTCCGGCTGGTGTCGGACCCGTAGCCGTGCTTGAGCCCGCCGAAGTCGAGGACGACCATGTCGCCTTCCTCGATCGTGCGTTCACCGGCCTCGTGGTGCGGGTTCGCCCCGTTCGGGCCCGATCCGACGACAGTGAAGTCCACCTGTGAGTGCCCGAAACGCAGCAGCAGTCCGGCGAGGTCGGCGGCCACGTCGGTCTCCCTGCGGCCGGAGAAGCGCACCTTGAGGATCTCGCGGTACGTTTCGTCGGCGGCGGCCGCGGCCGCCGCCAGCCGGGCCAGTTCCCGCTCGTCCTTGACCGCGCGCAGCATGGGCAGGGCCCGGGTGAGCGAGGTGTACGTCGTGCCGGGCAGTTCGCGCTGCATACCGAGCAGGTGCATGGCCCAGGCGTTGTCGCTGATCCCGTAGCGGCCGCGGCCTTCGAGCAGTGCGGCGGTGACGGCGTACGGGTCCTTGCCGTCGGTCCAGTCGCGCAGCCTGAGCGCGGCTCCTCCGGCCGCGCTCGCCGCGTCAGGGGCTTCCAGGGTCGGCACGACCAGCACCGGGTCCTGGCCCTCGACGAGGACCAGGAAGGTCAGCCGTTCGGTGGGCACGGGCTGGTAGCCGGTGAGGTGGACCAGGTCCGGGCCGGGGGCCACGAGGAGACCGGAGAGCCCGGCCTCGGCGGCGGACCGGGCGGCCCGGACCATCCGCGCCCGGTAGTCGTCGACGGTGAAGGGCACCGGCGTCGCGGTCCCTGCGGTGCTGGGCATGGGCTCTCCTCCTGCGTTCGGTGCCCGTCCCTGGAACGGCCCGATCGGGGTACCCGGGCCGGGTTCCGGCTCGGGCCGGCCTCCCTGGCCGGTGGCCCTCGGAACGGCCCGATCGCGGCACACGGGCCGATCGCGGTACACGAGCCGGGCCGGTCGGTGTCAGTCGTCGCCCGGGTGCCGTGCCACGAGACGCTGCAGCATGTCCTGGAAGTCCTCGCCGACCACGATCCTCAGCCCCTCGCCGCCCTCGTCGCGGTCGCTGAGCTGGGTCAGTCTCCCGTCCCGCCACCAGTAGACGTACGGGGTGATCGCCCCCGGTGTGTCGGCGTACCCGGAGGCGGCGAAGGCGGCCAGCGCGTTCAGGGACGGGATGACGCCGGCGTCGCGGATGACGTGGAAGGCGATCTGGTGCCGGAAGGGCAGTGCGACCAGTGCGCCGTCCTCGGTGATCTGCTGCCCGGTGACCTGGCGGACGAGCGCGTCCAGCACGAGGACGCGGCTCGCCGTGTAGAAGGAGTCGCCGACCACCACCTCCAGGCGCATCCCCCCGGCGTCCTTGATGGTCTCGTGGCCCTCCACGGGGAGGTCCCGCAGATTGGCCATCGCACGTTCGCGCAGCACCGGCACGTCCCCGAGCGGCTCGAGGGCGTCGTCGGTCAGGATCATCACGCTCTCGGGCAGGTCGAGCGCGAGGACCTCACTCAGTCCCGGCGCGAGCGCGCGGGCGTAGCGAAACGATTCCCTGTCCAGCCCCTCGGAGCCGATCACCCGCGGGTACAGCTGGGACCGGATCTGGTCGGGCGGGAGGGTGTCGAGCGCGGACGGCGCGTCCATGGTGCGCAGCACCATGCCGACGTGGCCGCGGATGACCTTGGGCCAGACGCGGGGACCCCGCTCGTCGTTGTGGCAGACCGCGGCGAGGTTGCCGAGCCCGAACTGCCGTCCGGCGCTGTCGGTGACTGCGTCGGAGTAGACGGTGACCTCCAGGCCGCGCTCGGCGAACGCCTCCCGGACCTGGCCGCGGAAGCGTGAGCCCTCCGCCACCGAGAAGAACGCGAACTCCGCGTCCCGGGGCGCGTCGTCCCCGTCCCGCTTCGGCCCTCGCCGGAACAGCCTCACGTCGGCCCCCGCTCATCCTGTGTCGGTTCGGATCCTGATTGCTCGGGTGTGGTGTCTGCTCGGTTTTCCTCTGGGTGTGCTCAGGTTTCGAGCGTACCGACCGCACCACGGGCCCCGCTTGCCAGGCCGGGCGACGCCCGCGCGGCGTTCGGGGCCGAGCGCCGCTCGGGGCCGTGGGGCCGCATGCCCTGCCGGGTGTGAGACGACATCGCCGCCCTCCGGCCGGCGGGCTACGCGTCCTCCTCGCGCGCGCGGACGGTGAACCCGGCCAGGAAGAGAGTGAGCCAGCGGGTCCGTACGGCCGGTTCCTGGTCGGTGGGGGCGGTGAGGATGAGCATCAGGAAGTCGTCGACGGTGACATCGGGGTGGAGGTCCCCGTCGGACACGGCGGCGGCGATGATCCGCTCCATCGCGCCCCTGAACCGCTCCTCCTGCTGCTCGGTCCAGTGCGCGGCGCCCAGGGTCTGGGCCGCCGCCTTCACGCTGCGGTCACGAGCCGCGGCCTCGACCGTGCGTTCGGCCAGGCGGGTGATCTCCGCCATCGCCCGGGAGCCGTCGGCGACGCGCTCGGCCGCGGCCTCGATCTCGCCGGTGATGATCTCGCTGTGCTCGGCGATGACGGCCCCGACCAGGTCCGTCTTGGTCGGGAAGTGGCGGTAGAGCGTGCCCACGGCCACTCCCGCCGCCTCGGCGATGACGTCCATCGGGACATCGGGCCCGTGGCGGGTGATCTGTTCGCGCGCGGCGGCCAGGATCTTCGTCCGGTTGCGGACGGCGTCGGCGCGCAGGGGGCGGGAACCGGCCATCGGGTCCTCCAACTCGGACGGGGGACGGTCTCTCACGCCGGGTGCGCGGTGCCGCGTCCACGACAGGAACATGAATTCTAGTTCAGGATCACCTCCCCGCCGCTTGCACAAACATGAACCAACGCTCATGATGATTGTGAGTCTTGGTTCACTTTACTGCCGTCCCGTCGTCCCCGGAGGACCCCGCCATGCCGAACAAGGTCGCCCTGATCACCGGAGCTTCGTCCGGGATAGGCGAAGCCGCCGCCCTGGAACTGCACACCCGAGGATTCACCGTCTACGGCGCCGCCCGCCGCGTGGAGCGGATGTCCGCCCTGGCCGAGCGAGGGATCCGCACAATCGCCATGGACGTCACCGACGAGGACTCACTGCGCGCCGGAGTGGACCGGATCGTCGCCGACACCGGACGCGTCGACGTCCTCGTCAACAACGCCGGATACGGCTCGTACGGCCCGGTCGAGGACGTGGCCCTGGACGAGGCGCGCCGCCAGTTCGAGGTCAACGTCTTCGGCGCCGCCCGGCTGACCCAGCTCGTCCTGCCGCTCATGCGCGCCCACCGCAGCGGCCGCATCATCAACATCACCTCGATGGGCGGCAAGATCCACACCCCGCTGGGCGCCTGGTACCACGGCACGAAGTTCGCCCTCGAAGGCTTCAGCGACTCCCTCCGCGTGGAGGTCAGGCCCTTCGGCATCGACGTCGTCATCGTGGAACCGGGTGCCATCCGCACCGAGTGGAGCGGAATCGCCGCGGACCAGCTCCGCAAGGTGAGTGGCGACAGCGCGTACGCGGCGCAGATCGAGTCCATGGCCGGGGCGCTGGAGTCGGAGGGCAACGCGCGCCGGTCCTCGCCCCCGTCGGTCGTCGCCCGTGCCATCGGCCGGGCCGCCACCAGCCGCCGCCCCAGGACCCGTTACGCGGTGGGCATGGGCGCGAAGCCGCTGATCCTGACCCGCCGCGTCCTGCCCGACCGGGCGTACGACGCGCTCATCTCACGCGCGATGGGCAGCCTCGGCGCCTAGCGCGGCCGGGCACGGGCGGCTGTGTCAGTGGGGCCGGTTACGGTTCACGCATGACCGAGACGACCGTTGACGACCGTGCCTTCCCGGCCGCCCTGGCCGAGGTGGCCCGAGTGGGGTTCGTGTACGGAGAGGACGGCGACGGCGTCGACTTCGAGCCGTACGACGCCTTCGACTCCGCGGAGAAGACGACCGACTGGCTGCGCCACTGGACCGGCAACCACGAACTGGACGGTGGCGCCTTCCGGATCTTCGGGCAGGACGGTTCCGGCGGCCTCGCGGCCATATGGTTCGCCCGCCCCGGCCGGCCGCTCGCCGAGCAGCCCGTGGTGTTCATGGGTTCGGAGGGCGAGCGCGGCGTCGTGGCAGGGAACCTGTCGGACTTCCTCTGGGTCCTGGCCGACGGCATAGGCCCCGTGGAGGCCGTCGAGTTCGGGGAGCGGGAGGCACGCCCGAACGCCGACCCGGACCTGGCCGCCCTCGCCGAGCGGCACACGACCACCCCGCGCCGGGCCGCAGGGCAGATCATCGACGAGGCCGGCGCGGAATTCCCCACGTTCTCCGACGACATCGACGCGCTCTGCCGCTGAGGCAGGAGCCGCGCGCGAGGCAGCGGGGCGCTCAGGGACCAGGCCCCATCAGCACCGTCAGATGGGCGCGATGCCGGCCGCGCGCCACCAGCCGGGCGTTGCGCTCGTCGGAGTCGCGGACCCAGCGTTCGGCGTACGCGCGGTCCTTGCCGAAGCGGACATGCCGGTCGACGAGCCGGGGCACCCGTACCGCGTCGGGCAGTTCCAGGTACCAGACCTCGTCGAGCAGCGCGCGGACCCTCGACCAGGGCCCCTCGTCGTGGAGCAGGTAGTTGCCCTCGGTTACGACGAGCGGGACGTCCGGAGCGACCGGGATGCTGCCCGCGACCGGTTCCTCCAGCGTCCGGTCGAAGGCAGGCGCGTACACCGCCGTGCCCGCCTCCGGGCTGCGGAGGCGGGTCAGCAGCGCCACATACCCGGCGGCGTCGAAGGTGTCCGGGGCGCCCTTGCGCCGCGCCCTGCCGAGCCGCTCCAGCTCGGCCTGGGCGAGGTGGTGGCCGTCCATGGGCACCAGCACGGCACGCCCCGAACCCAGTCGGGACACGAGTTCCGCGGCGAGTGTCGACTTGCCCGCCCCCGGTGGCCCGGCGATGCCGAGGAGGTGCCGCCCGCCCCGGCGGGCGAGGCCGCGGGCACGGTCGGCGAGCTGCTCGATCGACGGGTCCATGGGAGGCATTGTGCACAGCGTCGGTGATACTGGGGCGCCCCGAGCAAGGAGATCCGATCCCCGTGTCCACCGCACCGCTCCCCCGCATCGCCCTCGTCACGCTCGTCGTCCGTGACTACGACGAGGCCGTCGCCTTCTACCGGGACGCCCTCGGCTTCACGCTCGTCGAGGACACCGACCGGGGCGACGGTTCGCGCTGGGTCGTGGTCCGGCCGGGAGGCGAAACGGGCGGCACGGACCTGCTGCTCGCGCGGGCGAGGGGCGACGAGCAGTCGGCGAGCGTCGGCGCGCAGACCGGCGGCCGGGTCGGCTTCTTCCTCCACACCGACGACTTCGCCCGCGACCACGCCCGGATGACGGCGGCGGGCGTCCGCTTCCTGGAGGAGCCCCGCCACGAGCCGTACGGTTCGGTCGCCGTCTTCGAGGACCTGTACGGCAACCGCTGGGACCTGCTGCAGCCCGCGTAGCCCGCGGTGGGGGGGCGCTCCGGGCGCGGCGGGTCGAGTCCGGCACGGAACGCTCACCGCGGCAGGTCCAGTTCGGCGCGCACCGTCTTCCCGACCGGGTACCGGTCAAGGACGGACCACCGGTCGGCGAGCGCCGCGACGAGCACCAGGCCCCGGCCGGTCTCCGTGTCACCGGCCGCGCCGTCCGGGAAGCCGGTCGCTCCGGGCCGGGGCGGCCGGCGCTCGCCCCGTGCGTCCGACACGTCGACGGTCAACTGCCCCGGCGCGAGGGCGAGCCTCAGCTCGAAGTCCCGGCCCGGCACCCGGCCGTGCGTCACCGCGTTCGCCGCCAGTTCCGCGACCAGCACGGCGGCGGTCTCGGAAGCCTCCGTCCCGTGGGGAACGCCCCAGGAGTGCAGTTGGTGGAGCGCCAGGTGCCGGGCGAGCCGGGCACCGCGCGGCGTGGAGCTGAAGCGCTGTGTGAACACACGTACGGTAGTCGGGGGTTGGGGAGCGGCGGTGGCGGTCGGTGGGGTGGCCGGTGCGGTCATGGACCCCAATCTGGCGGCCGGACCAGGGATTTCTCCAGCGGATCACCGCGTACGCTGCGTCAGCGTACGCGCACTCCGGGTGGACGGTACGCGTCACCATCCGTGACCATGGCCCGATGGCGATGACGGACGCCGGCGGAGCCGGTACGCACGCGACGGAGCCGGAGTCCTCGGACAGTCTCAGGACGTTCGGCGCGGTGGTCCAGGCATTACGCGAGCACGCGGGCCTCAGCCGCGGCGACTTCGCCCCGCTGGTGGGCTACTCCAAGCACACGGTGGCTTCGATCGAACTGGGCCGCCGGATGCCGGACGACGACTTCGTGGAACGGGCGGAGACGGCGCTCGGCAACACGGGAGCGCTGCGGCGGGCAGCGCAGCACCTCTCGCGCCGGCCGGGCCTGGCGGCGTGGTTCCGAAGGTGGGCGCGGCTGGAGGCGGTGGCGAGCAGTCTCTGCACCTACGAATGCCGGTTGGTCCCGGGCCTGTTGCAGACGGAGGCGTACGCCCGGACGCTGTTCGTCAACCAGCTCCCGCCGCTGGGGGACGAGCAGATCGAGGCCCAGATGGCGGCTCGGCTGGAACGGCAGCGGCTGCTGAGGGAGCGCCCGAACACGGCCTACAGCTTCATCCTCGAAGAGCATCTGCTGCTGCGCCGGATGGGCGGGGCAGCGGTCACCCGCGAGCTGCTCGACCATGTCCTCGACCTGGCCGAACTCCGCAACATCGAGCTCCAGATCATGCCTCTGGTGCGGGAGAGCCATGCGGGACTGGACGGTCCCGTGCAGTTGCTGGAAACCCAGGAGAACAGGCGGTTCGGCTACTGCGAGGGGCAACGAGGGGGCCAGTTCGTCTCCGACCCCCGGGAGATCAGTGTGCTCCAGATGCGGTATGCCAGGATGCGCTCACAGGCTCTTACCCTGGAGGACTCACTGAGTCTGTTGCGGCGGATGCGAGGAGCATTATGAGCGGCACGGCGGAACTGGCCTGGTTCAAGAGCAGCTACAGCAGCAGCGGTTACGGGGACTGCGTGGAGGTGGCGCTCTCCTGGCACAAGTCCTCCTACAGCAGTGGCGGCGACGGCGACTGCGTCGAGGTCGCCGCCTGCCCCACCACCGTCCATGTCCGCGACTCCAAGGCCGAGCAGGGCCCCACGCTCGCCCTCTCCCCCACCGCCTGGACGGACTTCGTCGCCTACGCCACCCGGGACTGACGCCTACGGCACCGGCGTGGCCTCCAGCGCCTTGCGGTGCTGCATGGCCGTGAGACGCCGGACGACGCGGACGGCCAGCACCGCGGCGGCGATGTCGAGCAGCACGGAGAGCAGCGTCAGTGCTATCGACTGCCGCGTCTCGGCCGGCCCCTCGGCCTTGGCGTAGGTCAACGCTGCCAGGGTGGGAACGTATCCCCCTATCCAGACCGCCCACCAGGCGTTGACGAGTCCGCTCGACTGCCGGGGCGCCGGGCCGAGGTGGGCGCCGGGGGTGCTCGCCGACCAGATGTCGAGGGCGACCCGGCGCGGGATCCACAGGTTCACGACCGGCACGAGCCAGCCCCACACCGCCCAGCCGCGCACCAGTCGGTGCCCGTCAGGGGCGAACACCTCGGCGTTGATCCGCGCGCGGCGGAACCAGAGGATGAAGACAACGCCGCAGGCGACGTAGGTGTTCATCGTGGCCACATCGGACCAGCGGTAGAGGCTCTCCCAGCGCTCGTGCACCTCGAAGCCGACCGGCTCCGCGCCCCGGAGGGCATACATCCTCGCGCCGACGACGACGGCGAACACATCGGCCGCGATCACGAGGCCGAGGAGCACGACGACGGCGGCACCGAGGCCCCTGAGCGAACGCACACCCGTCCGGCCGGTCGGCGGGACGCTGCTGAAGTCGACGGACACGAGAAGGAACCCCCCACGGGAACACAAGCGACCGCCCCAGGTGGGCGGCCGCTCGCGGAACATACGTCGTCGCCGGGCCCTCTGTCCACGGAGATCCTTCGCGGGCGTACAGTCGGGCGCCTCGGCCGCGTTCCTCTCTGCGGCGCCACCGGTAGAGCCTCACGGCGGTCCCGGCACCGGAGTCCTCAAGCCGGGCGCCCGTACCGCCCCGGGGTGGTAGGAGGCGCCCGGGGCCGGGGCACGGCGCATCATGTCGCCGGGCGGCCCCCGGACGCACCCCACCGCACCGGGGCGTCACACCGTGGGGTCACCGTCACGGCCGCCCTCGGTCCTCGCCAGCCGGTGCCCCTCCCCCGCGGCGGCGCGCAGCAGGACCGTCACCAGTTCGTCCGCCGCGGACAGCATCGGCCAGTGCCCGGTGGCGAGTTCGAAGAACCCCCAGCGCGGTTCCGCGAGCTGCCGGAAGAGCGGGTTCCCCGTCGCCACCAGGGCTTCGACGCCGCCGATGTCCATCGTGCCGCCGACCGTGCAGAAGACGCCCGTCATGGGCAGCCTTCCGACCGCGTCCGTGAACCGGACCGGCTCGGTGAGGGTGCCCACCGGCTGGGGCGCGGCGAGGCGGGCCAGGCGGGTGATCCCGTGCTCGGGGACACCCGCCAGGTTTCCCCACTGCGGCCACTCGTCCCGTGTGGGCGCGGGCACGCGCCAGCCGTCCTCGGCCCGGGCGGGCTGCCCCAGCATCCGGTCACGGGCGGGGCCGTGCGGCATCTGCTCGCGTACCTGGTCGAGCACGGAGAGCCCGTCCCGGGGCAGGGGCGCGTCCACGTAGACGATCCCGGCGGTCCGGTCCAGGCGCCGGCCGGCGGCACCGAGCACCGGGTAGATGCCGTAGCAGTGGCCGACGAGGACGACCTCCGGCTCGTCGATGTGGTCGATGAGCTGCACCAGGTCCTCGACATGGGTGTCCATGTCCGTTCCGGGACCGGCGAGATGGCGTCGGTCGCCCAGACCCGTCAGGGTCGCCGGGTGGGCCCCGGCTCCCGACTCCCGCAGCCCGGCGGCGACTTCCCGCCAGACCCATCCTCCGGTGTGGCCTCCCGACACCAGCACGAACGCCGTCATGGTTCCTCCTCGACCGGGTCATGCCCGCCGGGCCGGCCCCCCGTGGGCCGGCCCGGTCCGGGTACCGTAGGAACTCCCCCTGAGGGAGGTTCAAGCCTTGCCCCCGGACGACACGTTGACCATCGGGGAGCTCGCGGAGCGTGCGGGCGTCACCGTCAAGACGGTCCGCTTCTACTCGGACCGCGGCCTGCTCCCCGAGTCCGGCCGCAGCGCGGGCGGACACCGCCGGTACGGCCCCGAAGCGCTCGACCGGCTACGGCTGATCCGCTCGCTGCGCGGGCTCGATCTGCCGGTCTCCGAGGTGGGACGAGTCCTGGAGGGCCAGGACGGCGAGGGGCCGGACGACGTCCTGGAGGACGTGATCACGGGGCGGTTGCGGGTACTGGGCCCCCAACTGGCCGCCATGCGCTGGCGGGAGGCGTCGCTGCGGCTGTTGCGTGACTGCGATCCCGGCGAGCGCGCGGAGCGGCTGCGGCTGATCGGCGCGCTGTCCGTGCCGCCCAGCACGGCGTCGATGGCGCGGTTCTGGCGGTACTGGCTGCCGCCGCGGCTGCCGGCCCGGGTGGTCTCCGCCTTCCTCGACCAGGCCGTGCCGCACCTTCCCGACGACCCGACGCCCGCACAGGTGTGGGCCTTCGCCCGGCTGCACGCGCTGGTGTCCGGGAGCTGCTCCGGTTCCGTCCGGCCGCAGCCCGCGGCCCACCTGCCCGACCGGGGCTACCGTCCCGCCGTGCTGTACGACGGTCTCGGCGAGGCGTACGCGCTGGCCTCGGCCGAGCTGCGGGCGGGGCGGCCACCTCGGACGGGCGAGGCCCTCGACTGCTTCGTCTCGGTCTATGCCATGTCACGCGGCACGTGCGACACCCCGGCGTTCCGCCGGCTCCTGGGCCGCCAGCTGGCCGCGGACCCCCGCATCGACGTGTACTGGCAGCTGACGGCCGAGCTGTCCACCCCGCCCGGCGCCCCGCCCGAACCGAACCCGGGCTCCGCCCACGACTGGCTGTGTGCGGCGCTGAACGCGGGGACCGAGCGGCCCGCAGGCTGAACCTCGGGCGCACCTCCTCCACCAGAGCTTCCTCGCCGCCCTGGGTAGCCGTGCCCGCCCCTGTGACGTGGGCGCGTCTTTCTCCGACGGCCGACGGCCACACAGGCCACCAAAAGAGGGTCAGGAATAGGGCGTGAAATACGGTGCTTCCTCGGTCGCCCCGAACCCCCCAAAACCCTCAAAAGACTTGTCGGCCAGCAGACGATACACGAATTCACTCATTGACATCGCAAACCGCTGAGCGTGCTGCGCATCATCGCGCGCCAGGACAGTCCAGGACTCTGGCGACGTGGAACTGTCGGCCAGCCACGCAAACTCATCACCTTGAACGCTCGCGCCCCACTGAAGAAGGCCACCCTGACTGTTCGGTCGAAAAAGCCCGTATGGGGCATAATAGTAACGACCCGCTTCATCCTCTTCGGCGATCTGCCAGTTTTCCTCGCACACGTCGACCAAACTCGACCCTGCACCCCCCGTCGAGGCATATACGGTGAGATAGTCACAGAAATAGCCACTGCCGAATACCTCGCAAAGGTCCTTGTAGTCGGCGGGCAGAGCGGTGCCCATGCGAGCCTCGATTGTTGACCAGTCGATAGATAGGCCAAGCGGACGCCTACCGACAGCCATCACGAGCCGATCAACCCAGGACATCAGTTCCTCCACTAGGGCACGTTGTGAATACGCACACTATCGGCACCGCCAACACTACCAACCCATTTTAGATCCAAATAGTCCGGAGTCAGATTGTTGCCCTCATAGTGAGGTATGACCTGATAGAAAATAGTCTCCCCACCCTCCCGAACCCGCTTTTCCAGCATCCCCTCATACTTCGACATCCGCGGAGAATTCACACGTTCATGTAGTGTCACCAAATTGCGAAGGTCCGTGCCGTCGCCCCCCAGTTGGCGAGCCAACAAGTGACCGCGATTATGACGCTTCTTCATACCACCGTACCCACGGGGTATGTGCTCCCAGTTGGTGGGGTACTCCGTAGGCGTTCCTATGATCGCGGTCTCACGACTATCGAGCGCCCATTCGGATTGCACTCCCAGGATGCCTTCGACTTTATTGGAGTGTACGTAGTTGTAGTCACCCCGATTGAGGCATGCGACAACTCCCTGTGCGCGGCCCAAGTGGTCCAGTGGCATGTAGTGCACAGCCGTTTTGCCCCTTCTGCACTCATCACGCCGCACGGGAGTGCCAGCCTCGGGATAGTGCTCGTCGTCCTCTTCCGTCGTGACCAAACGGGACAGGCTGTAGTCGGCGGCAAACTCTTCAGGGTCATAAGACCCTGCATCAACCATGACCAGATCGTTTAGTACCTGGATGTGGTAAGCGGCCGCCTGGTCAATAGCACGCTGCTGAATCTGCCTGACATCGACTCTCGGCTTCGGAGCCGGGCGCGCCGGTGCCGGAGCCGGGTTCCTGCCACGGTTCGGGTTCTGCGGCGGCGTAGGCTGCCTCGGCTGTGTCAGCCGTTGCGTTGCGCTGCCGCTCGACGTGTGCGATCCGGACTTGGTGCCGCGAGCGTGGTTTCCGCTGCGGATGGCGCCCGTACCGCACGAGTAGGTGCAACGGTTTGTGCCGCGGTAGTTGCCGTTGCTTCGGGTCGCCGGGCGGGTCGGGCGAACGCGGACAGGCGTGCGCGCGGCGTCATAGCGCCGCATTTCCTGGATGTTCCTACGGGTCTGCGCCCTGGCCGATGCGCTGTTTCCTCGATAGGCGGGACGGGCTGTCGGCCTCCCCCTGTGGGCCCCCATGTTGCGCGGGGCGGCGTCGTGCGCTCCCCCGGCACCGCTGCGCCATCTCATGCCCGAGAGTCTCGGGCTGCCCTTGTAGCCACCGCCGCAGGCGCAGAAGTGCCCCGTCGGGTCCGTACCGTTGAGCGGGTCGCTGTTGGCGTAGGTATACCGGTTGGCCTGGGCCGAGGGACTGGGGTCGAGAAGCCAGGTGTCCCGGGAGACGAACCCTCCGCTGCCGGGCCCGTACCAGCGGGCGGCCATGTTGACGTCTCCCGAGGACGGGTCGGTCCACCCGGACTGGTAGCCCAGCGGGGTCGATGCGCCCTCAGACGCGGTCACCTCACCGAAGGGGGTGTACGCCTTTGAGCCGGTGACGGTCGCGCCGTCTGGGCTGAGGCCGGCGACGAGGTCGGTGTGCTGGTCGGTGATCGCCCACTGCTTCACCGTCCCGCTGTCCATCGCCTGGAGAGCGCCCGCAGGTGTGCGGGTGAAGCGGTTGGTGCCGTCGCTCACAAGATTGTTGGAGCCGCCGTCGTAGGAGAACGTCGTCTCGCCGTGCCGGCGCACTCGGTCGAGCGAATCGTAGGCGAAGGTCGACGCGCCGTCGCTGATCTTGCGCTCGAAGGCGTCGAAGGCGATCGTGCGGGTCGGCGCGCCCTGCCTGCTGACGGAGGACAGGGTGCCGCGGGCGGTGTAGGTGTACGTGGACGCGCCGTCCGAGAGCAGGCGGTTGCGAGCGTCGTAGGTGGAGGTCGCGCCCCCCGCCGTCACCCGGTTGCCTGCATCGTCCCAGGTGTACGCCGTCGTGGTGGTGCCCTTCGTCCAGGAGGTCAGGCGACTTGCCCGGTCGTAGCCGTAAGCGTTCTCGGCAGCGCCTGCGGTGCCCTTCGTGGTCTTCTTCGTCAGACGGTCGTCGAGGTCGTAGTCGTAGGCCGTTGACGCGGTCTCGGTGGTGCCCGACGGATTGGTGAGCCGGTCGCTCGTCAGGCGGCCCAGGTCGTCGTAGCCGAACGTCCGCCGCGCCGTCTCACCCCACTCGCCCGTGCCTTGCGGGTCGGTGGCGTAGCGCTCCACCGTCGGCCGGTCGGCGAGGTCGAAGCCGTACCAGATCTCGCTGCCTGTGATCGAGTCCCAGGTCCAGTCCAGGCGCCCCGCGCTGTCGTAGCCGTAGTACGCCTCCCCGCCGGGCGTCGTGCGCGTGGTCATGTTGCCGTCGGCGTCGTAGGTGTACGACCCGTCCCCGCCGGGTCCTGCGCTGGCGAGGAGTTGGCCCCGGTCGTTGTACGAGAAGGTGTCCCGGTCGAGGACGTTGTGGGTGCCGGCCGCGGTCATCCGGCCCGCCAGGTCGTATGTGAAGGAGCGGTTGGTCGTCGCGGCCTCCGCGCCCGTGCCCTTCTCACCGGTCAACCGTCCCAGGCCGTCATAGGTACGCTCCCGTCTCACCCCTCCGGGCAGTAGCTCGGCCACGTCCTGTCCGGCCGCGTCGTAGAGGGTCGTCCACGTACGGTCAGCCGCTGCCGGGTGGGCCGCGGTGGCCGGTTCGGTGGTCGACTGCGGCAGGTTCCACGGTGTGAAGGTGTGGATCGTGGAGTTGCCGCGGCCGTCGGTCGTCCGTGTGCGGTTGCCTGCCGCGTCGTAGCCGAAGGACGTGGTGATCGCCTTGCCCGGCGACACCGGCTCGACCTGCTGGGTCATCCGCCCCAGGGTGTCGTAGGCGTAGGTGGTCCGGCTCCCGGTCGCGGACGTGACGGCCGTCTGGTTGCCGTCGGCGTCGAACTCGGCGGACACCGAGCGCAGAGCGGCTGTCCCGGTGCCGTGGTCGGACGCCCCGGTCACATTGCCCAGCGCGTCGTACTCCACCCTGCTCTTGCGGCCTGTCGCGTCGGTGGTCCCGATCTGGCGGCCGAGGCCGTCGTACGCGAAGTGGGTCCAGCCACCGACCGGACTCATCACCGCCGTGAGGTCACCGGCCGCGTTGTACGTCGCCAGCGATGTGTTCCCGCCGGGCGTGGTCGCCGCGGTCCGGTTGCCGCTTCCTTCACCGAGCTACTGCCGGCGAGCAGTTCGAGGTCGGCGGACGGGCGCAGCCCGGAGTAGGTGATGATGCTGCCCTGCACCTCTCCGCGGGTGTGCGCGACGCCGTCGACGGAGTAGCCGACTGCCATCCCGTCGGCCAGGCTCATGCTCATCAGGGGTGCGGCATCGGCGAACGCGGCGAACGTGACACCCGATTCCGTCGAGAGCGGCTCCCAGACGTCATCGGCGGCACTCATACCCCCGCGTACCCGTCGGCTTCACGAGCGTGGTGTCGATCTCCTCCCAAGCGCTCTTGCCTCGCTGGAAGTTGACGGGTTCGTTGTAGAAGCGGGTCGTGTAGGAACCGTCCCTGTTCAGAAAGGTCCGAGCGCGCTCGGCCCGCTCCCCGAGGACTTCCTTACTCGATTTCTCGTCGAAGCCGTGCGGAGTGCCGGGCGCGGGCGCAGGAACGGGTCGGGTTCCAGCCATCGTCGGAGGCTTGGGCTTCCTGAGATCCACCGGCGCCGACTCCCCCTGCTCCGGGGCCAATTGTCCCGGAGCACGGAGGGCTCCGGGACGACCGCCGGACGTCGTGGCGTCCGTACGGTCCGGGGGCGCGTGGTTGCTGCGTCCGTCGGCCGTGCCCCAGCGCTGGTCCGGCCGCTCGCCTGCGTCGACGGCGGACGAACCGCGCCATGAGCCGACCACCGCCGCGGCCTGCTCCGTTCCTGCCAGCGCAGCCATGGCAAAGGCTTGTGAGATTGAACACGAACTAAATCAGATCATCTCTGATCAGTTCGGTCGCACCGCCTCGGCCGCATGCCGCTCATCGCCGATGCGCCCTCCCTCCGCCGGTACACGCGGGCCGAAGCTGCGCAGCCGTCGCTCGAGGGGGTGCTCCACCCAGTGATAGGCGCATGCGGACAGGGCCAGGCTGACCGCGATGACCACCAGCCATACCATGGCGGTCTCGGGCAGTCCCTCGGGCCGGCCGTACCTCGCCAACCACACGCGGATGACGATCTCGTGGATCAGGTACCAGGCGAATGACCAGTGCCCCAGCCGTATGGCCCGCTCTCCGCCGAGTCCCGTCGTCCGGCCGTTCAGATCCGCATGGGCGGCCGCGGCCACGAGCAGTGCGAAGAGAGGAGTGGAGAGAAGCTGTGAGGCCTGGTACGGGCTGTACCAGAGGGCGTCGGGGACAGCCCCCGACCAGGGGATCAACGCCAAGTGCCAGCCGATCGCCAGCGATACGGAAGACCACAGACCGACGGGCGGCCTCCAGCCGCGGGCCACCGCGAGCCCGGCCGCCACGCCGAGAAGAAACTGCAGAGTGCGGGTCAGCGGCAGATAGTCAAGCGCCCAGACGCGGGGCACCCCGCTGTCGATCAGGGCACCGCTCAGCCACGCGAGGACGACGCCCACACAGACGGTCACCCAGATCCAGCGTCGTCCACGGCCCGAACGCACGGCCGGAAGGGCCATCAGCATGGGAAAGATCAGATAGAACCATGCCTCGTCGCTGAGCGACCACGCGGCGGGATTGCCGCCCTTCAGCATGACCTGGTCGGGTATCCAGGCGTTGACGAGCAGTAGCGTCGCGGCCACGGCCTTCGTCGACACAGCCTTGCCGAGCGCGAGCCACACCCCGACGGAAAGCGCCGTCGTGGCTGCGAGAAGCGGCCAGATACGGGCGAACCGGCGCCAGAGAAAGACCTTCGCGGGTACCTGTTTGCCGTCGTACGTCCATGCGAGGACGAATCCGGACAGCACGAAGAAGAAGGTCACTCCGCTGCGGCCGTACCAGGCCAGCTCACTGGCCCCGGGTATCTGGCCGACCTGACGCGAGAGGTGGTACGCGACCACCAGGAGGGCCGCCCAGAAACGCAGCCCGGTGAGGGACGGGAGGCGGTCCCTGCTGGAGGGGACGGCGGAGGCTCGGCGGCCGGGGGCTCTGGGGCGCATGGGGTGATTATCGGATGGTGCCCGAGGGGCTCGATCACGGGGGACCTGCACAGCCGTGGCGGGTGCGTGTTCCGTCGGCGTCCGGATCCGTACGTTCCCGACCGGCCTTTGCCGGTTCCCGGAACCACGCCGCCGACTCGCGACGAGGATCACTTTCCCGTCGGCCCCGGTCGCGAGGTCGACGCGAGGACCGACCCGCAGGGCGCGCCACGGCTCGTGAGCCACCCGTACGGACGACGAGAGCCCGGGAGCGGTGTGCTCCCGGGCCTCGCGTGCACCGGGGCGCCCCGGGCGCTCACTCGGTGATCACGCCTCCTCGGCCGGCTCCAGCCTCAGCGAGATCGAGTTGATGCAGTAGCGCTGGTCCGTGGGCGTCGGATAGCCCTCGCCCTCGAAGACGTGCCCGAGGTGCGAGCCGCAGCGCGCACAGCGGACCTCCGTGCGGACCATGCCGTACGTCCGGTCCTCCAGCAGTTCCACCGCGTCCGAGTCCTTCGGGTCGTAGAAGGACGGCCAGCCGCAGTGCGACTGGAACTTCTCACCGGAGGTGAAGAGCTCGGCACCGCACGCCCGGCAGGAGTACACACCCTTGGTCTTGGTGTCCGTGTACTCACCGGTGAAGGCGGGCTCGGTCCCGGCCTGCCGGAGCACGGCGTACTCCGCGGGGCTCAGCTCCGCGCGCCACTGCTCGTCCGGCTTGTCGACGTCGTAGGCCATGATCGGTCTCCCTCACCACTACGGCCCCGGAGGGCCTCAGTCCGACAGACGGGCCAGGATCTTCGGACCGAGGTCCGTCACATCGCCGGCCCCCATGGTGAGAACCAGATCTCCGGGTGCCGCCATTCCCGCGAGCACGTCCGGGACGCTCTCCTTGTCGTGGACGGGGGTCACCCGTGCGCCCGCCGCCTCCGCGGCATCGGTGATCATCGCGCTGGTGACGCCGGGGATCGGGTCCTCGCGGGCCGGGTAGATGTCGAGGACCACGGAGGCGTCGGCGAGCGCGAGGGCCCGGCCCATCTCGGCGCCGAGTTCCTTGGTGCGGGAGAACAGGTGCGGCTGGAAGACGACGAGCAGCCGCCGATCACCCGCCGCGGCGCGCATGGCCTCCAGGTCCGCGGTCATCTCGGTGGGGTGGTGCGCGTAGGAGTCGACGACCTGGACGCCCTTCGCCTCGCCCTTGAGCTGGAGACGGCGGCCGACACCGGTGTAGGCCGTGAGGGCGTGGGCCAGCCCCGTCGGGTCCAGGCCCAGCCGGGCGCCTGCGGCGAGGGCGGCGGCGGCGTTGTGGGCGTAGTGGCGTCCGGGGACGGAGACGGTGAAGGTGATCTCCCCGGCGTCCGGGAGGACGACCGTGACCTCGCTGGTCATGCCGTGGGGTGTGATCGAGCGGATCCGGACGTCGGCACCCTCGTCCTCACCGACGGTGACGACGGTGAGGTCCGGGCGGCCGGAAACCCGGGCGGCCAGCTCGCGGGCTCCGGCGTGCTCGCCGACGACCAGCGTCCCGCCGGCCGGGATCTTGGCGACGAACGCCTCGAAGGACTCGTGGATCTCGTCCATGGAGGCGTAGTTGGCGTGGTGGTCGAGTTCGACGTTGAGGACGATCGCGACGTCCGGGTCGTACTTCTGGAAGCTGCGGTCGCTCTCGTCCGCCTCGGCGACGAACAGGTCGCCTTCTCCGTGCCGGGCGTTCGTGCCGGGCCCGGCGAGGTCGCCGCCGATGGCGTACGACGGGTCGAGTCCCAGTTCCGTCAGGGCCACGGCCAGCATCGACGTGGTGGTGGTCTTGCCGTGCGTGCCGGCCACCGCGATGGTGCGCGAGGTGCGCATCAGCGCGGCGAGGGCGTCGGAGCGGTGGACGACCGGTACGCCGAGGTCGGCGGCACGGGCCAGCTCGGGGTTGTCGGCACGGATGGCGCTGGAGACGACGACGCAGGACGCGTCGTCGGCGAGGTGCTCGGCGGCGTGCCCGATGTGCACGGTCGCGCCCAGCGCCCGCAGCGCCTCGGCCGTCGCGGACTCCCTGGCGTCACTGCCCGCGACCTTGGCGCCCCGCTGGGCGAGGATCTTGGCGATCCCGGACATTCCGGCGCCGCCGATGCCGATGAAGTGAGGCCGTTCCATGGCGTTGGGGATGCCGGATGCCATGCGTGTTTCTCCCGGGGTGCGACGTCGTACGAAGGGCCCAGCCTATTCGCTGTGCGCGAAGAGCTTCAGCACCGGTACGCCGACCTTGTGCCGGGCGCGGGAGGCCCAGTCGCGGTGGAAGAACTCCTCGACGTAGTGGGGCGCGGTCAGGACGATCACCTCGTCGGCGCCGGCCTCCTCGACGACGGTCTTCATCTTGTCGAGCGGGTGCTCCTCGACGACCTGGCCGACGGCCTCGGCCCCGGCGGCCCGCAGGGCGTTCAGGGAGTGCACGATGGCGAGCTCCGCGGGCTGCCGGGCCTTCTCGCCCTCGGGCTCCTCGCCCTCGCGGACGGCTTCCTTGAGCTCGCCCATGGCCACGTCGTCGATGGCGCGCAGCAGCAGGTCGGCCTGGTCGCCGCGCGGCTGCATGAGCACGATGAACGACACGGGCTCGTCCCCGTGCAGCGTCGTGACGAATTCCACGTCGGTCGCCGTGAGGGGCTTCTCGATCATCAATACGCTTGTGAACACGTCAGGAGCCCTTCTGCCGGAACCGTTCTTCCCCGTGTCCGTACGGGGTCTGCGAGTAGTGTGCCCGGCCGGAGCAAACCGGTACATAACCTTTCGCGAACGTCAGGTCCGACGGTATCGGGTGAAGAGGAACCCGTCCTCCTCCAGCAGGGACGCCAGCGCGAAGCGCTCCGGCACCGCCCGGTCGGTTCCGTACGCGATCCGCTGGGCGGTGCCGGAGGTGAGCGTCGGCGACACCGTCAGGCACAGCTCGTCGAGTACCCCGGATCCGACGAACTGACCCAGGAGCCGCGGCCCCCCTTCCGTGAGCAGCCGCCGCAGGCCGTGTCCGGCCAGCGCCTCGACCGCGCGGGCCGGGTCGACGCCCGTCCCGTCGCCCGCGACGAGGACCTCCGCCCCGGCCCCCTCCGCGGCGGCGACCCGCTCCGGCGGCGCGGAGGCCCCGGTCAGGACAAGCGTCGGCACCAGGGGGGAGGTGAAGAGCGGCAGGGAGAAGTCGAGGTCGAGGCTCGCGCTCACCACGGCGATCGCGGGAGCGGGGGCCTGCCCGGCGGCCGCACGGCGGCCCGCGAAGGCGTCCCGGGCGCGGGCGGGGCGGTAGCCCTCCTGCCGTACCGTCTGCGCCCCGACGACCACCGCGTCGGCCAGCCCCCGCAGGGTGCCGAAGATCCGCATGTCCGAGTCGGACGACAGCGGCTGCGACCTCCCGTCGTGCTGGGCGGCCCCGTCGAGCGACGAGACCATGTTCGCCCGCAGCCAGGGGCCCTCCGTGTCCGGATAGGCGTAGGCGTCGGCCAGCTCGTCCAGCCCCCACTCGCGGTCGGTCGCGGCACGGGCGCCGGCGGGGTCGTTCGGGTCGGGCAGAGGGAACAGGCGTCGCATACCGAGCAGTCTGGCACGGCCGTGCGCCTCCCTGGCGCGGCCTCCGGAGCGGGTACGACGGCCGCGTCGGGCTCGCGTCGGGCTCGGCGGTGGCGCACGTCCCGATCACGCGCGTCCCGCCCGCGAACCTCCCGCTCATGCACGTCCCGGCCATGCACGCCCCGGCCATGCACTTCCCGGTCGCGCTCGTCGGGCCGCGGGCACATACGCTCCGCGGCGGGTGGGTCACGTGCGGCAGGGGCCCGGCGGGGAACCCGCGGAAGCGCGAGAGGGCGCCGCTCGGACGGCCGTCCCGAGGGCCCCGCCAAGAGCTCTTCCGACGGCCCGTCCGGCGGTCCCCGCGAGGATCCGTCCGACGCCGGCCCGACGGCCGCTCCCGGGCGCACGCCGATCCGGGCGCGTGGGACGCTTGGGCGCGCGACTGCCCGGAAGCGGCCGTGACGTGCGAGGACGCCTGCCGTCCCGGGCGGTGGACGCGCAGGGCGGCCGTCCGTCCGGACTCAGTAGAGTGGGGGGTTGTGTCGACCACCCCCATGACCGAAGCCGTCCCGCTCTCGCTGTGCGCCCGCGAGCCCCGTGTCCCCGCCGACCGCCTGGTCGCGGAGATGGTGCCGCCGCCGCGCTTCGACTCGGTGCGCTTCGACACCTACGTCCCCGACCGGAACCAGCCCAGCCAGGCCGAGGCGGTCACGGTGCTCGGGTCGTTCGCCGCGGGTCTGGGCGGTGCGCACGCCACCGGCAGCGGCAGGCGCCGCTGGTTCGCGAGGAGGCCCGCGGCACCGGCCGCGCCCAGAGGGGTCTATCTGGACGGCGGCTACGGCGTCGGCAAGACCCATCTGCTCGCCTCGCTCTGGCACGCCACACCCGCGGAGCCGTCCCTCAAGGCGTTCGGCACCTTCGTGGAGCTGACGAACCTGGTCGGCGCGCTCGGTTTCCAGCAGACCGTGCAGACCCTGAGCGGCCACCGGCTCCTGTGCATCGACGAGTTCGAGCTGGACGACCCGGGCGACACCGTTCTCGTGTCGACCCTGCTGGGCAGGCTCGTCGAGGCGGGCGTCGCCCTCGCGGCCACCTCCAACACCCTGCCCGGCAAGCTCGGGGAGGGCCGCTTCGCCGCCGCCGACTTCCTCCGCGAGATCCAGGGCCTGTCCGCGCACTTCCGGCCGCTGCGGATCGACGGCGAGGACTACCGCCACCGCGGCCTGCCCGAGGCACCCGCGCCGTTCTCGGACGAGCAGGTCACCCGGGCCGCGCACGCCACCGAGGGCGCTTCACTCGACGGCTTCCCGCAACTGCTGGAGCATCTCGCACGGGTGCACCCCAGCCGTTACGGCGCACTGACGGACGGCGTGCGAGCGGTCTGCCTCACCGACGTGCGGCCGGTGCCGGACCAGTCGACGGCGCTGCGGCTCGTCGTGCTCGCGGACCGGCTCTACGACCGGGAGGTGCCGGTACTGGCCTCCGGTCTCCCGTTCGACAAGCTGTTCAGCGACGAGATGCTGAAGGGCGGGTACCGGAAGAAGTACTTCCGGGCGATCTCCCGTCTGACGGCACTCGCGCGGGACGCCAAGGGCCTCGTCGAACAGTAGGTTCCAGTAGGTTGGGGCCGGTTGGAACCGATTCATTGAATGCCTTGAGAAGGGATCCATCATGGCCACCACGCGCCAGGCCCACACCGTCTGGGACGGCGACCTGCTCTCCGGCTCCGGCGTCGTCACGTTCGACTCCTCCGGCATCGGCGACTTCCCCGTCTCCTGGCCGTCGCGCGCCGAGCAGGCGAACGGCAGGACCAGCCCGGAGGAGCTGATCGCCGGCGCCCACTCCAGCTGCTTCTCCATGGCCCTCTCGCACGGTCTCGCGGGCGCCGGAACACCGCCCACCCGCCTGGAGACCAAGGCCGACGTCACGTTCCAGCCGGGCGAGGGCATCACGGGCATCCACCTGACCGTCGAGGGCCAGGTTCCCGGTCTCGACCAGGAGGGCTTCCAGGCGGCCGCCGAGGAGGCCAAGAAGAACTGCCCGGTGAGCCAGGCCCTTTCGGGTACGAAGATCACGCTGACGGCGAAGCTCGCGTAGCACGGCGAGGTACGCGCGGCAACGCCTCGCCGCCCGCGCGGGCCCTCGCCACTCGGGCGACACCGTGCGGCCGTCGCTCACGCAGAACCACGCGTCCCACGGGGCACGGTGACCCGCATGCTTCACGCGTGACCACACGCCTGGTACACACATGCGGGTCACATCTCTGTCCGCCAACAGGGAGTTGCCTCATGACCGCAGAAAGCACACAGGAATCACGAGGGGTTGCCGGGGGCGGGGCCTCCGAGCCCCCGGGCGCCCCCGGCGCCTCCTCCGCGACGCGGCGCCGGGTACTCGCCCGCACGGGTGCCGCAGTCGCCGGAATCGCCTTCACCGGAGCCTTCTCGGAGCTCTTCGCGGGTACGGCCGCCGCCCGTGGCCACTTCGGCTACGGCCCCCTCGTCCCGGACCCGCACGGCCTCCTCGACCTGCCGAAAGGTTTCCGCTATCGGGTGCTCTCCCGCGAGGGGGAGCCGCTGCGCTCCGGCGAGGGCCGGGTGCCGGGCAACCACGACGGCATGGCCGCCCTGCCGGGACGCCGGGGCAGGGTCCATCTCGTACGCAACCACGAGAACCGGCACAACGCCCGCATCGGCGTCCCCGTCGTCGACGGACTCACCTACGATCCCGCGGCCAAGGGCGGCTGCACTGCGCTCACCCTCGACGGCCGCAACAACGTCCTCGACGAGCGCGTGGCCATCGCGGGCACCGCAGTCAACTGCGCGGGCGGGCCCACGCCCTGGGGAACCTGGCTCACCTGCGAGGAGACCGAGGACAGGGCCGGTACCAACGGCTGCACCAAGGACCACGGTTTCGTCTTCGAGGTGGACGGCGCCGACCCGCGCCGTACCGGCGCCGTACCGCTGACCGCGATGGGCCGCTTCCAGCACGAGGCCGTCGCCGTCGATCCGCGCAGCGGGATCGTCTACGAGACGGAGGACGCCTTCGAGAGGCCGTTCGGGCTGTTCTACCGTTTCCTGCCGGAGAAACCGCTCGGCGGCAGGGGCTCGCTGCGGGCCGGTGGACGGCTGGAGGCGATGCGGGTCCCGGATCTGCCGGACCTGTCCGCGATCCAGGAGACGGGCGCCCGGTTCGACGGCGTCGAGTGGGTCCCCGTGCCCGATCCCCAGGCCCGCCGGACGCCCATCCGACTGCAGGACTTCGGCCCGAGGGGCATCACCCACGCCCAGAAGCTGGAGGGCTGCTACTGGGGCGGCTCGTCCGTCTACTTCGTCTCCAGTTTCGCCCGCAGCGGCGATGGCTCGGCGGCCGACCACTTCGGGCAGGTGTGGCGCTACGAACCGCAGCGGCGCCGGCTGACCCTGGTCGTCGTCTTCGGGCCGGCGACCGACGTACAACTGCCCGGAGAATCCCCCGACAACATCTGCCTCGCCCCGGGCGGCGGGCTGATGGTGGCGGAGGACGGGAACGGCGCCCAGCACGTGTACGGGGTGACCAAGCGGGGCGAGGTGTACCCGATGGCGCGCAACCGCCAGGACATCGGCACCCCGGAGGAGCCCGAGTGGGGCGAGTTCGCGGGCGTCACGTTCTCGCCGGACGGCGGCACGATGTACGTCAACTGCTACACGCCGGGTACGACGTTCGCGGTGACCGGACCCTGGCGCTGATGCCCGCGACCCGGCACTGAGACCGGCAGGGCCGGGGCGGCCGTCGGGCCGGGGCGTCCGGGACCGGGGCGTGCTGCGGACCGGGATGGGGCCGGACCGCCGGGGGCGGAGCCGGGGTGTCATCGCCGACGGGCGCGCGGATCGTTTCCGGGCGCCCGTCGGCGCACACCCGTCACCTCCGCACCTCCGCACCTCCGGCCCGCCGCGCCATGGGTTCCCGGTCCGCCGCCGCGCCGGCGGACCGGGCGTCGCTCGCGCCGGTGCCGGATCCGGTGGAGGATCGGAGGGCCGGCCGGACCCGGGGACGCCCCTCGGGAAGCACCGGTGGCCGGCACACGAAGCCCCCTCCCCGGGAACACCGGTGGACGGAGGAGGACCGCTGGACGGAGGAGTAGAGGACCGGTGGCCGAGCAGTACCGGGGCCGGAGACGGCCGGGAGAGAGCCCGAGGTGACCCAGGATGACCACGAAGAGCGGCCGCAGTGGGCGTCTGCCCGGCCCGCTTCCCGACTCGGCCGGGAACCCGGCGGCCCCGGCTCCGGCCCCGGCCGAGGTCACCGACCGGTATCCCGGCCGGCTCCGTGAGGTGCTGCGCGTCCCCCGGGGCGATCGCGTCGACCTCTCCTCGTACGACCCGGGCGGAGTCCCGGCCGGTCCGCGGGACAAGGCCGCGGGCCTTGAGGCGGCCGCGGCGGCGGGCAGGCGCCTGGCGGAGCTGCAGGAACGACTGTACGCGGCGGCGTCCGCGGGCGACCGGCGCCGGCTGCTGCTGATCCTCCAGGGCATGGACACCAGCGGCAAGGGCGGCACCGTCAAGCACGTCATCGGCCACTTCAATCCCGCCGGCTGCCGGATCAAGGCGTTCAAGGCCCCCACGACGGAGGAGCGGGACCACCACTTCCTCTGGCGGATCGCCCGGGAACTGCCGCGCTCCGGCGACATCGGGATCTTCGACCGCTCGCACTACGAGGACGTCCTGATCGCCAGGGTCCGCGGCCTGGTGCCGCGCGAACGGATCCGCCGCCGCTACGACGAGATCAACGCCTTCGAGCGGGCGCTGGCGGAGGACGGCTTCACCATCGTGAAGGTCTTCCTCCACATCTCCCCCGAGGAGCAGAGGCGGAGGCTGCTGGCCCGCCTCGACGACCCGGACAAACGCTGGAAGTTCAACCAGGGGGACATCGAGGAGCGGACGCTGTGGCCGGCCTACCAGAAGGCGTACGAACGGGCCCTGGAGCGCTGCTCGCTCCCCGAGGCACCCTGGTACGTCGTGCCCGCCGACCGCAAGTGGTACCGCAACTGGGCAGTCAGCAGGCTGCTGCTGGAACACCTGGAGGAACTCGACCCGCAGTACCCGAAGGGGGACTTCGACATCGAGGCGAGCAGGAAGCTCCTGCTGGGGAACGGCTGAGCGCCGGGGCCCGCGGCCGGGACGGGACCGCGGACCGCGGCGGCAGCGGCAGCGGCCCCGCGCATCCGCCGATGCCCGGGGCCGCTGCCGCTGTCCCTCCCTCGTCCCCTCGCTCTCCGTCGTGGCCGGGTGTCGTCTTGCCGTCTCGGCGGGCCATCCGGGCGGGGCGGGCCGCCGCCCGCCCCGGTGGGTGGCGTCAGCCGATCTGTGCGCCGACCGCCTCGAGCGCGGTCGTCACCGGCTGGAAGAAGGTCTCGCCGCCCGAGGTGCAGTCGCCGCTGCCGCCGGACGTCAGACCGATCGCGTTGCCGTCCCGGGTGAAGAGAGCGCCGCCGCTGTCGCCCGGCTCGGCGCAGACGTTGGTCTGGATCAGTCCGCTGACGGTGCCCTCGGGGTAGTTCACGGTGGCGTTGAGGCCGGTCACCTGGCCGCCGTTGAGGCCGGTGGTGCTGCCCATGCGGAAGACCTCCTGGCCGACGGCCGCGTCGGCGGCCTGCCGGATCTCCAGGAGCTGCCCGTTGCCAAGGTCGACGGCGCTCGGCGCCTCGGTGTTCGGGTCGTCGTACGTCACCAGCGCGAAGTCGCCCTCACCGGGGAAGACGGACTCCTGGGCGGTGCCGACGGGCCGGCCGCCCTGTTGCTCGGACCACTGCTCGGAAGCTGCCGTGCAGTGGCCGGCCGTGAGGAATCCGGGCTGTCCGTCCTGGGTCGTGACGTTGAAGCCGAGCGAGCAGCGCGAACCGCCGCCGAAGATGGCGTCCCCGCCCTCCAGAAGGGGCTTGAACTCGCCCTTCGACTTCTGGAGCCGGGCCACCCCGTCGCCGAGCGACTCTACGGCCGACTCGACGGTGTTCCACCGGTCGCCGGTGACGGTGCGGTCGGCGGTCACCAGGATCTGGTTGTTCCTCGGGTCGATGGCCCAGGCCGTGCCCGGGACCGCGGCCTCGCTCGAGAGCGAGCGGGTGGCGGACTTCAGCGTGGAGAAGCTGTTCTGCACGCTGCGGGCCACCGCACCGGCCCGCTTGATCTCGATGTTCACATCGTTGTCGTTGCCGACGACGTTCACGATGAGCTGCTGCTTCGACGCGTCGTAGTAGGCGCCGCCGTAGGAGTCGCCGAGCTGCTTGCCGAGCTGCTGGAGGAGATCCGCGGCCGAGGCGGCGCTCATCTTTCTGGGAGCGATCCGGTCGTCCTCGGACCCGGACTGCGAAGCGTTGGCATTCGGCAGCAGTACGGCAGCTGCGGCGATGCCCACCGCTCCGGCTCCGGCGAGTATCGCCTTCCGCTTGGGTATACGCCTGTGACTCAACTCTTCGCCTCCTGCGGGGGTACGGACTCCGGTCGCCGAAGGGGACCGGGAGGGGGGACGCGTCCGGCCCTTGATACGGACGCCGCACCCGTGTCCGTTCATCGCCCCCGCAAAGAAAGTTTTTTGACGTATCGTCAGATACGGGCTCGGTGAGGTGTCACCCGGGGGTGCCCGGGGCCCGAGGGGAAGGTGTCGGAAGCGCGTTCCCCCCGGTCGGGCAGTGGACACAGCGCCGGGGCCCCGGGGCCCCGGCCGCCCGCCGCCGACTGGCAGACTGTGCGGGTGAACAGCACCGACAGTCCCGGCAGCCCAGGCAGTGCCGACCGCCCGGGCCGTCCCGACAGCACCCACAGCACCGACGGCCCCTTCCACCGGGAGCCGACACCGCGCGACGAGGCCCCCCAGTTCGTCCTGCCGCTCGTCGTCCGGATCGAGAAGACCGCGCCGCCCTCCCGTACCGACGCGTTGGAGACCGCCGCCCGCGCGGTCGTGGTGATGCTGTCCGACGGGCGGTCCTCCGGGGAGGGCGAGTGGGCCGAGCGCGTACGGGACTGGCAGGACGGCCGGATCCGGAAGGTCGTGCGCAGAGCACGCGGCGCGGAGTGGCGCAAGGCGTCGGAGCTGCCGGGCATCACGGTTGCCGGGGCCGGCGCCGAGGTCCGGGTGTTCCCGCCGGTGCCGCTGGACGGCTGGCCCAGGGAACTGTCGAAGCTCCAGGTGTCGGGCACGGAGCTCGAGGACCCCGGGGAACCGGCCGGTGACGTCGACCCGGACCACGCCCTGCTCTGGCTCAACCCGGAGCTGCGCATGTCGACGGGCAAGGAGATGGCCCAGGTCGGGCACGGGGCGCAACTGCTGTGGTGGGACATGGACGAAGCCGAACGCGCGGCGTGGCGCGACGCCGGGTTCCCCCTGGCCGTCCGGACCGCCGCCGCGGGCCGCTGGGCCGAACTCGCCACGAGCGGCCTGCCGACGGTCCGGGACGCCGGTTTCACGGAGATCGCCCCCGGATCCGTGACGGTCGTCGCCGACCGTCCCGTACGGAAACGAATCTTCCCCGAGCGGGGCTGAACGGATCAGGTCTCCCGAACGTACCCTCCGGTACTGCCAAGCAGTCTGAGTCGCCGGTTCCGTGACCGGCGGTTCCGCGGTACGCACATCGGATCGGGAGGCACACTTGCTGCGTCGCGTCAACGGGACAGCTCTGATCATCGCGGCACTGGTCGCCACAGTGGGCGCGCTCGCTTTCCCCGTATGGTCCTACGCCGACCGGTCCGGGACTGGCCAGGCCAATCTCAACGCCTCGTCCGTGTCCACCCAGTGGGGGCCGCTGACGGCGACCGACCGCGACTTCCTGGTCAAGGTGCGGCTCGCCGGCCTGTGGGAGCTGCCCGCCGGGCAGCAGGCGCTCGAACGTGCCCCGACCCAGGCGATCAAGGACGCGGGCGACCACCTCATCGTCGGTCACACCGACCTCGACCAGCGCGCCCGCGACGTGGCGGCGAAACTCGGCGTGGAGCTGCCGAACGTGCCCAACGAGCAGCAGCAGGGCTGGCTGAGAGAGCTGTCGGCGGCCAGCGGCCGCGAGTACGAGTACAAGTTCGCGAACCTGCTGCGCAACGCGCACGGCAAGGTCTTCTCCCTCATCGCCCAGGTGCGCCACACCACCCGCAACACCCTGATACGCCAGCTGGCGTCAGACGCGAACCAGACGGTGCTCGACCACATCACGATGCTGGAGAACACCGGCATGGTCGACTTCGACTCGATCGCCAACGAGGCCGCCGGTGGTGCCACGGCCAGCCCGACGGGCCCGCCGCCGCCGGACGGGAACCTGCCGCCCGCGCCGACCCCGGCCGTGCCGCCGGCCCAGACCGAGACCACCTCGCGTCCCTCGACCCAGCCGGGACCGCCGACTGCGGTCAACACCAACCGCCCGGCGCCCGGGGCGAGCAACTGACGACGGGTTCGTGATCCCCCCGGCCTCCGGGCCGGGACTCCCCGGCCCGGAGGCCGCAACCTCAAATGAAGCTCTGAACGTCCCCTCCTCCGGATTGGGCAGGGCCCCACGGGGCCATGACCCTTGCACACGCGGAGGAGGGGGACCCATGAAGCAGCCCGACAGGCTCGGAACCGGTATCGGCTGGCGCCCGGAGATCGCCGCTGCCGTGGAACGGCTCCCCGGTCTCGACTGGGTCGAGGTCGTCGCGGAGAACATCTGCCCCGGCCATCTCCCCGACTCGCTCCGGCGGCTGAGGGAGCGGGGCGTCACGGTCGTCCCGCACGGTGTCTCGCTTGGACTCGGCGGGGCGGAACGGCCGGACGCACGCAGGCTGGCCGATCTGGCCGCGCGGGCCGAGTCGCTGGGGGCGCCGCTCGTCACCGAGCACATCGCCTTCGTCCGGGCGGGCGGTGCGCTCACCGCCTCCCCCCGGCTGGAGGCGGGGCATCTGCTCCCCGTCCCGCGTACCCGCGACGCGCTGGACGTCCTCTGTGAGAACGTCCGGATCGCCCAGGACAGCCTGCCGGTACCGCTCGCCCTGGAGAACATCGCCGCCCTGGTCTCGTGGCCCGGCGAGGAGATGACGGAGGGCCGGTTCCTCGCGGAACTCGTCGAGCGCACCGGGGTACGGCTGCTGATCGACGTCGCCAATCTGCACACCAACCACGTCAACCGGGGCGAGGACCCGGTCCGGGCCCTGGACGAGCTGCCCGTCGAAGCGGTCGCGTACGTCCACGTCGCGGGCGGTCTGGAGCGGGACGGCGTCTGGCACGACACCCACGCCCACCCCGTGCCGCAGCCGGTCCTCGACATCCTCGCCGAGCTGCGCTCGCGCACCGACCCACCCGGAGTACTGCTGGAGCGGGACGACGACTTCCCGCCCGAGGAGGAACTGGCGGCGGAACTGGAGACGATCCGCGCGACCCTCGCCAGGCCCACGCGACGGGCACCTCGTACACGGGTGGAGGGCTCCCCGGCCACGCGTACCGACGAAGCGGGTGCGGCGGACGAGCCGGCGTCCCGTACCGCGGCGACGCCGGCGGTTCCGGGACCGAGCACGGGCACCGGCACCGGCACCGGCACCGGCACGGACACGGATCCGCTCACGGGGACGAGGCGGGATGCGGCTCCGGGACCGGAACCCGTTGCGGGCACGGGGCCGAGCCCGAGCACGGACGCTTATACGGATCCGGTCACGGACGCGTACCCGGCCGCGCGGGAGCGGCTCGGGCTCGCGCAGGCCGCTCTGTTGTCCGCGCTGGTCGCCGGGACGCCCGCGCCGGAGGGGTTCGACACCCGGCGGCTGAGGGTGCAGATCCGGGCCCTCGCGGCCAAGCGGGCCGACGTCGTCGCCAAGGTGGCGCCCGAACTGCCGGAGATCCTCGGCGCCGGCTACCGGCCCGCGTACCTCGCCTACGCCAAGTCCCGCCCGATGCGGGACGGTTACCGCCGGGACGCGCTGGACTTCGCCGAGCATCTGCTGGTCGCGGCCCGGCCGGAGGACCCGGTCGCACGCCGGCGGCTCACCCGCTGGTGGCAGGACCGGGCGGCGCCCCGCCCGCCCCGCCGCACCACGCGCTTCGTCCGCGCGGCCCGCGCCGCTCTGGTCAGGGGGTGAACCCGGATGCCGCCGAACGTATTCGCCGTCCTCGTGTACCTCGCCGTGGGCGTCTCCTCGATCCTGCTCGTCAGCGGCCTGGCGAAGGCCCGCCGTGGCCCGGGCGGCCCGGTGCACGACCTCATGGAGGCCGCGTTCCTCAACGGCGGGCCCGCCAGGGCGGTCGACGCCGCGCTGACCGCGATGGTCACGGACGGGCGGCTGATGATCGGAGGGCCGGGCATCGTCGCCGTCCGTCGGCCCCTCGCCCGCGACCACGTCGAACGCGCCGTCCTGGACGAACTGACACGGGCCCCGAGCGGGGCGCTGCACGACCTGCGGATCGCGGTGATGCGCAACCCCGCCGTCCAGGAGATCGGCGACGGACTCGCGGCCCGGGGACTGATGATCGCGCCCGGCGAAGTCCGGCGCTGGAAGACCTGGTCCACCTGGCAGCTCGTGCTGTGCCTGGTGCTGCTGCCGGTCTCGCTGGTCGCCACGTTCGTGCAGTACGCGTTCCACGAGGGATTCGCCGACATGCCGTTCCCGTTCGTCGTCGCGGTCCTTCCGGCCTGCCTCGCGGGGGTGGTCGTCGCGGCGGTCTGCTCGTCCCGGGCGCGCCGCCGCGTCAGCGCCGCGGGACACCGCGCGGCCGCGGAGTACCGGGCCGCGCAGGCCCATCGCACCGACGCCGGCCATCTGGTGGTGTTCGGCGGACTGCGGGCCGTGCCCGACCCCGTCCTCCAGGCGCAGTTGGTCGCGGCGGCCAGGCTGGTGCGCGCCGGCGGCGCGCGGACCTCCCGGGCCGGTGCCCGCGTCGGAGGAGGCGGCCACGGCGGTGCCTCCGACAGCGCGGCCTGGGTCCCCGTCGCCGTGTGGTGCGCGGCCTCCTCCGGCGGCGGGGGCTGCGGCGGGGCGGGCGGCAGTTCCTGCGGCTCGGGTGGTGGTTGCAGCGGCGGGTGCGGTGGATCGTCCGGCGGCGGCTCGAGTTGCGGGGGCGGTTCGAGCGGCGGGTCCGGTTGCGGCGGCGGTTCGAGCGGCGGGTCCGGTTGCGGGGGCGGGTCCGGCTGCGGTGGCGGCTCGACCTGACGGCCCGCCCCTGCGGGTCGAGGGCACCGGGTGCCGGGGGGCGCTCGGGCCCGGAGCCGGGGTCCGGTTCGGGCGGCCCCGCCGACGCTTCCGACCCCGGGCCGCAAGCAGGGACCCGGGCCGGTCCACACCGCGCCCGCCCCGGGTCGCGAGGCCCGCAGCCCGGAATTCCCGTGACGCCCGGAGCCGATGCCGTGCAGCGGACCCGGACCCGGCACCACCTGAGGCGTGCGCCTGGCAGCGGAACGCCCGACGGCAGACGGCAGACACCCCTGAGCGGAGGCGTCACATCTGAGGTGTGAAACATCATGCGTGCCGCAAAAGGGTCATCGACCGCGACACCCGAACAAGATCCTTTACAAAGTCCGGTGTTCTGGTGACCTTCGAGCCACGACCGGTGGCGCGAAGGGAACGCGATGAGAGCAACAGCCCTGTACGGAGCCGCCGGCTCCCTGATCCTCTCCGCCGTCGCAGCGGCCCCTGCCACCGGTGCACCCCCGCACGGCACCCGGGAGGACCGTGGAACCGTGGTCGCCGCCGCCCGTGCCGTGGCAGCCGGCGTCACGTTCGGGGCGTGCCCCGCGGAGGAGGACCTGCCGCCCACCGTCGAGTGCGCAGTCGTCCGGGTCCCGCTCGACTACGCGGACCCGTGGGGCCGGCAGATCGGTCTCGCCGTCAGCCGGGTCAGGGCGACAGGCGGGCCGTCGGCGCGGCAGGGCGCTCTCCTCTACAACCCCGGCGGTCCCGGCGGTTCCGGCATGTACTTCCCCGCGCTCGCCAAGGAGCCCGCGTGGAAGCGCATCGCCGAGGCGTACGACATGGTGGGCTACGCGCCGCGCGGCGTCGGCCGCTCCGCGCCGATCTCCTGCCTCCACCCCGTGGAGTTCACCAAGGGCCCCACCGCGGCTCCCGTCCATCCCACCGCCGCCGAGAAGGGGAAGGGCATCGCGCGGGCACGGGTGTACGCACGCGGCTGCGCCCACAACGCCGGTCCCGCGCTGCGGCACTACCACTCGCTGAACAACGTCCGCGATCTGGAGGTGCTGAGGGCGGCCCTCGGCGAGCGGCGGCTCACCTTCCTGGGCGCCTCCTACGGCACCTACCTGGGTGCCGTGTACGCGATGATGTTCCCCGATCGGGTGCGGCGCATGGTGCTCGACTCGCCCGTCGACCCGGACCCGGCGAGGATCTGGTACCGCAGCAACCTGGAGCAGTCGCTCGCGTTCGAGGGCCGCTGGGCGGACTTCCGGGCCTGGGTCGCCCGGCACCACGCCACGTACGGCCTCGGCACAACTCCGCAGCAGGTGCAGGCCAGTTACGACCGGGCCCGCGCCCTGCTGGCGCGGAAGCCGGCGGACGGCACCGTCGGGCCGGGCCAGTTGCACTCGGCGTTCACCCGGACCGTCTACAACGACCTGTACTGGCCGCGCCGCGCCCTCGCGCTGTCGGCGTATCTGAAGGGCGATCCGCGGCAGCTCGTCAAGCAGGCGAAACCCCGTGTCTCGGAGGCGGCCGAGGAGGAGAACGGCAACGCCGTCTACACGGCCGTGCAGTGCAACGACGCGCCCTGGCCCGCGGACTGGGCGGTGTGGGACCGGGACAACACCGCGTTGGCGCGGCGGGCGCCGTTCGAGACCTGGGCCAATGTCTGGATGAACCTGCCGTGCGCCTACTGGCAGCCGCCGCGGCAGCGTCCGGTCGACGTGCGCACGGGGCCGGGGGACGTGCCGCCGCTGCTGATCCTGGCGGCCGAGCGGGACGCCGCCACCCCGTACGCGGGTGCCCTGAGGCTGCAGGAACGCCTCGCGGGTTCCGCGCTGGTCACCGAGCGGGGTGCGGGCACGCACGGCATCTCGGGCGGTGACAACTCCTGCGTCAACCGCCACATGGAGGTATACCTGCTGACCGGCAGGACGCCGGTGCGGCGCGCTTCGTGCGCGCCGCACCCGCAGCCGGACCCGGTGTCGCTGGACCAGCGGGCGGTCGAGCGCGTGCTGCCGCCCGCTGTCTGATCTTCCGGGTCGAGGGGAGGCGGGCCGCCCCTGCGGGAGCCCGCCTCCAGGTCTTCGGGGCCGTCAGGCCAGACCGGCCACCAGGTCCGCGACGCTCTTGCGGCGCCCGGTGAAGAAGGGGACCTCCTCGCGGACGTGCATCCGGGCCTCGGAGGCGCGGAGGTGGCGCATGAGGTCGACGATCCGGTACAGCTCGTCGGCCTCGAAGGCCAGCAGCCACTCGTAGTCGCCGAGGGAGAAGGAGGCGACCGTGTTGGCGCGGACGTCCGGGTAGCCGCGGGCCATCTTGCCGTGGTCCGCGAGCATGCGGCGGCGGTCCTCGTCGGGCAGCAGGTACCAGTCGTAGGAGCGCACGAACGGGTAGACCGAGACGTAGTCGCGCGGCGTCTCGTCGGCGAGGAAGGCCGGGATGTGCGACTTGTTGAACTCGGCGGGGCGGTGCAGCGCCATGTTGGACCAGACCGGCTCCAGCGCTCGGCCGAGGCGCGTGCGGCGGAACAGGTTGTACGCCTCCTGGAGCTGGTCCGCGGTCTCGGCGTGCCACCAGATCATCAGGTCCGCGTCGGCGCGCAGACCGGACAGGTCGTAGGTGCCGCGGACGGTGACGTCCTTCGCGGCGAGCTGGTCGAACAGCTCCTGGACCTCGTCCGCGTACCCGGCGCGGTCCGCGTCCTGCGGCAGCACCTCCCGCAGCCTGAAGACGGACCACAGGGTGTAGCGGATGACCTCGTTGAGGTCCTTCGCCTTCTTACCGGCGTTCGGGATCTTTTCGGGCGCACTCATGGGGCTATTCTCGCCCGTCACGGACAGTGCCCCGCACCAGGGGGGCCGTGGCGATGATCTCGTCCGCCGCGCGCTGTCCGCTGCCGACGCAGGCGGGGATGCCCACGCCGTCGTACGCCGCCCCGCAGATCCGCAGCCCGGGCAGCGCGGCCACGGCGTCCCGGATGCGGGCGACCCGGCCGAGGTGACCGACCGGGTACTGCGGCAGTCCGCCGATCCAGCGGGTGACCTCGGTGGCGACGGGCCGCGCGGAGAGCCCGGTGGCCTCGGCGAGGTCCTTGAGGGAGGCGGCGACGAGATCCTCGTCCTCCCGGTCGAGTTGTTCCTCCTCGCCGTGGCGGCCGACGGAGGTGCGCAGCAGGAACAGTCCGGGGGCGCGGTCGGCGACCCAGCCCCACTTCCGGGCGGAGAACGTGGACGCCTTGATCGTGCGGCCGTCCACCGGCGGTACGAGGAATCCTGATCCGGCGGGCAGCGCTTCCGCGTCGCCGCTGCGGAACGCGAGGGTGACCAGCGCCATCGACGCGTACTCGACCCCGGCGAGTTCGGCGGAGGCGGCCGGGGCGGCGTCGGAGAGCAGCGCGCAGGCCGACCAGGCGGGGGTGGCGAGGACGACTCCGTCGGCGGTGAGCTCGCGCTCGTCGGTGCGGATCCGCCAGCCTCCGGTGCCGCGGGTCAGGCCCAGTACGGACGCCCCGGTGAGGATCTCCCCGCCGGCGGCCCGGACGGCGTCGGCGACCGCGGGCGGCAGGGTGCCGATACCGCCGTCGAGGCCCATGAACACGGGGCCGGTCTCCTGCCGCTCGGCGGCCCGGCGCTGCACCTCGCGGACGCCCGCCAGCAGGCTGCCCCCGGCGGCCCTGACCGCGTCGAAGAGGGCGGGGACGGCTGCCCGCATGGAGATGCGGTAGGCGTCGCCCGCGTACACGCCCCCGAGCAGCGGCTCGACGAGCCGGTCGACGACCTCGCGGCCCAGGCGTTCGGCGACGAAACCGCCGATGGCGACGTCGTCCCCGAGTTCGGCGGGGGGCAGTTCGCGCTCCCGCCCGATCCTGGCGATCCCCTCGGCGGACAGCAGCCCGGACAGTGCCTCGGGGCTGCCGGGGACGCCCATCACATGGCCTCGGGGCATGGGCCGCAGGGCGTCGCGGGTCCACACGGAGGCGGTGGTGGTGGCGGGGGCCCGCAGTCGGTCGCCGAGCCCGACGGCGCGTGCGAGGGCGACCGCCTCGGGCCGGCGTGCGAGCACCGATTCGGCGCCGAGGTCGACCGGGGCTCCGGCGATCTCGCCGGCCCGGAGTTTCCCGCCGAGCCGGTCGGTGGCCTCCAGCAGGGTCACCCGCACTCCGGACGTGGCCAGCCGGTGGGCCGCCGCGAGGCCGGCGATCCCGCCGCCGATGACGACGACGCGGCCGGCGCCGGACGGGGGGTGCTCGGACGTGGGCAGCATGCCTCCACTGTCTCAAACCTCTCCGGACCGGACGGCATCGGCTCGTACACCCCGGCCGGTGCCCGTCCCCGGGAGGCTCGGTGCGCGCCGTCGCACGGGCCCACCGTGCGGTGCGACGCGGTCCGTGTCGCGCGTCGCACCGCACGGTGGCCCGGCGCGCCGGAACGAGTCCCTGCCGTGACCGCTTCGGTACCGGGACGGGGCAACCCCGTCCGGGGGCCGCACGTCGAACGGGCACCGAACTCACCGCATCCCTTGGGGGGAGCATCATGCGCGCACGGCACAGGTCGTCTCGGACGTGGTCACGCTGGAGGGCGCGCTGAGCAGGCGTCAGGCCGAGCTGGAGTCCCTGCTCGCCCGCCGGGCGTCGCTGGAGGACCGGACGGCGATGGCGACGGTCACCCTGCGGCTTTCGGAGCCCGAGAAGCGGGAACGTCCGGGTGAGGAGGGCGCTCCGGGATTCCTGGACGCGCTGTCGGGCGGCTGGGACGCGCTGGCGTCGACCGCGCGGTGGGGGCCGTGGTGGTGGCCGCGGTGTCGCCGTTCGGCGCGGCGCTCGCACTGCTGTACGCGGTGTGGTGGTGGCTGGTCCGGCCGCTGCGGGCGCGGCGGACCGCCCGGGGCTCCGGCGTCCCGTCGACGCAGGGGCCCGGGCAGGACTGAACGGCCGCTCCCCCGTAGCGTGTTCCGTATGGAACGCATGGTGGTCATCGGCGGCGACGCGGCGGGGATGTCCGCCGCGTCGCAGGCGCGCCGGCTCAGGGGTCCCGGGGAACTGGAGATCGTCGCCTTCGAGCGGTCCCACTTCGCGTCGTACTCGGCCTGCGGCATCCCGTACTGGGTCGGCGGCGACGTGGCGGAGCGGGACTCGCTCATCGCCCGGACGCCGCAGGAGCACCGGAAGCGAGGCATCGACCTGCGCATGCGCACGGAGGTCGTCGGGCTCGACGTCCCCGGGCGGCGGGTGCGGGCCCGGGACCTGGAGTCGGGCACGGAGTCGTGGACGGACTTCGACAAGCTCGTCATCGCGACCGGGGCCCGCCCCGTGCGGCCGGGGCTGCCCGGGATCGACGCGCCGGGCGTGCACGGCGTGCAGACCCTCGACGACGGGCAGGCGCTGCTGGACACGCTGGCGGGGCTGGAGGGCCGCCGTGCCGTGGTGGTGGGCGCGGGCTACATCGGGGTGGAGATGGCCGAGGCGCTGCTGAAGCGGGGCTTCGAGGTCACCGTCGTCAACCGGGGCGAGCAGCCCATGGCGACGCTGGACCCCGACATGGGCCTCCTGGTGCACGAGGCGATGGACGGGCTGGGCATCACCACCGTGAACGGCGCGGAGGTCACCAAGATCCTCACCGGGTCGGACGTGGGGGTGCCTGCCGGGACCGGAGGCCCGCGGGGGCGTGTCCGGGCGGTCGCCACGGAGGACGGGGAGTTCCCGGCGGACGTGGTGGTGCTCGGCATCGGCGTCGAGCCCGAGACGGAGCTGGCACGCGCGGCGGGACTCCCCCTCGGGACGCACGGTGGCCTGCTCACCGATCTGTCGATGAGGGTGCGGGGGTACGAGGACGTCTGGGCGGGCGGCGACTGCGTCGAGGTCCTGGACCTCGTCTCGGGCCGCGAGCGGCACATCCCGCTCGGCACCCATGCCAACAAGCACGGCCAGATCATCGGCGCGGGCGTGGGCGGCGGATACGCCACCTTCCCCGGGGTGGTGGGCACCGCGGTGAGCAAGGTCTGCGACCTGGAGATCGCCCGCACGGGTCTGCTGGAGAAGGAAGCCCGTGCGGTGGGCCTGCGCTTCGTGACGGTCACGGTGGAGTCGACCAGTCGTGCCGGGTACTACCCGGACGCGGCCCCGATGACGGTGAAGATGCTCGCCGAGCGGCGTACCGGCCGGCTCCTCGGCGTGCAGATCGTGGGGCGCGAGGGCGCGGCCAAGCGCGTGGACGTGGCGGCGGTCGCGCTCACCGCCGGGATGACGGTGGAACGGATGACCGCCCTGGACCTCGGCTACGCCCCGCCGTTCTCCCCGGTGTGGGACCCGGTGCTGGTGGCGGCACGGAAGGCGACGGCGGCCGTGCGCGCCGCGGGCGGCTGACCGCGGCGCGGGCGACGGGAGCTGTGGGACCGGCGCCCGTCGGTGGCTCGGCGGGGAGGTGCGGGGAGCCGCGCCGGCCCCCGGAGGCGGTCAGACCGGTACCCGCTGCTTCTCGGTCTTCCCGGGCACGGCCCGGTCGTCGCCCGCGCGGGGGCCGCGGCGACGGCTCTGCAGCCGTCGGCCGAGCCGCTGTCCGGGCAGCTCCACCAGGTGGTAGGTGAGGGCGCTCAGCACGAACAGGACGACGAGGAAGGCGAGCAGCCAGAGCAACTGCGCTGCTCCGCGGGGGTGCCCCACGTGCGCCATGAGCCAGGACATCACGGAGATCACCGGGCGGTGCAGCAGGTACACGGAGAAGCTGACCACGCCCAGCCAGGTCAGGGCCCCGGGCATGCGGTGGCGGCGCAGCAGTAGAGCCACCCCGAACAGCGCCCAGCCCGCGAGGAACGCGCTGACCCAGGCTGTGGGGGACTCGGTCCAGGTGCGGATCTGCGCCGGCCCGTCGTTGTAGAGCAACCCCGCCGTCGTCCCCGCCGCGAGCACGACGCCGCAGCAGGCCCACGCCGCGCCCCGGCCGAGTTGTCCCCGTTCGGCGCGGTACATCACGGTGCCGCAGAACATCGTGGCCAGGATGAGCAGGCTCTCCCACGGGGTCGACCGCGAATTGGCGATCATGAGCACCAGACCCAGCCCGGACAGCATCGTGGCCCCCGCCAGCTGCGCCGGCCGGCTGCCGCTGAGCAGGCACACCAGCCCGAGTCCCACCAGCAGGGCGGTGCCCGCGACGAGCGCGCGGACGGACAGCTCGGGCCGCAGGCTCCACCCTGCCGCCCACGGCCCGAGGAACAGTGCCGTCCCCGCGAGCACGACCGCGGCGGAACCACTGCGGCAATGGGCGCCGACCATGAACAACATGGTCACCAGGTAGTAGAAGACCATTTCGTAGGTCAGCGTCCACATCACCGAGAGACCGCTGCGCATCCCCAACAGGTCCTGCAGCATGGTGCCGTTGGCGACGGCTGCGAGCAGGGTGCGGTCGTGGACCGAGGGGTCGACGCCGCCGGCACTCCGCGGCAGCAGTACGGCCGCGGCGACGAAGACCACCGCGCACAGCGGGTACAGCCGGAACAACCGGCCGATCCAGAACGCCCGCACGTCGCCCCGGCGCTCCAGCGAGGCCGGCACGATGTACCCGCTGACCAGGAAGAAGGCCATCACCCCGAAGACGCCGGGGTCGAACCACTCGCGCACGGCCGCACCGAAGCCCACGAACAGGTCGTTGCTCAGGTGGTGCAGGGCCACGATCAGGGCCGCGATCCCCCGAACGGCGTCGAGCCATCCGAGACGAGCCGCCGCAGGTGGAACAGATATTCGCGATCTCACCCGCGGACCCTAACAAGCCGTGCCGCGCGGACGGGTACCGCCTCTCCCCGCGACGCTCCTCCCGCCCTCGGGCCAGGTGCCCCTGGCTTCTAGCGCGCCGTCCGGGTGTGGACGTACTCCACGAGCCGGGTCAGTGCGTCGGGGTCCGTCGTGGGCAGGACGCCGTGGCCGAGGTTGAAGACATGGCCCTCCAGGCCGCGTGCGGCGTCCAGGACCTCGCGGGTCTTGGTCTCGACGGCCTCCCGGGTGGAGAACAGCACCGCCGGGTCCAGGTTGCCCTGGAGCGCCTTGCCGGGCCCGACGCGGCGGGCCGCCTCGTCGAGCGGCACACGCCAGTCGACGCCGACGACGTCCGCGCCTGCCTCGCCCATCGGTCCGAGCAGTTCGCCGGTCCCGACGCCGAAGTGGATGCGCGGCACGCCGTACCCCTCGACCGCGGCGAAGACCTTCGCGGACGCGGGCATGACGGAGCGGCGGTAGTCCGCGGGGGCCAGCGCGCCGACCCAGGAGTCGAAGAGCTGCACGGCGGAGGCGCCGGCCTCGATCTGCACCTTCAGGAAGGCCGAGGTGATCCCGGCGAGCCGGTCGAGCAGATCGGCCCACAGCTGCGGGTCGCCGTGCATGAGCGCCTTGGTGTGCTCGTGGTTGCGGGACGGACCGCCCTCGACGAGGTAGCTGGCGAGGGTGAACGGGGCACCGGCGAAGCCGATGAGCGGGGTGGCGCCGAGCTCACCGGTGAGCATTCCGATCGCCTCGGTGACGTACGAGACGTCCTCGGGGGTCAGCTCGCGCAGCCGGTCGAGGTCCTCCCGGCGGCGGATCGGCTCGGCGACGACCGGACCGACTCCGGGCTTGATGTCGAGGTCGATGCCGATGGCCTTGAGCGGCACGACGATGTCGCTGAAGTAGATCGCGGCGTCCACCTTGTGGCGACGCACCGGCTGCAGTGTGATCTCGGTGACGAGCTCCGGCCGCATGCACGACTCCAGCATCGGGATGCCCTCGCGCACCTTCAGGTACTCGGGCAGCGACCGTCCCGCCTGCCGCATGAACCAGACCGGTGTGTGCGGCACGGGTTCGCGTCGGCACGCCTTCAGGAAGGCGGAGTCCCGCAGTGCGTCGGTCGTCGTCTGCTGGCCCTCGGACGGGGCGTCCCCTGCGGGGGCGGTGCTCCGGGCCGGGGGGAGGTCGTTGGCGCTCACGCCCAGAATCTTCGCACGGGCGAGCAAGGAGCGTGCGCCGGTGGGTGTCCCTCCCTGCGCCGGGCCCGCGTTCCGCCTACTCTTCCCCGCATGGCTGCGGCTCAGGGACAGTTCTCCGATCCATCCGACGGCGCCGAGGGCACGGACGGCGCCGAGCCGGACTCCGTGCCGCGGGCGTTCCGCCTCGCGGTCGACGCGCTGCGCGCGGCACGGCCCCGGCCCGGGATCGAGGTGGACCCGGCCCGACCGCCGCAGCGCCTCGCCCCGCACGCGTACGCCCTGGAGGCGGCGGTCGTCGACGACGGGGAGGACCTCGCGGACGGCCGGCTGGTCCTGCTGCACGACCCGTCGGGTCACGAGGCGTGGCAGGGCGCGTTCCGGCTGGTGACGCTGGTGCGCGCCGAACTGGAGCCGGAGATGGCGGCGGACCCGCTGCTCCCCGAGGTGTGCTGGTCCTGGCTGACCGGCGCGCTGGAGGCACGGAACCTCGCGTACGGGGAGCCGAGCGGCACCGTCACCCGGGCGGGGTCCCATTACTTCGGTGGACTCGCGGACCGCCGCCCGGCGACGCAGATCGAGATCCGGGCGTCCTGGACGCCTCGCGAGGGCCGCGACGGGGCGCCGGACACCGCGGCGCACCTCGCGGCCTGGTGCGACCTGCTCTGCCAGCTCGCCGGCCTGCCGCCCGCGGGCGTCCCCGACGGCACGACGGCGGGCGTCGTCACACTGCCGCAGCGCCGGGGCCCGCACGCGCCGTAGCCCCGGCGGTACGGCCGGCACGGGGGTCTGCGGGGTCGGGATACGGCGGCGCGCACGCGGAGCGGCGGCGCACGGCGCGGTGGGTGGGACGAGCGGAAGGGCCGGAGGCACGCCGGTCCGTCGGGCGGCGCACGGCGCGGTCGCGACACGGGTGCGCAGGGTCGTCGGCCGATCCGTCGGCACGGCGGGCGAGGGCTGTCACCGGGGCCGTGCGCCCGGGGTCCGCGACGGCCGTGCGGGCCGCAAGTCCGGGCCGCCGACGATCACCCGGGATGTCCGTACAGGGTCACAGCATGATCGATCACGCGTCCTAATTGCCGGAATTGTTACTCACCAAATCGTGATCTTTCTCTAAAGGCGACCAGGTTTGCTGCCGAAGAGGTGGTGACCCATCAAGCACGGTTCGCCCCGGCTTCATCCCCGAGCCGGCTCCGTCCCCCACCTTCCCAGGAGGCCTGGTGTCCGTTCTCCTCGAGCAGCCCGCAAGCCTGGTCGCCTACCGCCCGAACAAGCCGACGGCCATGGTCGTCGTGGCCGACCCGCGCGTCCGCTCCACCGTCACCCGCCACCTGTGGGCGCTCGGGGTGCGCGATGTCATCGAGGCGTCGTCCATCGCGGAGGCCCGTCCCCGCGTCGGCAACCCGCGCGACATCTGCGTGGCCGACGTCCACCTGCCCGACGGCAGCGGGCTGACCCTGCTGTCCGAGACCCGCGCCGCGGGCTGGCCCAACGGCCTCGCCCTCTCCGCCGCCGACGACATCGGCGCCGTCCGCAACGCGCTGGCCGGTGGGGTCAAGGGCTATGTCGTGACCGGTACGCGCACCAACCTCGGCCACCCCACCCGCCCCGGAGCCGCCCCGATCGGCGCCGCGGCCGCCCGGCTGCACCGCCGTCCCCCCGGCGCCCCGAGCCACCCGGGCGGCTACCGCGAGCTGTCGGGTCGCGAGGTGGAGGTGCTCCGGCTGGTCGCCGAGGGGCAGTCGAACAAGGCGATCGGTGTCTCGATGGGCCTGTCCGCCCTGACGGTGAAGAGCCACCTGGCCCGGATCGCACGCAAGCTGGGCACCGGTGACCGCGCCGGAATGGTGGCCGTGGCGCTGCGCACCGGCATCATCCACTGAGCCTCCTTCACACCGGTCCGGTGCCCGTCGACGGAACGTTCCGTCGACGGGCGCTTGCCGTTGACGGATACCCTTGACAGGTGACCGACGCCCAAGAGACCGCAGCAGAGCCGGACCTGCGCACCATCGGGGGCGGCCCCCCGGACGGCGGCGTCTCTGCAGAAGGGGCGCCGATCCCCCTGCTGGAGCCGCGGGAGGGCATCCCTCCGGTGATCTCCACGCCCGAGGCACTGGAATCCGTCGTCGCCGCCTTCACCGCCGGCACCGGTCCCGTCGCCGTCGACGCCGAACGCGCGTCCGGCTACCGCTACGGGCAGCGCGCGTACCTCGTCCAGCTGCGCCGCCAGGGCGCAGGCACGGCGCTCGTCGACCCGGTCGGCTGCCCCGACCTCTCCCCGCTCGGCGACGCCCTCACCGGCACCGAGTGGATCCTCCACGCGGCCACCCAGGACCTCCCCTGCCTGCGCGAAATAGGCATGCTGCCGACGAGGCTCTTCGACACCGAGCTCGCCGGACGGCTCGCGGGCTTCCCTCGGGTGGGCCTCGGGGCCATGGTCGAGTCGGTGCTCGGCTATGCCCTGGAGAAGGGCCACTCGGCGGTGGACTGGTCCACCCGCCCCCTCCCCGAGCCCTGGCTGCGGTACGCGGCGCTCGACGTCGAGCTGCTCGTGGACCTGCGGGACGCGCTGGAGAAGGAACTGGACCGGCAGGGGAAGCTGGAGTGGGCGCGGCAGGAGTTCGACGCCATCGCCTCGGCCCCGCCCGCGCCCCCGCGCAAGGACCCCTGGCGGCGCACGTCGGGCATGCACAAGGTCCGCCGCCGCCGTCAGATGGCCGTCGTACGGGAGCTGTGGACGGCCCGGGACAAGGTGGCGCAGCGCCGCGACGTGTCCCCCGGCAAGGTGCTCGGCGACGCGGCGATCATCGAGGCGGCGCTGGCGCTCCCGTTGAACGTGCACGCACTCACGGCCCTGCCCGGGTTCGGGCACCGCATGGGCCGGCGGCAGCTGGAGCAGTGGCAGTCGGCGGTCGACCGGGCGCGGGCGCTGTCGGAGGCGGAACTGCCCCAGCCGGGGCAGCCGGTGGCCGGGCCGCCCCCGCCGCGCTCCTGGGCGGACAAGGACCCGGTGGCGGCGGCGCGGCTTTCCGCGGCGCGGGCGGCGGTGTCCGCGCTGGCGGAGCAGCTGAACCTGCCCCAGGAGAACCTGATCACGCCGGACACGGTGCGGCGGATGTGCTGGGAGCCGCCGGCGGAACCGGGCCCGGAGGCGGTCGCCTCGGCACTGGCCGCGCTGGGTGCGCGGCCGTGGCAGGTCGAACAGGTGACGCCGCTCCTGACGAGGGCACTCCAGGCGACTCCCTGAGGCCGTGCCGCCCGGGCCCCACTGGCACCGCGCGGGCACGGCGCGCCGCGCGTGGCGCCTCGGGCGCGGGTCGTCCGTCCCTGCGTGCTGCGCCCGTGGCCCCGCCCGGCCGGCTGTGTCCCGGCCCGCGCACGGGATGCCGCCAGTCCCGGCCCAAGAGCCGGATGCGACGCGGCGGCTGCGGCGCCCCGGGTTCCCTGGGCTCGCGCCCGGTACGGCATGGCCTGCCCCGTCCGGCCCACGTGACGGACACGCCGCGCCCGGGTCCTCGCCCCTCCCCCGCTCCGCCGGTGCGGCGGGGCGGCGGGGCGGCGGGGCGGGACCGGAGCACCGGGGCGGAAAAGGCCGGGGGCGTCGCGGACGGCCGTCCGCCCTGGGCGTGCGCGCGCCACAGGGACCGACCGCAGACCGGCGGTCGCCTGGGGACCGGAGCGTCTGGGCGGGGCCCGCCCGCCCCGAGCCGCGCCCCGCACGGAGAACCGCGCGGAGGCGGGGAAGGCCCTCGCGCGCACACGCCGCCGTGAGCGCCGAGCGGACGCCCGCCGCCGGGCCGGGGCGAACGCGTGTGACGTTCGCCGCTCCCGTCGCGGGGGGTGGGCAACCCAGTTACCCGCAAGTAGCATGAGGGCAGCAAGCGCACGCTTAGCCGTGCGCCACGCAGCAGTGCCACCCCGCACCCTGGAGGAGAGCCATCGTGCCTCGTACCGTCAGGGACGTCGTCTTCGTCGACGGCGTCCGCACCCCGTTCGGCAAGGCGGGCCCGAAGGGCATCTACCACGAGACCCGTGCCGACGATCTCGTCGTGAAGGCCATCCGGGAGCTGCTGCGCCGCAACCCGGACCTCGACCCCAAGAAGATCGACGAGGTCGCCATCGCGGCGACCACTCAGATCGGCGACCAGGGCCTGACCATCGGCCGCACCGCCGGCATCCTCGCGGGTCTGCCGCAGTCCGTCCCGGGCTACTCCATCGACCGCATGTGCGCGGGCGCGCTGACCGCCGTGACCTCGGTCGCCGGCTCGGTCGCCTTCGGCGCGTACGACATCGCCATCGCCGGTGGTGTGGAGCACATGGGCCGCCACCCGATGGGCGAGGGCGTGGACCCGAACCCGCGCTTCGTGTCGGAGAAGCTCGTCGACCAGTCGGCCCTCTTCATGGGCATGACCGCCGAGAACCTGCACGACCGCTACCCCACGATCACCAAGCAGCGCGCCGACGAGTACGCCGTGCGCTCGCAGGAGAAGGCCGCCAAGGCGTACGCCGACGGCAAGATCCAGCAGGACCTGGTGCCGGTGTCGGTGCGCCGCACCAACGCTGAGGCGGGCGAGACCGGCTGGGGCCTGGTCACCGCCGACGAGCCGATGCGCCCGGGCACCACGTTCGAGAACCTCCAGGGTCTGAAGACGCCCTTCCGCGTCCACGGCCGCGTCACCGCCGGCAACGCCGCGGGCCTCAACGACGGCGCCACCGCCTCGCTGATCGCCTCCGAGGACTTCGCCCGGGAGAACAACCTCCCGGTCAAGATGCGCCTGGTCTCGTACTCCTTCGCCGGCGTCGAGCCCGAGGTCATGGGCTACGGCCCGATCCCCGCGACGGAGAAGGCCCTCGCCCAGGCGGGTCTGTCCATCGAGGACATCGGCCTTTTCGAGATCAACGAGGCCTTCGCCGTCCAGGTCCTGGCCTTCCTGGAGCACTACGGCATCGCCGACGACGACGCCCGGGTGAACCAGTACGGCGGCGCCATCGCCTTCGGCCACCCGCTGGCCTCCTCCGGCGTGCGTCTGATGACGCAGCTGGCGCGGCAGTTCGAGGAGCAGCCGGAGGTCCGCTACGGCCTCACCACGATGTGCGTCGGCTTCGGCATGGGCGCCACCGTCATTTGGGAGAACCCGCACCACAAGGACGCCGGAGGCGACAAGTGACCACCACCGCTGAGCTCCTGAAGGGCGCGGCCGAGCTGTTCCCCGACGAGGTCGTCACCCAGGCGCACGTACGCCACCTCGACCTCCCCGGCGGCGCGGGCAGGTTCGCCCTCATCACGCTGGACAACGGCCTGGACCACACCAAGCCGACGACCTTCGGCCCGCAGTCGCTGGCGAACCTCGACGCAGCGATCGACCAGGTCGAGCAGGAGGCGTCCGAGGGCACCGTCGTCGGCGCCGGCATCACCGGCAAGCCGTTCATCTTCGCCGTCGGCGCCGACCTCAAGGGCGTCGAACTGCTGAAGCAGCACTCGGACGCGCTCGCCATCGGCAAGGGCGGCCACGACGTCTTCAAGCGGCTGTCCTCGCTCGCCGTCCCGACCTTCGCCTACTACAACGGCGCGGCGATGGGCGGCGGCGTCGAGGTGGGCCTGCACTGCTCCTACCGCACGGTCTCCAGCGCCCTGCCGGCCTTCTCGCTGCCCGAGGTCTTCCTCGGTCTGGTTCCCGGCTGGGGCGGCTGCACCATCCTGCCGAACCTGATCGGGGCGGACCGCGCCGTCTCGGTGATCATCGAGAACTCGCTCAACCAGAACAAGCAGCTCAAGGGCGTCCAGGTGCACGAGCTGGGCATCGCCGACGCCATCTTCGAGGGCGCCGACTTCCTTGAGCAGTCGCTGATCTGGACCGCGTCCGTCCTCAAGGGCGAGATCGTGGTGGAGCGCCCCGAGATCGACCGCGGCGAGGCCTGGGACCAGGCCGTCGCCAAGGGCCGGTTCATCGCCGACTCCAAGGTGCACGGCGCCGCCCCGGCCGCCTACCGCGCCCTCGACATCATCGAGGCCGCCAAGGACGGCGACCTGCAGAAGGGCTTCGACGCCGAGGACACCGCGCTCGCCGACCTCATCATGGGCGGCGAGCTGCGCTCCGGCATCTACGCCTTCAACCTGGTGCAGAAGCGCGGCAAGCGCCCCGCCGGCGCCCCGGACAAGTCGCTGGCCCGCCCGGTCACCAAGGTCGGTGTCGTCGGCGCCGGTCTGATGGCCTCCCAGCTGGCGCTGCTGTTCCTGCGCCGTCTGGAGGTCCCGGTGGTCCTCACCGACATCGACCAGGAGCGCGTCGACAAGGGCGTGGGCTACGTCCACGCCGAGATCGAGAAGCTGCTGGCCAAGGGCCGTATCAACCAGGACAGGGCCAACCGCCTCAAGGCGCTGGTGAGCGGTGTCCTGGACAAGGCCGAGGGCTTCGCGGACGCGGACTTCGTCATCGAGGCCGTGTTCGAGGAGATGTCCGTCAAGCAGAAGGTGTTCGCGGAGGTCGAGGCCGTCGCCCCGGCGCACGCGATCCTCGCCACCAACACCTCCTCGCTGTCGGTCTCCGAGATGGCCTCGAAGCTCAAGCACCCGGAGCGCGTGGTCGGTTTCCACTTCTTCAACCCGGTCGCGGTCCTGCCGCTGCTGGAGATCGTCCGCGGTGAGAAGACCGACGACGCCTCGCTGGCCACGGCGTTCGGTGTCGCGAAGAAGCTGAAGAAGACCGCGGTGCTCACCAAGGACGCCCCGGCGTTCGTCGTGAACCGCATCCTGACCCGCTTCATGGGCGAGATCCAGAACGTCATCGACGAGGGCACCCCGGTCGCCACCGCCGAGAAGGCGATCGAGCCGCTCGGTCTGCCGATGTCCCCGCTGGTGCTGCTGGAGCTCGTCGGCCCGGCGATCGGTCTGCACGTGTCCGAGACGCTGAACCGCGCCTTCCCGGAGCGCTTCACCGTCTCCCCCAACCTGAAGGCGGTCGTCGAGGCCGGCAAGCGCGGCTTCTACGTGTACGACAGCGGCAAGCCGGAGCTGGACCCGGAGGTCGCCGCGCTGCTGAAGCAGGGCGACAGCGTACTGACGGAGGAGCAGGTCCGCGCCCGTGTCCTCGACGCGGTGGCGCAGGAGATCGGCCTGATGCTGGAGGAGGGTGTCGTCGCCGAGGCGCAGGACATCGACCTGTGCCTGATCACGGGCGCCGGCTGGCCCTTCCACCTGGGCGGCATCACGCCGTACCTGGACCGCGAGGGCGTCAGCGAGCGCGTCAACGGCAAGCGGTTCCTGGCGCGGGGCGTGGCGAGCGTCCCCGCGTGACCGTGTGACCATATGACCGCCGCACCGGTGACGGTGCGGTGGTCACAGGCCGACAGGAACGGGCCGTACGGGATTGCTCCCGTACGGCCCGTTCCGATGCGACCGTCCGCGCTGCGCCCCGGCCGGGGAGGCTCACACCTGCGTCCACGCCTCCATCGCCAGCCCCGACTCCGACTTCTGCCGGGTCACGCGCAGGGAGCCGTCGGCACCGAGTGCGGCGAGGACGACACGGCCGGTGCCGTCGATGGCGAGGGCCGGAGCGCCTGCACAAGGGTCGCCCGTGGGCGTCCAGTCGAGGCCGGCGGACTCCTCCTCCGTCGGATAGGCCGCGATGGCCGGGCGGCCGTCGCGGCCGCGCTGGGCGAGGATCGTGCAGTCCTGCCCGTCGACGGGGGTGCGGAGGACGGCGACCGGCCCGGTGCCGCCCTCGCCGCCGAGGGCCGCGGGCGCGGCCATCCCCTCGCGCCAGGCGTGGACGGCGCCCGTGGCCGCGTCGCGCCAGAAGTGGGTCAGCCGCTCGCGGCCGGTGCGCTCGGAGCTGACGGAGCCGTTGGCGGCGGAGAAGGCGATGTCGTCGGCGCGCTGGAACTTCACGCCCTGGGTCTCCTGGTTCCACCGCAGCACGGCGTCATCCGTCGGGGCGAGGACCTCCATCAGCCCGTGGTCGGTGACCGTCGCGGCGGGCAGGCCGAGCGTGTCACTGCCCTTGAGGTCGGCCCACTTGTTCCACTTGCCGTTGGGCACCTGCGCCCGGCCGCAGACACCGCCGCCCGCGTTCCGCGCGAAGACGTGGAGGGAGCCCTCCGAGTCCACGACGGCCGCGGGGAGCCCTATGGTGGCCGCGAGGGCCCGGTCCTGGGCGTACGGGGTACCGAGCGCGTACCAGTCCCGCAGGGGGCGCCCCGACTGGTACTGGATGGCCTGCACGACGTCCGTGGCGACGTCGCCGCCAGGGAGCTGGGTGCGCCGCAGCGCGACCAGCTGCACATAGCCGTCCGAGCCCTGGGCGATCGCCAGGTACGGCAGGATGCCGGGGGCCGGGAACAGCTCGGGGCCGGTCCACTGGGGCCCGCCGGGCCGTCGCTCCGTCCAGCGCAGCACGCCGTCGGCGACCGGCGTGTACGCGGAGAGCCTTCCGTCCTTGCCGCGCAGCAGCCAGCCGCTGGTCGACGGGAGCGACGGGTCGGCGGGCAGCGAGGTCGTGGCCCGGGCCGCCCGACGCTGCCGGCCTTCGGCGCCCACGGTGTCGGGCGGGGTGCCCGTCCGACGCTTCGACCGCCGCGCAGACCGCAATGACATGGCCCGTTGCCCACCTTCCCCGAGCGCCGTGCAAGCGCTTGATTCACGTGACGATAACACCCGGTGGGAGAGCGTTTCGCCCGCCCGCGGACCGGCCCTGTGGCACCCTTCAGCCATGGTCCCTCTTCTGATCGTCGATGGCGCGAACGTGGTCGGTTCGGTACCCGACGGCTGGTGGCGCGACCGCCGGGGGGCGGCCGAGCGGCTGCGCGACGGGCTCGTCCCGCTCGCCGAGGAGGGTGTCCCCGGGCACCCCGGTCCGGTGGAGGTGGTCCTGGTCGTCGAGGGCCGCGCGAGGGGCGTCGGGCCCGTCCCCGGCGTACGGGTCGAGGCCGCACCCGGCAGCGGTGACGACCGGGTCGTGGAACTGGTCCGGGAGAGCGCCGGCCGTACCGCCGTCGTGGTCACGGCCGACCGGGGGCTGCGGGAGCGGGTCGAGGCGCTCGGCGCGCGGGTCGTCGGGCCGCGCACGGTCCGCCGCGGCTGACCCCGCGCCCGCTCGCCCCTCACCGCCGCGCCGGGCGCACGTGGCGCACCGCTCCGCCGACGTCGCCGGTCAGCGGCTCGGCGCGGCGGGCGGGAATCGCCGCGGCGTGGGCAGGTGTTCGGGTGCGTACGGTCCGTCCCGCGAGTCGTCGGCGTGGGGGGTACCTCCCGTGCCGAAGGGCTACCGGGGAGTGCGTGCCGGGCGTCACGGGCCAGCAGGGACTCCCGCGACACGCCCCGGCTAGAACTCGGCGTCCTTGCCCAGCTTGCCGAGGCGGCTGTGGGAGCGGCCGTACAGGTAGTAGACGACCACGCCGATCGCCATCCACACGGCGAACCGCAGCCAGGTCTCCGCCGGGAGGTTCAGCATCAGCCAGAGCGACGCCGCGATCGACACGATGGGCAGCACCGGCACCCATGGCGTCCGGAACGCGCGGTGCAGGTCGGGCCGGGTGTTGCGGAGGATGATGACGCCGAGGGCCACGATGACGAACGCGAAGAGCGTGCCGATGTTCACCAGGGCGGCGAGCGCCTCCAGGCTGGTGAAGCCCGCGATGATCGCGATGGCGCCGCCGAGCACGATGGTCGCGCGGTGGGGCGTGCGGAACTTCGGGTGGGTGATGGAGAAGAAGCGGGGCAGCAGTCCGTCGCGGCTCATCGCGAAGAACACCCGGGTCTGGCCCAGCAGCAGGATCATGCAGACGGTGATGAGTCCCACGACCGCGCCGAGGCTGATGGCGCCGGCGAAGAAGGGCTGGTCGACCGCCTTGAAGGCGTCGGCGAGCGGAGCTGTCGCCGACATGTCCATGTAGTGCTGCATGCCGGTGACGACGAGCGTCACGGCCACGTACAGCAGGGTGCAGATGAGGAGGGAGCCCAGGATGCCGCGCGGCATGTCCCGCTGGGGGTTCCTGGTCTCCTCGGCGGCGGTGGCGACGACGTCGAATCCGATGAAGGCGAAGAACACGATGGAGGCCGCGGTGAAGATGCCCATCACGCCGAAGTTCGTGGGCTCGTAGCCGAACAGCAGCTGCACCAGCGGCGCCGCGAGGCCGCTGCCGGTCTCCTGCGGCTGGGCCGGGGGGATGAACGGGGTGTAGTTGTCCGCCTTGATGAAGAAGGCACCCGCGACGATGACCAGCAGCACCACGGTGACCTTGATCGCGACGACGATCGCGGTGATGCGGGCGGACAGCTTCATGCCGATGACGAGCACGGCGGTCAGCGCCAGGATCAGCAGGAAGGCCAGCAGGTCGAAGTGGCCGCCCGCGTCGGGCCCGGAGAGCGCGGCGGGCATCTGCCAGCCCAGGTTGGTCTCCAGGAGGGCGCGCGCGTACCCGGACCAGCCGACCGCCACGACCGCCGTGCCGAGGGCGAACTCCAGGACCAGGTCCCAGCCGATGATCCAGGCGGGGAGTTCCCCGATCGAGGCGTACGAGAAGGTGTACGCCGAGCCGGCCACCGGCACGGTGGACGCGAACTCGGCGTAGCAGAGCGCGGCGAGGGCGCAGACGACTCCGGCGGCGACGAACGACAGGGACGTGGCGGGCCCGGCGTTCTCCTTCGCGGCGATGCCCGTCAGGACGAAGATGCCGGTGCCGATGATGACACCGACGCCGAAGACGGTGAGGTCCCAGGCGGAGAGCGACTTCCTGAGCGCGTGCTCCGGCTCCTCCGTGTCCCGGATCGACTGCTCGACCGTCTTGGTCCGGAACGCCCCGGTGCTCCTCGGGGGCTGCTGCTGTGTGCTCACCGGCGTACCTCCGTACCCATGGCCGTATGGCCATGATCGAGAGGAGTGCTGGACCTCGCCCGCCCACGGAGTGCGTTTCACACGAAAGGACCGGCCGGGAACCTCTCACGGTACTCCGACCGGCCCAATCCGTCTCCGTCCGCCGGGTGCGCGCCGCTCGGCGCGCCCGCTCAGTCCCGCGCCGGCTCGGCGGTCCTGCTGGGTTCGTCGTCGAGCCGGCCGTCCAACTTGGCGACGAGGCCGGTGACCTGGCGGGCGATGTCCGTAGCGGTCAGCCCGATCTCCGCCATGACCTCCTTGCGGGAGGCGTGGTCGAGGAAGCGCGGCGGGATGCCGAAATCGCGCAGCGGCAGGTCCACTCCGGCATCGCGCAGTGCCTGGGACACGGCGGAGCCGACACCGCCGACGCGGCCGTTGTCCTCGACGGTGACGACGACCCGGTGCCGCTCGGCGAGCGGGGCGAGGGCCTCGTCGACCGGCTTGACCCAGCGGGGGTCGACGACGGTGGTGGAGATGCCCTGCTTGTCGAGGAGGTCGGCGATCTCCAGGCACATCGGCGCCAGGGCGCCGACGGAGACGAGGAGGACGTCGGGCCCGGGGGTGCCTCCCATGCCCGAAGGGCCATGGGGGGCGGTGCGCGGCTCGCGCAGGACGTCCATGCCGCCGACGCGGCCGACTGCCGGGACCGCGGGGCCGACCACGCCCTTGGAGTAACGGACCACGGTCGGCGCGTCGTCGACCTCGACGGCCTCGCGGAGCTGGGCGCGCAGTTGCTCGGCGTCGCGCGGGGCGGCCATCCGCAGGGTGGGGACGACCTGGAGGATCGACATGTCCCACATGCCGTTGTGGGAGGCGCCGTCGTCGCCGGTGACGCCGGCGCGGTCCAGCACGAAGGTCACACCGCACTTGTGGAGGGCGACGTCCATCAGCACCTGGTCGAAGGCGCGGTTGAGGAAGGTGGCGTAGACGGCGAAGACCGGGTGGAGCCCGCCGGTGGCGAGACCGGCGGCGGAGGTCGCCGCGTGCTGCTCGGCGATGCCGACGTCGAACACCCGTTCCGGGAAGGTCTCGGCGAACTGCTTCAGACCGACGGGCTGGAGCATCGCCGCGGTGATGGCGACGATGTCCTCGCGCTCGCGGCCGAGCTTGACCATCTCGTCGCCGAAGACGGACGTCCAGCTGGCCGCCGCGGCCTTCACCGGCAGGCCGGTGTCGGGGTGGATGGGGCCGATCCCGTGGAAGCGGTCCGCCTCGTCCTGCTCCGCGTGCTGGTAGCCGCGGCCCTTCTCGGTGAGGCAGTGCACGATGACCGGGCCGCCGAACCGCTTGGCGCGGGTCAGCGCGGACTCCAGGGCCTCGATGTCGTGGCCGTCGATGGGGCCGACGTACTTCAGCCCGAGGTCCTCGAACATGCCCTGCGGGGCGATGAAGTCCTTCAGGCCCTTCTTGGCGCCGTGCAGGGTCTCGTAGAGCGGCCGCCCGACGACGGGGGTGCGCTCCAGGATGTCCTTGCCGCGGGCGAGGAACCGCTCGTAGCCGTCGGTGGTGCGCAGGGTGGCCAGGTGATTGGCGAGGCCGCCGATCGTCGGGGAGTAGGAGCGCTCGTTGTCGTTGACGACGATGACGAGCGGGCGGTCCTTGGCGTCGGCGATGTTGTTCAGCGCCTCCCAGGCCATACCGCCGGTGAGGGCACCGTCACCGATGACCGCGACGACGTGGTCGTCCTTCTTCAGCACCTCGTTGGCCTTGGCGAGGCCGTCCGCCCAGCCGAGGACCGTCGAGGCGTGCGAGTTCTCGATGACGTCGTGCTCGGACTCGGCGCGCGACGGGTAGCCGGACAGGCCCCCCTTGGCGCGGAGCCGGGAGAAGTCCTGGCGACCGGTCAGCAGCTTGTGGACATAGCTCTGGTGACCGGTGTCGAAGAGGACCTTGTCGTTCGGTGAGTCGAAGACGCGGTGCAGGGCGATGGTCAGCTCGACCACGCCGAGGTTGGGACCGAGGTGTCCGCCGGTCTTCGAGACCGCGTCCACGAGGAAGGTGCGGATCTCTGCGGCCAGCTGGTCGAGCTGCTCCGGGCCGAGTCGGTCCAGATCGCGCGGTCCCCTGATACGGGTAAGCAATGCCACCCGTGCCTCCTTGCGTTTGAGCTGGTCGAGCTTGCCGATCCGTCGAGTCTAATGTTCCGCTCCCGGCCGCTGTCATCGGGCGGTGCGTTCCGCGTCACGCCATCGGAGGACACGGAGGTCCTTCCGGGACGGGCCGCGGGCCCCCGGGGGAACACGCAGCAGTGCCCGGCGCCGGTTCCGGCGCCGGGCACTGCTGCGGTGGCCGCTACGCGCGGCCGGCGGTCTTCTGCGTCTTGCGCGTGACCGAGTCGATCACGACCGTGGCGAGGAGCACACCGCCGGTGATCATGAACTGGATCGGGGTGGCGATGCCCTCCAGCGCGAGGCCGTACTGGATGGAGACGATCACCATGACGCCGAGCAGCGCGTTCCAGGTGCGGCCGCGGCCGCCGAAGAGGCTGGTGCCGCCGATGACGGCCGCCGCGATGACGTTCATCAGCAGCTCACCGGCGCCGGCGCTCTGGTTGGCGGCGGCGATCTTGGAGGCCCAGAACAGACCGCCGACGGCCGCGAAGGTGCCGGCGATGGCGAAGACCGAGATCCGCACCGCGGTGACGTTGATGCCCGCGCGGCGGGACGCCTCGACGCTGCCGCCGAGCGCGAAGATCTTCCGGCCGTAGGCGGTGCGCCGCAGGACGAAGTCGGTGATCACCAGGACCACGAGGAACAGCACCAGCGCCAGGGGCAGGCCCTTGTACTGGTTGAGCATGTACGCGGCGCCGAAGGACACGACGGCGAGGAGGACCGTGCGGAACACGATGTCGCCGAGCGGCCGGGACGGGATGCCGGCCGCGTCGCGGCGGCGGCTGTCGAGGAACGCCGAGAGGAAGAACAGAGCCACGGCCAGCCCGGCGAGACCGTAGGCCGCCGCCACGTCGGAGAAGTAGTACGTGGTCAGCTTGGCGACGACGCCGTCGCCGTCCAGGTTGATCGTGCCCTGGGAGCCGAGGAGCTGGAGCATGAAGCCCTGCCAGAACAGCAGACCGGCCAGGGTGACGGCGAAGGCGGGCGCGCCGATCCGGGCGAAGAAGAAGCCGTGGAGCGCTCCGATGACCGCTCCACCGGCGATCGCGACCAGCAGGGCCAGCCACTCGTTCATCCCGTTCGTGACGCTGAGGACGGCCACGATCGCGCCCGAGACGCCACTGACCGCGCCGACGGACAGGTCGATCTCCCCAAGCAGCAGCACGAAGATGATGCCGACGGCCATCATGCCGGTGGCGACCATCGTGACCGCGATGTTGCTGAGGTTCTGCGCGGAGAGGAACTGCGAGTTCAGGCTCTGGAAGATCGCGCAGATCAGGATCAGGCCGATGACGACCGGGATGGAGCCCAGGTCGCCGGCGTGCAGCTTGCGCTTGAACTCGGCGATGTAGCCGCCGAAGCCCTGCTCTCGCACGAGGAGGCGGGGGTCGACCGCGGTGACCGCGTCGTGGGCGGCGTCCGGGTTGACCACCCGGTGGCGGCCGCCGGCGGGTGCCGGAGTCTTGTCGATGCTCACTTCTGCGCCTCCGAGGTGCGCGCCGCACGACGGGTCACGGCGTTGTCCGTGGCGCCGGTGATGGCGGAGATGATCTGTTCCTGCGAGGTGGACTTGACGTCGAAGACGCCGTTGTTCCGGCCGAGCCGGAGCACCGCCACCCTGTCCGCGACGGCCTTCACATCGGCCATGTTGTGGCTGATGAGGATGACCGCGTGGCCGCGTTCCCGCAGCCGCTCCACCAGGTCGAGCACCTGCGCGGTCTGCTCGACGCCGAGCGCCGCGGTGGGCTCGTCGAGGATGACGAGCTTGGGCGCGCCGAGCATCGAACGGGCGATGGCCACGGTCTGCCGCTGACCGCCGGAGAGCGAGGCGATCGGGATGCGGACGCTGGGGATGCGGATGGAGAGCGTGCTCAGCAGCTCGCGCGAGCGGCGCTCCATCTCGACCTCGTCGAGGACGCCGCGCTTGCGGAGCTCCCGGCCGAGGTACAGGTTGCCGACGACGTCGATGTTGTCGCACAGCGCGAGGTCCTGGTAGACGGTCGCGATGCCCAGGTTCTGGGCGTCGTGCGGCTTGCCGATCGACACGGCCCTGCCTTCCCACTCGATGACGCCCTCATCGATGGGGTGCACGCCGGCGATCGTCTTGACCAGCGTGGACTTTCCGGCGCCGTTGTCGCCCACCAGGGCGACGACCTCACCGGCGTGGACCTCAAGCTCTACGTCGGTGAGCGCCTGAACGGCACCGAACCGCTTGGAGACCCCGCGCAACGCCAGCACGGGCGTAGCGGACACGTGAACCATCTCCTTCGCCGCCTGTCCGGCGGGATGCCGCGCCGGGAGGGGTGGCGCGGAGGTTGAGCAGAAGCGGGGAGAAGCGTTTCTGTCCGGTGCCCCGCCCCGATAGCGGGGGCTGGGATGGGGCGGGGCACCGGGCAGGCTTCAGGGAGCGTCCCTCGGGGACGTGGTGCCTACTTCAGGCCGATCGCGTCGCAGGCGGCCTTGAACTTCGGGGTGCAGATCTCGGCGGCGGTGTAGACGCCGTCCTTGATGACCGAGTCCTTGATGTTGTCCTTGGTCAGCGAGACGACCGGGACGAGCACCGAGGGGATGCCCTTGGCGGTCGGGCTGTCGACCTTGGACGTGGCGATCGCGTCCAGGCTCTGGCCCTTGGCGAGCGCGACGGCCATCTCGGCGGCCGCGGCGGCCTCCGGGGCGTACGGCTTGTAGACGCTCATGAACTGCTCGCCCGCGACGATGCGCTGCACACCGGCGAGCTCGGCGTCCTGGCCGGTGACCGGCGGGAGCTTGTCGAAGCCGCCGGCCTTCAGGGCGGTGATGATGCCGCCCGCCATGCCGTCGTTCGCGGAGTAGACGCCGACGATCTTGTCCTTGCCGAGGGCCGAGATCGCCGCCTCCATGTTGGCGTTGGCGTTCTCCGGCTTCCACTCCTTGGTGTCGTACTCCTTGCCGACGTTCACCTTGCCGTCCAGGACGCTGTGGGCGCCCTTCTTGAAGAGCGCGGCGTTCGGGTCGGTGATGGAGCCGTTCATCATGACGATCTGGCCGCTCTTGGCCTTGTCGCCCAGTGCCTTGAGAAGGGCCTCGCCCTGGACCTTGCCGACCTCTTCGTTGTCGAAGGAGGTGTAGGCGTCGATGGGGCCCTCGGCGAGACGGTCGAAGGCGACGACCGGGATGCCGGCCTCCTTCGCCTTCTTCACGCCGCCCGCGATGGCCTTGGAGTCCACCGCGTCCACGATCAGCGCGTCGACCTTGTTGGTGATCATCGTGTCGACCTGCTGCGTCTGCAGGGTCGCGTCCTGCTTGGCGTTGGCGTAGACGACCTTCGCCTTGCCGTTCGTCAGCTCGCTGATCTTCTTCTCGATGAGGGGCTTGTCGAACTTCTCGTAGCGCGCGGTCTGGTTCTCCGGGAGCAGCAGACCGATGGTGAGGGCGTCGCCCTTGGCGGCACCGGTCTTGGCACCGTTCTCGCCGGACTCCTTGGCGCTGCCGCAGGCGGCGAGGGACACGGCCATCGCGGCGGCGCTCACTGCAACGGCGACGCGACGCATCTGCGTGTTCATTCAGAAACCTCCCTGACGAGGCCGCGTCCTTGCGGCCGAGGTGGCTGGAAGTCAACTCGGCCGCAACGCCAGCGTCAAGGAGTAAATCCTTAACGAGATGACAACGGTGCCATTCGTTATCTAAGTGAAGGCAGGCGTCCCGGCCGGTACCGAGCTGTCCAGAAGTGTCGAATCACCCATTTCGCTGAGTACGAGGGCCAGTGCCCCCAGCACCTCGGCCCGGCTTCCCAGAGCGCCCGGAAGGACGGACAGACGGCGGGCGGCGCTGGGGATGGCGTACCGGGAGACGGAGTCGCGGATCGGCGCGAGGACCAGCTCCCCGGCCTCCGCCAGACCGCCTCCGAGGACCACCCTGCTGGGGTTCAGCAGGTTGCACAGGTTGGCCACGCCGCTGCCGATGTGCCGGCCGACGTCGGCGACGACCCGGCGGCAGCCCGGATCGCCCTCCCGCGCCAGCTGCACGACCCGTTCCATGGTCAGGTCCGGACCGTGGCTGGGCCGGAGCAGCGGCAGCACGTAGCGGGCCGCCGCGAAGGTCTCGAGGCAGCCCCGGTTGCCGCAACGGCAGACGGGCCCCGACTCGTCCAGTGTGATGTGCCCGATCTCCCCCGCGGTACCGCCGGGGCCCCGGTAGATCTGGCCCTCTATGACGAGCCCGGCGCCGACACCGCTGGCGACCTTGATGTAGGCCAGGTCCTTGACCCCGCGGCCACTGCCCCAGACCAGTTCTCCCAGGGCGCCGAGGTTGGCGTCGTTGTCGACGTACACGGGCACGCCCAGCCGGCCGGACAGCTCCTCGCTGGGATTGATGCCGCTCCAGCCCGGCAGGATCGCGGTGGAGCCCAGCGTGCCGGTCTCCACGTCGATCGGCCCGGGCACGCCCAGGCCCACTCCCACGATCTTGTCCTGGCTGATCCCGGTGGCCTCGACAAGCCGTTTGACCAGCTGTTCCGCCCGGTCGAAGCCCTGCGCGGAGGAGGCGTCCACGTCGAGCGGCTCGGACTCCTCGGCGAGGACCTGGTGGGCGAGGTTGCCGATGGCGACGCGCAGGTGCGTATGGCCGAAGTCGACGCCGACGACGATCCCGGCGTCCCCGCTGAGCGAGACGCTGCGGGCACGGCGGCCGCCGGCGGAGGTGGGGGTGACCTCGACGGTCCCGCCGTCCTTCAGCTCTCGGACGATGTTGGAGACGGTGGCGGCGGACAGGCCCGTGCTCCTGGCGATCTCGGCCTGGGTGAGCGACCCGGCCAGCCGCACGGCACGTACGACCCGCTCGAGATTGGCCCGATGCAGAGATGTCTGCGACCCCGGAGTCTCCATCGACTCACACACTCCCGCTCTTCACTCCAACATGTGAACTCTAAGGGGAGCCTTTCGGGCCGCCCCCCGTCAAGACCTGAGCGAAAGCCCGGCGCACGGCCGGAACGCACGAGCACCGCCCGCCGGCGGCTGCCGGCGGGCGGTGGCGGGGCGGGGGGCCGGCTACTTCAGGGCGCCCGCCGTGAGGCCCGCGACGACCTGGCGCTGGAAGACGACGTACGCGGCCAGCACCGGCAGCATCGCCATCACCAGGCCCGCGAACAGGCCCGACCAGTCCCCCTTGTACCCCTGGCTGACGGCCAGCTGCACCAGGCCCTGGGACAGCACCTTGTTCTCCTGCTCGGTGTTCAGCACCGTCGGCAGCATGTACTGGTTCCACTGGCCGAGGAAGTTGAAGATCCCAACGCTGATCAGGCCGGGCTTGGCCATCGGAAGCATGACCTGGAAGAACGTCCGGGTGTGCGAGGCCCCGTCGATCAGTGCCGCCTCCGCGACCGAGGTCGGCAACGTACGGAAGAAGGCGGTCAGGAAGAACACGGTGAACGGCAGCGAGTAGGCGATGTAGACCAGGATCAGGCCGTGGATCGTGTTCAGGAGCTGGATGTTGTTCATGACGTAGAACAACGGGACCAGCGCGAGCATGATCGGGAAGCTCATCCCCCCGATGAAGAGGAAGTAGACGAAGCGGTTGCCCGGGAAGTCGAACCGGGCCAGGACGTAGGCCGCCATCGAGCCCAGCAGAAGGGTGCCCGCGAGGGAGCCGGCCACCACCAGGACGGTGTTCAGGAAGTAGTCGCTCATGTGCGCCTGGCCCCAGGCCCGGGACCAGTTCTCGAAGTGGAGCCGGTCCGGCAGCGACCACGGCGAGCCGAAGATCGCGCTGTCGTCCTTGAAGGACGTCATCACCGCCCACAGCAGCGGCATGACCACCATGAAGGCCCAGAGGACCAGCATGCCGTGCGAGAAGACGTTGAGGACCCTGCCGTCACCGCGCTTCCCGGCCTTCGGCCTCGGGCCGGGCAGATCGGTCTTCACCACGTGCGGCAGGGGCTCCGCGGTGCCGGCGGGAGAGGTTTCGGTCGTCTTCATCTCAGTACTCCAGGCGCTCGCGCCGGCCCAGCTTCATCACGACGGCCGCGAAGGCCAGCGTGACGACCAGCAGGGCGACGCCGATCGTGGTCGCGTAGGCCGCCGCGCCGTCGCGGAACGCCGACTGGTACACGTACAGCACCATCACCGTGGTCGAGTAGTCGGGACCGCCGGGCCCCGTCGTCATGATCTGCACCACCGCGAAGGACTCGGCGCCGAGCGCGAGGATGCCCATGTAGACCCAGCCCGACTGGATGGTGTCCCACAGCAGCGGCAGGGTGATCCGGAAGAAGGTGGTGACCCTGCTCGCGCCGTCCAGCAGCGCCGCCTCGTAGAAGTCCTTCGGGATCGACGCCATGCCCGCGGAGAAGAGGACGACGAAGAAACCGACCGTGGACCAGACCAGGACCGCCATCACACACCACAGGGCGAGGTCCGGGTCACCGAGCCAGAGCGGCTGAACGTCGCCGAGCCCGATCGCCTTGAGCCCGGAGTTGATCGCTCCGCTCTCCGGGTTGTACGCGAACTGGAAGAGCAGGGCGACGATCGCGATCGACAGCACCTGCGGGAAGAAGTAGGCGATCTTGTAGAACGACGACCCCCGCACCCCGGAGACCGCGGCTCCCCTCCGGTGCCGCCCGCCGACGTTGATCATGAAGGCGAAGAACAGGGCGAGGCCGATCGTCACCACCGGCAGCAGCAGCGCGAACAGCAGGCTGTGCTGGAGCGACTTCCAGAAGACGTCGTCGTCCCACAGCCGTGCGTAGTTGTCGAGACCGACCACCGAGAATTCCGGGCTGAGACCGGTCCAGTCAGTGAACGAGTAGTAGATGGACTGGGCGAACGGCCAGAGCACGAAGAGCGCGTACAGCGCCAGGGGCGCCGCCAGGAACCCCACGATGAACCGGTACTTGCCGTGCTGCATGGTTACCGACCCCGATCTTCCGGAGTGTGCCGCCGCTGGTGCTGTGTGCTCCCGGGGGCACGCCGCCCCCGGGAGCACAGGCCGCTCACTGGTGCTTGTACTTCTTGACGGACGAGTCCTGGGCGGCCTTGTCGGCGAAGCCCTGGATCTTGCTGATGGCCTCGGCCGGGGTGAGCCGTCCGGCCATCATCTCGCCCAGACCGGCCACGCCGATCTGCTCCTTCTGGAGCTTGACGTACCAGTCCTGCAGACGGGGGTTGACGACGTTCTCGCCGGCCTTCTCCAGCGCGGCGACGCCCGACCTCAGCCCCGGCGTCAGCTCGATGCCGTCGGTGCCGCCGTTGAACGCGGTCAGCGACTTGACCTGCTTGGTGAAGTTCTTCGAGGACTCCTCGCCGAGCATGATGCGCAGCTGCTCCATGCCGCCCTCGACGTTCTTCGCCTTCGCCGGGACGATGAACGGCTCACCGCCGGAGGCCCAGAGGGTGCCGAAGGGCATCCTGTCCGAGGCGTCCAGGCCGGACGGCGCCGAGACGGCCAGGTCGAAGTCCTTCGGCATGGTGCCGGCGGCCTCGTTCTCCACCCAGGAGCCGTTGGGGATGAACAGCGCCTTGCCCTTGGTCCAGGCGGTCTGGGACTGGATGTGGTCCAGGCCAGGGGTGCCCTGGAGGATGTAGCCCTTCTTGTGGAGCTCGTAGTACGCCTCGAACGCGGCCTTGACGGCCGGGTGCTTCCAGGCGTTGGGCTCCAGGTTGTCGATGGACTCCAGGACCTCCCGGCCGCCGATCTTGGCGATGAAGGGGTAGAGCGAGAAGGGGAGGTAGTAGGGGTGCTTGCCGGCGTACGTCCAGCCCGCGATGCCCTGCTTCTTCGCCTTCTCGCACAGGGCGAGCATCTCGTCCCAGGTCTCGGGGTACTGCGCGTCGAGCCGGTCGAGCGCGGTCCGCGAGTACCAGACGCCGTAGACGGTGTAGGCGTAGTAGAGGATCCACACGGGCGCGCCGTCGAACTGGCCCATCTCGACGATGCCGGGGCGCAGGGTGTCCCGCACCTTCTTGTTCGGGTCGTCGACGGAGGGCGCGTCCAGCAGCGGGGTGAGGTCGGCGAGCTGCTTCTTGGCGACGAGGACGCCCATGTCCATCTGCTCGGCGCCGGAGTTGTCGATGAGGTCCGGCGGGGTGCCGCCGTTGAAGCGGGGCTGGAGCTCGGACTGGATCTTCTGGGTGGCCTTGTGCTTGACCTTGGGCGCCTTGGGGAAGGCCGCGTTGTACTTCTTCTCCGCGTCGATCGCGTACTGCTGCCCGAAACCCCCGTCGAAGATGACGACTTCGAGGGCCGCGGTCTCGTTGACGCCGAGCGGGTTGGTCTTGGTGACCTTCCCCTTCTCGACCTTGGAGCCGCCGGCTCCGCCGTCGCCGCTCGCGCAGGCGGACAGGAAGCTCATCGTGGGAATGGTGACCAGGCCGAGCGCCGCGGACCGCTTGATCAGGTCGCGGCGGCCGAGACCGCCGTTCGAGTGGCCGGAGGTGGATCCCATGCTCAAGTCCTCGCCTTCTCCAGGACTCAGGCGGTGAACCGGTCGCCCGCCTTCCTGGGATGAAGGGCCCCGCCACCGCGGTCAATTGCTGAAGCTGGTCGTGCAGGGGTAATACCGTGGCAGTGGGAACGGACTTCTGCCCGGGCCGCAGACGATACTTCGCCTGCCCGTTCCCCCGGCCCTTCGCCGTGACTTCCGGCGAGGCGGACGCCGACAGGTATAGTCCACTTTCCGCGGGCGGAGCAAGATCGAAAGCAAGGTTGCGCGGCAGTCTTTCCCGAGTTGAGACCTCCCGCACACGGTAGCGGCGGGCGCCGGTAAACCGCCGCGGGAAACTCGCCGGACCGGCTGGAATCCAACCCGGCGCACCGTCAACACCCTTGACACCATGCGGCACTTACCCCCTACTGGTGCCTGCGCATTGCTCCTGACAACGTTGTCCATCGCTTCGGCGGGAGGAACGGCTTCGACATGCGGCCAAGATCCAGCCCCAGGCACCCCCACGCCCGCTCGGCCGCCCTTGTGGCGGCCGCTTCCCTGCTGGCGGTGACGGCGCAGTCGGCGGCCGTCGCCCTGCCCGCCCGTCCCCCGGCCCCCGCGCCGGAGTTCTCCAGTTCGTTCGAGGCGGACGAGGCCCAGCCCGACTGGCGCAACACCGTGGACACGGGTCCGGACGGCGCGAAGCGGTCCGACGGGGTGGACGGCGGCTTCGCCTCGGGCATACCGGGCAACGTCACCGACAAGGTCGTCGAACTGCGCGCCAGCGGCGAGAACGCCGGCGCCGGTGAGACCAAGGAGAACCTGGTCGACCTCCAGCCCTCCACCAAATGGCTCACGTTCGAACCCACGGGCTGGGTCGAGTTCGACACGGACAGCCCCGTCAGGGTCGTCACCTACGCGCTGACCTCGGCCAACGACTTCGACGAGCGCGACCCGAGGGACTGGACGCTCAAGGGCTCGGAGAACGGCGAGGACTGGACGGTCCTGGACACCCGCGAGGGCCAGACGTTCGAGAAGCGCTTCCAGACGAAGACGTACGGCATCGCCCCGGAGAAGGCCGGCTCGTACGCGCACTACCGTCTGGAGATCACCCGCAACAACGGGGCCTCGGGCATCGTCCAACTCGCCGACGTACAGTTCTCCGACGGCGACACCGGCAGCCCGGTGCCGGAGGACATGCGCAGCCACGTCGACCGCGGTCCGGCGGGCTCCCCCACCGCGAAGGCCAACGCCGGCTTCACCGGAAAACGCGCCCTGCGGTACGCGGGCACGCACAAGCCGGACGGCCGCGCGTACTCGTACAACAAGGTCTTCGACGTCGACCTGGACGTGCGGCGGGACACGGAGTTGTCGTACCGGATCTTCCCGTCGATGGCCGAGACCGATCTGAACTACCCGGCCACCAGCGTGGCGGTCGATCTCGCGTTCACCGACGGCACCCGTCTGAGCGACCTCCGTGCGGTGGACTCGCACGGAGGACGGTTGACGCCACAGGGACAGGGCGCCGCGAAGCGGCTCTACGTCAACCAGTGGAACCAGGTCGCGTCCCGGATCGGCTCGGTGGCCGCCGGCAAGACCGTGGACCGGATCCTCGTGGCCTACGACGCGCCCAAGGGCCCGGCGAAGTTCCAGGGGTGGATCGACGACGTCCGCATCGCCCCGAAGACGCCGGAGAAGCGGCTCGCGCGTCTGTCGGACTACGCCTCGACCGTGCGCGGGACCAACTCCAGCGGTTCGTTCTCGCGCGGCAACACCTTCCCGGCGACGGCCGTCCCGCACGGCTTCAACTTCTGGACGCCGGTGACCAACGCCGGCTCGCTGAGCTGGCTGTACGAGTACGCGCGCGCCAACAACGCCGACAACCTGCCCACGGTGCAGGCCTTCAGCGCCAGCCACGAGCCGAGCCCGTGGATGGGCGACCGGCAGACCTTCCAGCTGATGCCGTCCGTCGCCGAGGGCACCCCGGACACGGGCCGGGCCGCCCGCGCCCTGCCGTTCCGCCACGAGAAGGAGACCGCCCGCCCGCACTACTACGGCGTGACGTTCGAGAACGGGCTGAAGGCTGAGATCACCCCGACGGACCACGCGGCGATGATGCGGTTCACCTACCCCGGCGACCACGCGTCGGTCGTCTTCGACAACGTCACGGAGCAGGCCGGGCTGACGCTCGATCCGCAGACCCGCTCCTTCACCGGCTACTCCGACGTGAAGAGCGGACTGTCCACGGGCGCCACCCGGCTGTTCGTGTACGGCGTCTTCGACGCGCCCGTCACCTCGTCCGCGTCCCAGGGCGTCAAGGGCCACCTCCGGTTCGACGCCGGTGCGGACCGCACGGTCACCCTGCGCATCGCCACCTCGCTGATCAGCGTCGACCAGGCCAGGAAGAACCTCGCGCAGGAGATCCCCGCGTCCGCGTCCTTCGGCCGCGTCAAGGAGCGTGCGCAGGACGCCTGGGACGACCTGCTCGGCCGGGTCGAGGTCGAGGGCGCCACCCACGACCAGCTCGTGACCCTCTACTCCTCGCTCTACCGGCTGTACCTCTACCCGAACTCCGGGTTCGAGAAGGTCGACGGCAAGGACAGGTACGCCAGCCCCTTCTCGCCGCAGACCGGCCCGGACACCCCGACCCGCACGGGCGCGAAGATCGTCGACGGCCGGGTGTACGTCAACAACGGCTTCTGGGACACCTACCGGACGACCTGGCCGGCCTACTCCTTCCTCACCCCCGGGAAAGCGGGCGAACTGGTGGACGGATTCGTCCAGCAGTACCGGGACGGCGGCTGGATCTCCCGCTGGTCCTCCCCCGGTTACGCCGATCTGATGACCGGCACCTCCTCCGACGTCGCATTCGCCGACGCCTATGTGAAGGGCGTCCGCGGCTTCGACGCGGAGGAGGCGTACGAGGCGGCGCTGAAGAACGCGACGGTGGCCCCGCCGCACCGGGGCGTGGGCCGCAAGGGCATGGAGACCTCTCCGTTCCTCGGCTACGCCTCCACCGAGACGCACGAGGGCCTGTCGTGGTCGCTGGAGGGCTACCTCAACGACTACGGCCTCTCGAGGATGGCCGACGCCCTCCACGCGAAGACGAAGAAGGCGCGCTACAAGGACGAGTCCGCGTACTTCCGGAACCGGGCCCGGAACTACGTGACGCTGTTCGACGAGAAGGCGGGATTCTTCCAGGGGCGCGATCTCAAGGGTGACTGGCGGGTTCCGTCGCAGGAGTACGACCCCCGGGTCTGGGGTCACGACTACACCGAGACCAACGGCTGGGGCTACGCCTTCACCGCGCCGCAGGACAGCCGCGGTCTGGCGAACCTCTACGGCGGCCGGCCGGCCCTCGGGAAGAAGCTGGACACCTACTTCGCCACCCCGGAGACGGCGTCACCGGAGTTCGTCGGCTCGTACGGCAGCGTCATCCACGAGATGACCGAGGCCCGTGACGTGCGGATGGGCATGTACGGGCACTCCAACCAGGTCGCCCACCACGTCACCTACATGTACAACGCCGCCTCGCAGCCGTGGAAGACGCAGGAGAAGGTGCGCGAGGTGCTGTCCCGCCTCTACACCGGCAGCGAGATCGGTCAGGGCTACCACGGCGACGAGGACAACGGCGAGCAGTCGGCCTGGTTCCTGTTCTCCGCGCTCGGCTTCTATCCGCTGGTGATGGGCAGCGGGGAGTACGCGGTCGGCTCGCCGCTGTTCACCAAGGCGACGGTCCACCTGGAGAACGGCCGCGAACTCGTGGTGAAGGCGCCCCGGAACAGCGCCCGCAACATCTACGTCCAGGGCCTGAGGGTGAACGGCAAGCGCTGGAACTCCACCGCTCTCCCGCACGCGTTGCTGGCGCGTGGAGGCACGCTGGAGTTCGACATGGGCCCGAAGCCGTCGCGCTGGGGCACGGGCAGGGGCGCGGCGCCCGTCTCGGTCACCGAGGACGACGAGGTGCCCTCGCCCCGCCGCGACGCGACCAGCGGCACGGGCGCGCTCTTCGACGACACCTCCGGTACGGAGGCGGCGCTGGAGGCGGCCGTGGACCTGCCGGTCGCGGAGGGCACCCGGGCCGTGCAGTACACGCTCACCTCGGCGGCCCGCGGCAAGGCTCCGGTCGGCTGGGTGCTGCAGGGCTCCCGGGACGGCACGGCCTGGACCGATCTGGACAGACGGTCCGGCGAGTCGTTCGCGTGGGACCGGCAGACACGGGTCTTCACGGTCGCGCGCCCCGGCACGTACCGGCAGTACCGGCTGGTCCCGGCCGTGGGCGCGGTGAAGCCCGTGCTGGCGGAGGTCGAACTGATCTCCTGACCGCTCCCGCGTACTCGTGTCCGAGGCCGCAGTCCCCTTTGGGGCTGCGGCCTCCGCGCCGCTTCGCCGCCGCGGCGGTGACCTGTCCGCGCACGGCCCCGGGCACCTGACCGCCGTCGCCGACCAGCCCGGCCGCCGCACACGCGAAACGCTCGGCCGGGGAAACCCCGGCCGAGCGCCTGCGCGAACCGTTCGCGGCCTGATCGACACGACCACGTGCTGCTGCGACCCGGGGACCCGCCGGGCGCGGTACGGCCCTTCGCCGTACTGCCGGACCGCCTGTACCGCGGGTGGCAGTGCGGCGGTACCGCCGTGCGGATGCCGGTACCGCCGTGCCGATGGCGCTCCGGTCGGGTGTCCGGAGCGCCACCGGGTCGCCTACTTGCGGATCAGGCTCCGGAGCACGTACTGCATGATGCCGCCGTTGCGGTAGTAGTCCGCCTCACCGGGGGTGTCGATGCGGACGACCGCGTCGAACTCCACACCGGTGTCGGTGGTCACCTTCACCGTGCGGGGCGTCGTGCCCTCGTTGAGCTCGGTGACACCGGCGATGGAGAACGTCTCCTCGCCCGTCAGGCCGAGGGACTCGGCCGAGGCGCCCTCGGGGAACTGCAGCGGGAGGACGCCCATGCCGATGAGGTTCGAGCGGTGGATGCGCTCGTAGGACTCGGCGATGACGGCCTTGACGCCGAGGAGCGCGGTGCCCTTGGCGGCCCAGTCGCGGGACGAGCCGGAGCCGTACTCCTTGCCGGCGAGGACGACCAGCGGGATGCCCTGCTCGATGTAGTTGCGGGAGGCGTCGTAGATGAACGACACCGGAGCCGCGTCAGCAGTCGCGGACCGGGTGAAGTCGCGGGTGTAGCCGCCCTCGGTGCCCGGCGCGATCTGGTTGCGCAGGCGGATGTTGGCGAAGGTACCGCGGATCATGACCTCGTGGTTGCCGCGGCGCGAGCCGTAGGAGTTGAAGTCGCGGCGCTCGACACCGTGCTCGGTGAGGTACTTGCCCGCCGGGGTGTCGGCCTTGATGGCGCCGGCCGGGGAGATGTGGTCGGTGGTGACCGAGTCGCCGAGCTTGGCGAGGACGCGGGCGCCCTCGATGTCGGTGACCGGGGTGGTCTCCATCGTCATGCCCTCGAAGTACGGGGGCTTGCGGACGTAGGTCGACTCGGCGTCCCACTCGAAGGTGTTCCCGGTCGGGATCGGCAGCGCCTGCCACTGGGCGTCGCCCGCGAAGACGTCCTGGTAGGACTTGTTGAACATGTCCTCGCCGATGGCGTTGGCCACGACGTCGTTGACCTCGGCCTCGGAGGGCCAGATGTCCTTGAGGTAGACCGGGTTGCCCTCGGTGTCGGTGCCGAGCGCCTCGCGGGTGATGTCCACCTTCATGGAGCCCGCGAGGGCGTAGGCGACGACCAGCGGCGGGGACGCCAGGTAGTTCATCTTGACGTCGGGGTTGATCCGGCCTTCGAAGTTGCGGTTGCCGGAGAGCACCGAGGTGACGGCCAGGTCGTGGTCGTTGACGGCCTTGGAGACCTCCTCCGGCAGCGGACCGGAGTTGCCGATGCAGGTGGTGCAGCCGTAGCCGACGAGGTTGAAGCCGACCTTGTCGAGGTACGGGGTCAGGCCCGCCTTGTCGAAGTAGTCGGTGACGACCTTGGAGCCCGGGGCGAGGGTGGTCTTGACCCACGGCTTGCGGGTCAGGCCCTTCTCGACCGCCTTCTTGGCCACCAGCGCGGCGGCGACCATGACGTAGGGGTTCGAGGTGTTGGTGCAGGAGGTGATCGCGGCGACGGTGACGGCGCCGTGGTCGATCTCGTACGTCGAGCCGTCGGGGGCGGTGACCGTGGTCGGCTTCGACGGGGCGCCGTTCGGGGAGATCGCCGGGGCGTCGGAGGCCGGGAAGGACTCCTTGCCGGCCTCGTCGACGTCGTCGACGTAGTTGCGGACGTCCAGTGCGAACTGCTGGGCGGCGTCGGCGAGGACGATGCGGTCCTGCGGGCGCTTCGGGCCGGCGATGGAGGGGACGACCGTGGAGAGGTCGAGCTCCAGCTTCTCGGAGAAGTCGGGCTCGGCGGCCGGGTCGAGCCACAGCCCCTGCTCCTTGGCGTACGCCTCGACGAGCGCGACCTGCTGCTCGCTGCGTCCGGTGAGCTTGAGGTAGTTCAGGGTCTCGTCGTCGATCGGGAAGATCGCGGCGGTGGAGCCGAACTCCGGCGACATGTTGCCGATGGTGGCGCGGTTCGCGAGGGAGGTGGCGGCGACGCCCTCGCCGTAGAACTCGACGAACTTGCCGACGACGCCGTGCTTGCGCAGCATCTCGGTGATCGTGAGGACGAGGTCGGTGGCGGTGGTGCCGGGCTGCAGCTCGCCGGTGAGCTTGAAGCCGACGACGCGCGGGATGAGCATCGAGACGGGCTGGCCGAGCATGGCGGCCTCGGCCTCGATGCCGCCGACGCCCCAGCCGAGCACGCCGAGGCCGTTGACCATGGTGGTGTGCGAGTCGGTGCCGACGAGGGTGTCGGGGTAGGCCTGGCCGTTCCGGACCATGACGGTGCGGGCCAGGTGCTCGATGTTCACCTGGTGGACGATGCCGGTGCCGGGCGGGACGACCTTGAACTCGTCGAAGGCGGTCTGGCCCCAGCGCAGGAACTGGTAGCGCTCCTTGTTGCGGCCGTACTCCAGCTCCACGTTCTGCGCGAAGGAGTCCGGGGTGCCGAACTTGTCGGCGATGACGGAGTGGTCGATGACCAGCTCGGCGGGGGCGAGCGGGTTGATCTTCGCCGGGTCGCCGCCGAGCGCCTTGACGGCCTCGCGCATGGTGGCGAGGTCCACGACACAGGGCACGCCGGTGAAGTCCTGCATGATCACGCGGGCCGGCGTGAACTGGATCTCCTGGCTCGGCTGCGCCTGCGAGTCCCAGCCGCCGAGCGCCCGGATGTGGTCGGCGGTGATGTTCGCGCCGTCCTCGGTGCGGAGCAGGTTCTCCAGGAGGACCTTGAGGCTGTAGGGGAGGCGCGCGGAGCCCTCGACCTTGTCCAGCCTGAAGATCTCGTACGACTCGTCACCCACGCTCAGCGTGCTGCGGGCGTCGAAGCTGTTCGCCGACACGACAGTCTCCTTCATCAATGTGCGCGTACTGACCGCATCCTGCCGCCTGCGACTCGCCCGGATCCGCTAAGGTAAGGCTTAGTTAGGTCACCCTTACTCGGCGGCCCGGCGGAAAGTGGTTGCGGTGCGCTTTCTGCAGATATCTCGATGTCGAGATAACTCTAGTACATGACCGCTGACGGGTCATGTCCGAACGCAAGTGACGGACGCCGCACCGAGGCCCACAGGACGGCACCGCCGCGCCCCGAGCCGGACGGACGGCGGCAGGCGCGCACCCGCGCCCCCGGGCGACGGACGACCCGCCGCCGCGTCCCCGGGGACGCCGGGGACCCCGGGGACGCCGGGCCCGCGACTCGCGGCACCCGGCACCCGGCACCCGGCCCCCGAATGGACCAACCCGCTTTGCCCCGGTTGGGCAGGTGATGGAGCATCAAAGCCAGGTCTCACCCGTATGGTCCACCCCAGTGGACTCCTCATCTCATATCTGAGATAGCCTGCCCCCATGGCAGACGACTACCTCGTACGCATCGGCAAGCTCATCCGTGACGCCCGTCAGCATCGGGGCTGGACACAGTCGCAGCTCGCCGATGCACTCGGCACCAGCCAGAGCGCCGTCAACCGCATCGAACGCGGCAATCAGAACATCAGTCTTGAGATGATCGCCCGGATCGGCGAGGCGCTCGACAGCGAGATCGTGTCCCTGGGCTACGCCGGTCCCATGCATCTGCGGGTCGTCGGCCGGCGCCGCCTCTCCGGCTCCATCGACGTCAAGACGAGCAAGAACGCCTGCGTAGCGCTGCTCTGCGGATCGCTGCTCAACAAGGGACGGACCGTGCTGCGCCGGGTCGCGCGGATCGAGGAGGTCTACCGGCTGCTGGAAGTGCTGCACTCCATCGGCGTGCGCACCCGCTGGATCAACGACGGCACCGACCTCGAGATCGTCCCCCCGGCCCGGCTCGACATGGACGCCATCGACGCGGAGGCCGCGCGGAGGACCCGCTCCATCATCATGTTCCTCGGTCCGCTGCTGCACCGGACGGACCGCTTCCGACTCCCGTACGCCGGCGGCTGCGACCTCGGCACCCGCACCATCGAGCCGCACATGATCGCGCTGCGCCGCTTCGGTCTGGACATCACCGCGACCGAGGGCCAGTACCACGCGGCCGTCGAGAGCTCCGTCGCTCCGGACCGCCCGATCGTGCTGACCGAACGCGGCGACACGGTGACCGAGAACGCCCTGCTGGCGGCCGCCCGCCACGACGGCGTCACCGTGATCCGCAACGCCTCCTCCAACTACATGGTCCAGGACCTGTGCTTCTTCCTGGAGGCCCTGGGCGTACGCGTCGACGGCATCGGCACGACCACGCTGACCGTCCACGGTGTGCCCGAGATCGACGTGGACGTCGACTACTCCCCGTCCGAGGACCCGGTCGAGGCGATGAGCCTGATCGCGGCCGCCGTCGTCACCGAGTCCCAGCTGACGATCCGCCGGGTGCCGATCGAGTTCCTGGAGATCGAACTCGCGGTGCTGGAGGAGATGGGCCTCGACCACGACCGCACCCCCGAGTACACCGCCGACAACGGGCGGACCCGGCTGGTGGACCTGACCGTGCGCCCCTCCAAGCTCGAGGCGCCGATCGACAAGATCCACCCGATGCCGTTCCCCGGCCTGAACATCGACAACGTGCCGTTCTTCGCGGCGATCGCCGCCGTCGCCCAGGGCCAGACCCTCATCCACGACTGGGTCTACGACAACCGCGCCATCTACCTCACCGACCTCAACCGCCTCGGCGGCCGGCTCCAGCTCCTCGACCCGCACCGCGTCCTGGTCGAGGGCCCGACCCGCTGGCGGGCCGCCGAGATGATGTGCCCGCCGGCGCTGCGCCCGGCCGTGGTCGTCCTGCTCGCGATGATGGCGGCCGAGGGGACCTCGGTGCTGCGCAACGTCTACGTCATCAACCGCGGTTACGAGGACCTGGCGGAACGCCTCAACTCTGTGGGCGCGCAGATCGAGATCTTCCGCGACATCTGACCGGGAGGGCGCTGCGGCGCCCGCCTCCGGCCGGTCCGCCCACCGTGCCCGCGTGCCACCGGGGGGCAGACGTCGGCCCGCGGTGGAGGAGCGATCCGGGCGGCCTCAGTCGGTGCCGGACCCCGCCGGCGGGTCGGCGTAGACGCCCCGGAGCATGCCGGTGGCCTGGCCGACCTCGATGAGACGGCCGTCCGGGTCCTGCATGTAGCACCGCAGTTCGGCCTTGCGGTCGAGGGGTTCGGTCAGGAACCGGACGCCCTTCTCCTTCGCGCGGTCGTAGAACTGCGCGATGTCCGCGACGCGGATGTTCATGAACGCCGAAACGGGGTCGCCCGGCTCCGGCGCGGTCAGGGTGATGCCGGGCTTGTCCGGGGTGGGGCCGCCGCCCGGGTTCATGATGATCCAGCTGTTGGCGGCCTTCACGATGGCCGGGTTCTCCGCCAGCACCACCTCGCCGCCGAGGACGTCTGCGTAGAAGTCCCGCGAACGGGCCACGTCGCGCACCGTGAGGAAGTGTGTCAGCAGCAGTCCGGTCTCCGGCGCCGGGAGAACGGGCAGGTCGGGCAGATCGGGCATGTCAGCCCCCTTGGCGTCGGTGGTGCCGCGGCCGCTGCCGGGCCCACCGGTCGGGATCGTCCTCCAGCGCCGCCCTGTCCCACCCTCCGTGCTCGGCCGCCGCCTCGTAGGTCGTGTGCAGGAACTCGGCGAGGGCCCGGTCGGGGTCCTCGGCGGTGCGGACCGCCTCGTACGGCAGGAGGAACTGGCCGTTGTCCTTGCTGTAGAACGCGGCCTCGGGCGCGACCGCGTGGTCGGCGAAGCCGTCGGGTTCGGGATAGGCGTACGCGTAGAAGGCGCCCTCCTCCCCGCCCCCAGGCCAGAAGCCGCAGCTGCTCAGCTCGCGGGAGTAGCCCTCCTCCATCACCCAGTCGCCGCAGTTCGGCGCCCCGCCCGGGTGGCGCGGTGCCGGCCTTCCGGAGAAGCGGGTGCAGGCCAGGTCCATCGCGCCCCAGAAGAAGTGGACCGGGCTGACCTTGCCCACGTAGTACGAGCGGAACTCGCCCAGCACCCGGTCCGCCTGCAGCAACTGCCGCCAGAACAGGTGTGCTGCGGTGGGGTCGTAGGTGTCGTGCCGGTCGTCCTCGGCGAAGGGGATGGCCACTTCGACCTCGTTCGGGGCCGGCTGGATCCTCGTCGGAATCCCGAGTTCACCGAGGGCCTGCATCGTCTCGCGATAGAAGTCCGCCACCGGTTTGGGCTCGAGTGCGACGGTGCGGACGTCGCCCTCACTGGTGCGGACGACCAGCCGGTGGTCGACAAAGTCGAACTCGATGTCGAAGACACCCGACCGGTAGGGGATCGCGGACGTCGTCAGGCCGCGGGGACTGACGTACGAGGTGACCTGCCACCAGTGGTTGAGCAATGGGGCGTGCGCCAGCCTGATCTTGCCCACGATCTGCATCCACATGTGGAGCGTGTCCCGTGTCGCGGTCCAGTCGGCCACGCGCAGCGCGGGCCAGGTGCTCGGCGCGCCGGTTGCGTGCTCCCCCGTCATACCGCCTCCCTCCGTCGGAACGGGGCGATGCCGACAACGCTGCCACTGACTGAGGCACCGGGCAACCGCTCGGCCGGGGGCCGGAGGGCAGGGAAGCCGGAGGGCGGGGAAGCCGGAGGGCGGGGAAGCCGGAGGGCGGGAGATTTCGAGGGCCGGGGCTCGACGGTGCGGTCTACGACGGTGCACCCGACGTGGGCCCCGGAAGCCGCTCCGGCGATGTGCCCTCCGACGGTCCGGAGTCGACCCGAGGCCTGGTCCTGGTGGAGGCCCTGGCGGTGTCCCGGGGCGACCACGGTGGGTGACCACGGCGCATGGGTGCGGTTCCCACTGCCTGCGGCCCGAACGGCGGTGGGTGCGGTGCGCGTCAGCGTCCTCCCGGCCCTGCCGTGCCCTTCAGTCGCGCGATGTCCGCGGGACGCACCTGGATGACGAACAGCGCGATCAGCGCGGCGACTCCGGTGAACACCGCGGCCAGTACGAATGCGGCGCTGGTCCCGGCCGCGAGCACCTGTTCGCCCCAGGGCGGCGGCAGCTGCCCGGTGCGCTCGTGGAGCAGTCGCTGCGGCGGGGTCGCCCGGGCGAGGAACTCCGGCGCCAGCCGGGCCGCCTCGTGCGCGGCCGCCGCGCCGAAGACCGTGACCAGGACGGACAGACCGAGCGACCCGCCGAGCTGCTGACTGGTGTTGAGCAGCCCCGAGGCCGCGCCCGACTCGTGCGGCGGGACGTGGGACAGCGCCATGAGGGTGAGCGAGACGAACTGCAGCCCCATGCCGAAGCCGAATATGATCATCGGACCGAGGATGTCGCCCGCGTACGTGGCGTGGACGTCGACACCGGTCAGCCAGGACAGTCCGGCCGTGGCGAGCAGCGACCCGGTCACCATGAAGGGCTTGGGCCCGAACCGGGGCAGGAGGCGCGAGGCCAGGCCCGCGCCGGTCGCGATCACCGCGCTGACGGGAAGGAAGGACAGACCAGCCCGCAACGGACTGAAGCCGAGCACGTTCTGAACAAAGAGCGTCAGGAAGAAGAACATCCCGAACATCGCCGCGGCGAGGCTGAGCATCATCCCGTAGGTGCCCGCACGGTTGCGGTCGGCGAACATGTGCAGCGGGGTGATCGGCTGCCTGGAACGGGTCTCCACCAGGAGGAACACCGTGAGGACCACGGCGGCGGAGGCGAAGGACGCCAGCGTGACCCCGTCCCGCCAGCCGTCCTGGGCGGCGCGGATGAAGGCGTAGACGAGCAGCACCATGCCGAGTGTGGAGGTCAGGGCGCCGGCGACGTCGAAGTGCCCCGGGTGGCGTGCGGACTCGCGGATGCGGCGCGGGGCGGCGAGGACGATGAGCAGTCCGATGGGAACGTTGACGAAGAACACCCAGCGCCAGTCCAGCCATTCGACGGTGACGCCGCCCGCGAGGAGTCCGATGGCGCCGCCGGCCGCGGACACGGCTGCGAAGATTCCGAACGCCCGGTTCCGCTCCGGTCCCTCCCGGAACGTCGTGCTGATCAGGGCGAGGGCGGTCGGGGAGGCGACGGCGCCGCCCGCGCCCTGCAGGGCGCGGGCGGCCAGCAGTTGCGGGGCGTTCTGCGCGAGGCCGCCGAGCAGTGAAGCGACGACGAAGACCAGTACGCCGGTGATGAACACCCGCCGCCGGCCGAGGATGTCGCCCGTGCGTCCGCCGAGGAGCAGCAGGCCGCCGAAGGCGAGCGTGTAGGCGCTCACCACCCAGGCCAGACCCGTGGTGGAGAAGTGCAGCGATCGCTGGATGTGCGGGAGGGCGATGTTCACGATGGTGGCGTCGAGGACGACCATCAACTGGCACGAGGCGATGACCAGCAGAGCGATCCCGGTTCCGTCGCCCCGGGCGGGGGCGGCGGAGCGTGGTGCGGGCGTGGGCCGGGGCGTGGTCATGGCATGGCTGCCTGGTCGGACGTCGGGCATCCGTCCTTCGACCGTAAGCCCGGCCGGAGGGGTCGACCAGTTGATCAGATGCGGGCCGCGCAGGTGGGCCGGTTGATCAACTGGGGAGGGCACTGTTCGAGTTCGGCGGGAGGGACGCAGGTTCGGGGCGTCCGGGGGCGAGGGGGCGACCGGGGCGAGGCGGGGCATCGGCAGCAACGGTTGCGGAGGACGTTCGCGACAGCGGCTGCCGGAGACCGACCACAGCGGGTGACGGTACCCGGCCGTGCCGGGGTGCCGGGACCACGTGTGATGGCCCCTCCGTCAGCGGACGCCGAGGGTGCGCTTGGTGCGCGGCTCCACCGGTTCCTCACCGGCCTGCGCCCAGAGCGAGCGGACGTGGCCGAGGTGGCGGGCCATGCACTCCTCGGCGGCGAGCTCGTCACCGGTGAGCATGAGGTCCAGCAGTTCGTGGTGCTCCTCCGCGGAGGCGACCAGCAGGCCGAGTTCGTCGAGCCGCGTCAGCCCGTAGAGCCGTGACCGCTTGCGCAGGTCGCCTACGGTCTCGACGAGACGGTCGTTGCCGGCCAGGGAGAGCAGGCCGAGGTGGAAGCGGCGGTCGGCGTCGAGGTAGCCGATCAGGTTGTGGTTGCCCGCGTGCTCCACGATCTCCTCGGCCACCGGGCGCAGTGCCTCGAGCTGGGCCCCGGTGGCGATCTGCGTGACCCGGCCGATGGTCGGCACCTCGATCAGGGCGCGGAGTTCGGTGTACTGGTCGAGGTCGCGCTCGCTGACCTCGGTGACACGGAAGCCCTTGTTGCGCACGGGTTCGACCAGTCCCTCGCGGGCGAGGTCCAGCATGGCCTCCCGGACCGGTGTGGCGGAGATCCCGAAGTCCGCAGCGAGTCCGGGCGCGGAGTACACATGACCGGGGCGGAGTTCACCGGCGACCAGCGCGGCCCGCAGGGCGTGGGCGACCTGGTCGCGCAGCCGCTCCTGAGCGGTGATCAGGCCGATCTGCTTCAGGTCCCCCATGGCGTTTCCTCCGAGAATCCAGTGGAGGGCAAGCGTACAATGTCACGTTTCCCTGCCCTCTTCGGTCGTGGCCGCGCTGTGGACTGCGGCGGCCACGGCAAGATCCTCCCAGGCCATGCCCACGCTCTTGAAGAGCTGTGGACAACCGGGGGCGGGACGGGCGCGACCGGTGACCAGGTCGGCCAGCGTTCCCCTGATGTGGTCCGGTCCGACCGCCCCCTCGGCTTCGGGGAGGAGGATGTCCCCCGCCTCGCGTCGGGCGGCCGTTCGCGCCTCGACGTACACGGCCGATCGGCGGACGAGTGCGGTGTCGGTCTCGCGGGCGTCCGGTTCGTGGGAGCCGACGGCTATGACGGCGGCATGGCCGGGGACCGGACCGCCGTCGAACAGCGGCTCGCGCGAGGTGGTGCAGCACAGCACGAGGTCGGCGCCGGCGACGTCGTCGGGCGTGCCGGTACGGGCGTCCGTACCGAGTGAGCGGGCATGCGCGGCGAGCGCCTCGGCGTTCTCGGCACGCCGCGAGACGACGGTGATGCGGGTCAACGGCCTCTGCGCGAGGGCCGCTTCGAGATGCCCGTACGCCTGGGGGCCCGCACCGAAGATCACCGCGTGGCGGGCGTCGGGCGCGGCGAGGTGCCTCAGGGCGACGGCGGAGACGGCGGGGGTGCGCAGGGCGGTCAGCGCGGGGGCGTCCAGAAGGGCCAGTGGCATCAGGGTCGCGCCGTCGAGGAGCAGGTAGCCGCCGGTGATGCGCGGCAGTCCGCGGGCGGGATTGGCCGGTGCTACGCCCGCGATCTTCACCCCCGCGAGGCCGCCCGCTGCGGCCGGCATGAGCAGCAACTGACCCGATGGCAGGAACACCTGGGTACGGGGTGGGCCCTCCTCCGGGTCGAGGCCGTCGAGCAGTGCGGCCTCGACCGCGTCGGCCGCGGCCGACGGCGTCAGCAGTCGGGCGACATCGGCGGCGTCGAGGTGGCGCGGTGCCGGAAAGCCCGCGTTCACAGGAGGAAGCCTCCGGGGAACGGGTCGGACGGATCGAGGAAGTACTGGGCCGTGCCGGTGATCCAGGCCCGGCCCGTGACGGCGGGGATCACTGCGGGCAGCCCGCCGACGGAGGTCTCCCCGACGAGACGGCCTTTGAACTCGGTCCCGATGAACGACTCGTTGACGAAGTCCCGGCCGAGGGGGAGCTCGCCGCGGGCGTGCAGCTGTGCCATGCGGGCGCTGGTGCCGGTGCCGCACGGGGAGCGGTCGAACCAGCCCGGGTGGATGGCCATGGCGTGCCGGGAGCGTACGGCGTCCGAGCCGGGTGCGGTGAGGTGGACGTGCTTGACGCCCGCGATGCCGGGGTCCTCCGGGTGAACGGGCCGGTCGGTGCTGTTGATGGCGTCCATGACGGCGAGGCCGGCCGCGAGCAGGTCGTCCTTGCGGTCGCGGTCGAAGGGCAGCCCGAGGTCGTCGAGGGAGACGAAGGCGTAGAAGTTGCCGCCGTACGCCATGTCGTAGGTGACGGTGCCGTATCCGGGGACGTCGGCCTTGAGGCCGAGTCCCAGGCAGAACGAGGGCACGTTGGTGAGCGTGACGGAGCGCGCCTCGCCGTTCTCGACACGGACGTCGACGCAGACGAGCCCGGCGGGGGTGTCGAGACGGACGGTGGTGACCGGTTCGGTGACGGGCACCATGCCGGTCTCGACGAGGACGGTGGCGACGCCGATGGTCCCGTGGCCGCACATGGGCAGCAGTCCGGACACCTCGACGAACAGCACGCCGTGGTCGGCGTCGGGCCGGGTGGGGGGCTGCAGGATCGCGCCGCTCATGGCGGAGTGGCCGCGCGGCTCGTACATCAGCAGGGTGCGGATGTGGTCGAGGTGCGCGGCGAAGTGCAGTCGGCGCTCGGCCATGGTGGCGCCGGGGACGACGCCGACCCCTCCGGTGATGACGCGGGTCGGCATCCCTTCGGTGTGCGAGTCGACGGCGTGGTAGAGGTGGCGGGTACGCATGGGGGGTCTTCCCTTCTCGTGCTGCCCGTTCGCGTGCTGCGCGTTCGCGTGTTGCCCGTTCGCGTGTTGCCCGTTCGCGTGTTGCGCGGTCTCGTGCCGTCCGGTCCGGTGCCGTCCGGCCGGTTCCGGCTAGTGGTGGCCCTCCGCGAGTGCCTTCCCGGTGGCGGCGCGGACGGCGGTCTCCTGATCGCCGGTCAGGGGTGAGCGGGGCGGGCGGGTCGGACCGCCGGGGCGTCCGGCAAGGTCCATGGAGAGCTTGATGGCTTGGACGAACTCGGTGCGGGAGTCCCAGCGCAGCAGGGGGTGCAGGGACCTGTAGAGCGGCAGTGCGGTGTCGAGGTCGCCGGCGACGGCGGCGCGGTAGAGCGTGGCGCAGGCTGCGGGAAGGGCGTTGGGGTATCCGGCGATCCAGCCGACCGCGCCGGCCAGGGCGAGTTCGAGCAGGACGTCGTCTGCTCCGATCAGCAGGTCGAGGCCCGGGGCGAGTTCGGCGATCTCGTAGGCGCGGCGGACGTCGCCGCTGAACTCCTTGACGGCGACGATGCTCTGCTCGCCGTGCAGCCGGGCGAGCAGATCGGGGGTGAGGTCGGTGCGGGTGTCGTAGGGATTGTTGTAGGCGACGACGGGCAGACCGGACCGGGCGACCTCGGCGTAGTGGGCGGCGACGGTGTTCGGGTCGGCGCGGTAGGCGTTGGGGGGAAGCAGGAGGACGGACCCGGCGCCGGCGTCGGCGGCCTGGTCGGCCCAGCGGCGGGCTTCGGCGCAACCGTACGCCGAGACGCCGGGCATCACACGGCTCCCGTCGCCCGCCGCCTCGACGGCGGTGCGGACGACACGGGCGCGTTCGTCGTCGGTGAGTGTCTGGTACTCGCCGAGGGAGCCGTTGGGCACGACGCCGTCGCAGCCGTTCCCGATCAGCCAGGCGACATGGGCGGCGTAGGCGTCGTAGTCGACGGAGAGGTCGTCGCGCAGGGGAAGGGCGGTGGCGACCATGATGCCGTGCCAGGGACGTGTGCGGCGAGGTGCGGATGCCATGGCGACTCCTAATGTGAGGTGTGACATTTTACTTATCGACGCTGCGGCGCCACAAGGGCGGGCCGCGGTGCGACGATGGCCTTCTGACGTGCCGTCGGGTGAGTTCGTGCCTGGCCCCCGGACGGCGGACGGCCGGGCTGCAGGGCCCTCGGTCCCGTCGGCTTCGGGACCGCCGGCTGCCGGCCCTCCTTTGCGGGCCGTCCGCCGGGTGCCGCCCACTGCGGGCCGCCGGCTGCCGGCCGTCGCTTCCCGGGGGCCGCCGGCCGGGCCCCTCGGCCGGCGCGGCCACCGACGGGCCCCGGCGGACGGCGTTCCTCCCGACCGACCGCCGTCGCGGGTGCCGTTCCGTTCCCCGGTCAGCGGTCCGCCGGGGCGTGCGGATCGGACGGGTCCGCCCGGCCCGCGTGGGCGGACGGACCGTCGCCGGACAGACCGGCGAGGTGGGCGAGCGGTACGGGGCAGGACAGGGGCCTCCGGTCGGCAGCGGGACCTCCGCCGGCCAGGCGGGCGACCGCGGGTCCGCACATGCGCCCCTGGCACCAGCCCATTCCGGCGCGGGTGAGCAGTTTGACCGTGCGGGTGTCGTGCGCACCGAGTTCACCGGCCGCCTGCCTGATCGCCCCGGCCGTGACCTCCTCGCAGCGGCACACGTGCGTGCCGTCGTCGAGCCATGCGGTCCAGCCCTCGCCCGGCCGGTGCACGGTGGCCATCGTGTCGGCGAAGACCCGCAGCCGGTCGCGGCGCCCGCGCAGGACCGCCGCCCGCGGCGGCAGCGGGATGCCGCGCAGGGCGCGGGCGACCGAGCGGGCGGCCAGCTCGCCCTCGGCCAGGGCGAGTTCGGCGCCACCGATCCCGCCGGTCTCCCCAGCCGACCAGACGCCCGCCACGGAGGTGCGCTGTTCGCCGTCGAGCGCGAGGGCGGGGGTGCCGTCAGTCGTGCGGCTGGTGGCACAGCCCAGTCCGGTGGCGAGTTCGAGCTGGGGGACGAGTCCGTGGCCGGTGGCGAGGGCGTCGCAGAGGATGCGGCGGGCGCTGCCCGGCACGGGCCGCCAGTCGCGGTCGAGCCGTTCGACCGTCACTGCCTCGACCCGGGAGGTGCCGTGGGCGGCGGTGACCGCGTGGCGGGTGAGGACCCGTACGCCGTGCCGGAGCAGCGTGGCGCCGTGCGCGGCCCCTTCGGCGAGTTTGCCGGGGTTGCGCAGCAGGGCGGCCGGCCGGCGTGCATAGGCGCGGTAGGCGGCGGCCTCGACGACCGCGGGCACGGCGGCACCGGCGGATGAGAGTGCCGCGGCGACGGCGAGCAGCAGTGGGCCGCTGCCGGCGACGACGGTCCTGCGGCCGGGGAGGACGAGTCCCGACTTGAGCATGGCCTGGGCCCCGCCGGCGCCGACGACGCCGGGAAGGGTCCATCCGGGGAAGGGCAGTTGGCGTTCGTGGGCTCCGGTGGCGAGGAGGACGGTGCGGGCCCGGACGGTGACGGGTCTCTCGTCCCCGTCTCCGTGGGCGTCCTGATCGCCTCCCTCCGGGCCCCGGCCCGCGCCGGCGCCGTCGCCTGCGACGGCGTGCAGTCTCCAGGCCGGGGCCGGGGCTGCGACCGGGGAGGACTCCCCTGTCTCCGCCGGCTGTTCGGGCAGGACGCTCCACACATGGTGGCCGGGCAGGTACCGGAGGCGGCCGGCGGCGGCGTGGGCCCGCAGCAGGCGTTCGAGGCGGGCGAACGTCTGCCAGCGGTGGTGCAGCGCCTGGGGTCGGGCGGCGCGGAGGCCGGGCGCGGGGTGGCGGTAGTACTGGCCACCGGGGTGTTCGGCCGCGTCGAGGAGCGTCACGCGCAGTCCGAGGCCGGCGGCGGTGACGGCGGCCGCGAGCCCGGCCGGGCCGGCGCCGACGACGGCGAGGTCGCAGGGCGTGTCACCACGGGCGGCACCGGGGGGTGTGCCGGGTTCAGACGGCGAGGTCGTCATGGCCGGTCCCCTTCTGTGTGGTGATCACGTCGCCCGGGCGGGCGGGGACGAGACAGGCGCGGCGGTTGGGGCGGCCGTTGACGGTGGCGAGGCAGTCGAAGCAGGTGCCGATCCCGCAGAAGGCGCCCCTGGGGGAGCCGCCTTCGCGGGTGGTGCGCCAGGTGAGGATCCCGGCGGCCCAGAGCGCTGCGGCGACGCTCTGCCCGGGCAGGGCGGGGACGGGGAGCCCGTCGAAGGTGATCTCGTACGGAGGGCCGGGTTCGGCGCGGACGAGCCGGGCCGGGGTGGTGGTCACTGCGCTGCTCCTGCCTGGTCGAATCGTTCGGGCCGGAACGGGGTCGGGTCCAGGGCCGGCCTGTCGCCGGCCAGTGCGGCGGCGACGAGGAGCCCGGTGGCGGGGGCGAGGCCGATGCCCGCGCCCTCGTGGCCGCACGCGTGGAACAGTCCGGGGGCCCGCGGGTCGGGGCCGATGGCGGGGAGGTGGTCGGGGAGGTAGGGGCGGAATCCGTGGTAGGCGCGGATGACGCGGACACCGGCGAGAACGGGGAACAGGGCGGCGGCCTGGCGGGCCAGCCTGCGGAGGGCTTCGGCGGACAGGGCTCGGTCGAAGCCGACACGTTCGCGGGTGGCGCCGACCAGGACCGGTCCTGCGGGGGTGCCCTCGACGACGGCGGAGGACTGGAGGGCCGCGGAGCCGCTGGCGACGTCGGAGATGTAGTCGGCGGCGTAGACCTTGTGGCGGACGACGCGCGGCAGGGGTTCGGTGACGAGGACGAAGCCTCGGCGCGGGTGGACGGGCAGATGGGTGCCGGCGAGGCGGGCGAGGTCGCCGGCCCAGGTACCGGTGGCATTGACGACGGCGGGGGCGTGGAGTTCGCGTTGGGGTGTGCGGACGCCGCGCAGGGTGCCGTCGGGGTGGGTGAGCACCGCGGTGACCTGTTCGCCGAGGTGGACGGTGGCGCCCGACCGCCGGGCCGAGGCGAGGAGTTGGGCGGCGGCGCGGGCGGGCTGGACCTGGGCGTCCTGGGGGTAGTGGAAGCCGCCTGCGAGGCCGGGGGCCAGATGGGGTTCCAGGTCGCGGAGGGCGTGGGAGGGGACTTCGTGTGTCTCGACGCCGGCTTCGCGCTGGGCTCCGGCGAATCGGCGGAGTGCGGTGAGGGCGGTCTCGTCGGGCGCGACGACGAGACCGCCTTTGGGCTCGTACTCCGTCTCCGGTGGGAGGACGTCGGCGAGTTCGCGCCACAGCCGGGTGGACAGCAGCGCGAGGTCGAGTTCGGGGCCCGCCTCCTTGTCGGAGACGAGGAGATTGCCTTCCCCGGCGCCGGTGGTGCCTCCCGCGACGGAGCCGCGGTCGACGACCGCGACGACAAGGCCGGCGCGGCTCGCGTAGTGGGCGCAGGCCGCTCCGACGACGCCGGCGCCGACGATGACGGCGTCCAGGGGACCGCGAGGGTTTCCGGTGGGCACGGCAGTAATATGTCACATTGCCATGTTGCCGGGGAAGGGAATCGAGCGAACGGGTCCGTCCCCGCCCGGCTCAGCTGCGCAAGGGTCCCTCGCAGCGGTAAGTGGACGTGCCGGCCCGCCCGTTGGTCCAGATCTCGACCGGCCCGAAGGAGCAGTTCATGTCGGCGAGATTGGTGGAGGCCGCTCCGGCGCGGTCGAGGATGAAGTAGTCGACCGTCTCGGACATGTCCTTGAAGACGAGGTCCGGGGAGGCGGAGTCGGTGAGGTTGGCGGTGATCCGGCCGGTGCAGGTGTAGCGCCGCTTTCCGGGGTCGCCGTTGTCCGCGCAGACGGGCTGGGACTGGGTGGCGGCGACGAAGGAAGCGCGGACCGCTTCGGCTGAGGCGTCCCTGAGCCGGTCGTTGGGGATGTAGGTGGTGTCGGGCACGAACAGCTCGTCGACCTTGGCGATCTGAGCGTCGAGGAAGGCGTCGTAGGCGCGCTGGAGCGCCGGGTCTCCGCCGAGTCGGCTGCGCCAGGCGTCGAAGCCAGCGGGGTCGTCCGCCCGGAGCAGACCGTACATCTCCCTGAGCAGTGAGGGCCGTTCGGTCCACAGGAACTCGAAGAAGGTGCCCGCGTAGTCGTAGAAGCGGAAGCCGTCTCCGTCGTAGGTGGCGTGGAGGAGCCGGTTCACGGTCATCCGGGGGCCGCCGGCGGCGGTGTCGTCGATGACCCCCTGGACGAGGGACCTGCGGACGGCTATGCCGTCGTCGCGGGTGGCGCCGTCGAAGAACTCCGCCGTGCCCTCGTCCATGGCGGTGGTGCGGTCGCCGCTGTACCAGGGGCCTTCGCCGAAGTACCCGGGCACGGCCCAGCGGCCGTTGAGGTAGTGGACGTACTCGTGCCGGAAGAGCTCCTCGAGGGTGAGGGAGGAGTCCTGCGGGACCCTGCGCTGGTAGGTGTAGAACGTGGCGCCGCGTTCGATGTAGATGCCGCCGTTCCCGGTGCCCATGCCGGTGAGGATCGGGTGGTAGACCTCGTAGTCGGCGCGGGAGGCGTAGAGCACGATGTTCAGTGAGGTGTTGGTATCGCCGGCGAGCGGGTCCTCGGCGCCGAGGACCCGGTGGAACTGCGCCTTCACCTGCTTGCTCGCGTAGTAGAGCTGGTCGACGGTGGCACGGTCGAGGCCGGTGCGGACCTTGATGGCGCCGTTGTCGTAGGTGAAGGCGTTGGGGAAGATCTGCCGCTCGATGTCGTCCTTGCAGACCGCGTAGGGTCTGCACGCTCCGTAGAAGTTGAGCCAGGAGACGAGCGAGGCCCAGGGGCGGCTGCCGTGGCCGAAGTTGGCGCGGGTGACGGGCAGCAGGGCGCCCAGGTCGGGGACGATCCCGGCGTGGAGCGGGGCGACCTGGCCGAATCGGCCGTACTCGCTCAGCGCGTCGCGCACGATCCACTCGTTGACGGTGCCCTTGAGATGGGTGTGGCCGGCGAAGGCCCGGAAGGCGGCGCGGTACGAGACGTTCCCGGTGACGGCGTTGTGGAACGCGGTGTCCTTGTTGCCCGGGTAGACGCCGAGGTAGTTGACGGAGAGGGCGGCGAGTGCCGCACCGCCCCAGGAGGCGTCGTCGTACTGGCCCTTGTGGTACTCGTCCATCGTGGCGAGAACCTTCTTGATCAGCCCGAGCCCGCCGTGCCGCAGGCCGGGGGCGCTGGCGGTGTAGAGCGCCTCCCGGAGGGTCTCGGCGTTGGTGCGGGTGACGTCGAAGGTGCGGGCGGCCGTGCCGAAGTCGTTGACCGCGCGTCGCAGGACTTCGGTGGTCGGGATGTCGGTGATGTCGATCTCGGGGCGCGAGAAGTCGTGGTAGGCGACGGCGTGGAGAAAGGTGAACATCTCCAGCAGGTGGCTGCCGTTGGTGCCGTTGTGCGTGGCGGCGAGTGAGGATATGCGCCGGCCCACGGCCTGGACGTGGGCGTCGGACATGACCGGGGCGAGGCGTGGGTCCCAGTTCCAGATGAGTCCTGAGAGGCAGCCGTCGGCTGTGACGGCGGGGTCGGCGAGGAAGTCGGCGAGCTGCCGGGGGCCGAGGCGGGTGAGGCCGTCGAGGGTGCAGGGGACGCCGGCGGCGGTGCGGGGGGTGTCGCCCCGCACCGTGCCGGTGTGTGCGGTGCCGTTGTCCCGGCGGCCCGGGGTGCGGCCCTGGACCAGGTCTCCCGGAGCGGGGGCGGGGGCTGCGACGGGTTTGGGGGCGCGCGCGAGGCGGTCGACCTCGTCATGGGGGTTCGCGCCGTGGCGGTCGGGCGCGGTGGGCGCGGGACGGCCGGTGGAGGCGGCGGGCGCGGGACGGGCGGCACCGCCGCCGGGTACGGCGGCGCCGGCGTTCGCGGCCTGGCCGATTGGAGCGAGGAGGGCGACGGCGACCGCTGCGGCGAGCAGCGGTCTGCGCGGGGATCCGTGCAGCGTGGGTCGAGGCTGGGACACCGGTGTCTCCTGTGTGGGAGGTGGCTGGGGGTGAGTCAGCGGTGCGGTGGTCACGAACTCCGTTGGGATGCGCGGGGATTGGCCGCGTTCGGAGCAGCGCGATGTGACCCGTAACATAGTAATGTGAAATTGCACTGACAACCCCTCAGTACCGTTCCGCATGCGCGGATTCGAGGATTGACGAATTCCAGGACTCGAGGAGTCGAGATGGCCGGCAGTGACCCCGTCCCCCAGCGCCTCCGCACCGGCAGCCATGACCTGCCGGTTTCCGCGGAGTTGGCGGCGTTCATGACCGAGAACTGGGCGGAGGGCACGCTGCCCGCCGATGCGCGCGTCGCGGCGCGTGACATGACGCCGGCGCGGCGGGCCCGGCTCTCGGCCCGCTTCCCCGGTGAGCGGCTGCTGGTTCCGGCCGGGGAGGTGAAGGTCCGCTCCAACGACTGCGACCACCGTTTCCGTCCGCACAGCGCATACGCCTGGCTGACGGGGCTGACCGGAGAGGACCAGCACGGCCATGTGCTGGTCCTGGAGCCGTCGGGTCCGGGCGGCGGGCACGAGGCCGTGCTGTACATCCGCCCCCGGCCGGTGCGGGCCACCGGCGACGACACGTTCTACCGGGACCGCCGGTACGGGGAGTTCTGGGTGGGCCGGCGGCCCGACCTGGCCGAGGCCGAGCGGTTGACGGGGATCCGCTGCGTCCATCTCGACGATCTCGGCCTGCTGCCGCCCGGCCGCGACGCCGCGTCCGATCCCGCGCTCGCCGCGGCCCTCTCCGAGCTCCGGCTGGTCAAGGACCTCTGGGAGATCGGTGAGTTGCAGCGCGCCGTCGACCACACGGTGGCCGGTTTCGAGGACGTCGTCCGTGCGCTGCCGCGTGCGCTCGCCCATCCGCGCGGTGAGCGGCTGGTCGAGGGGGTATTCGGGCTGCGGGCCCGACTGGAGGGCAACGGCACGGGCTACGAGACCATCGCCGCGTCGGGCGCGCACGCGTGTGTGCTCCACTGGACCCGCAACGACGGCCCTCTCGACCCTTCGGAGTTGCTGCTGCTCGACGCGGGCGTCGAGACGGACACTCTCCACACGGCGGACGTCACCCGCACCCTGCCGCTGTCCGGCCGCTTCTCACCCGTGCAGCGGCGGGTGTACGAACTCGTCCTCGCCGCGCAGGAGGCGGGCATGGCGGCGCTGCGGCCGGGGGCGCGGTTCCGTGAATTCCACCGGGCATGCATGGGCGTGATCGCCGAGGGCCTGGAGGACTGGGGCGTGCTGAAGGGCCGGGAGGGCGACCTCCACCGCCGGTACACGCTGTGCAGCAGCGGCCACATGCTGGGGCTCGACGTCCACGACTGCGCCCGGGCGCGTGCCGAGGCGTATCTCGACGGGGTTCTGGAGGAGGGGCAGGTGCTGACGGTGGAGCCGGGTCTGTACTTCCAGCCCGACGACGGGACGCTGCCCCCTGAGTTGCGTGGGATCGGGGTGCGCATCGAGGACGATCTGGTGGTGACGGCGGACGGGGCTCGGCTGATGTCGGGGGCGCTGCCTCGGGTGCCGGAGGCCGTCGAGGAGTGGATGGGTTCGCTGCTGGAGGGCTGACACCGGGCGGGCCGTGTGTCGAGCGGGTCAGGGCAGGTCAGGTCAGGGCAGTACGGCGACTCCGTCGAGTTCGACGAGGGCTTGTTCGTCCCAGAGGCGCACGGCGCCGATGACCGCCATGGCGGGGTAGTCGCGGCCGGCGAGCCGGCGCCATACGCGCCCGAGTTCGCCGGCCTGGCGGCGGTAGTCGGCGACGTCGGTGGCGTACACGGTGACGCGGGCGAGGTCGTGGGGGGTGCCTCCGGCCGCGGCGAGGGCGGCGAGAAGGTTGGCGAGGGCTGTTTCGAACTGCTCGACGAGCCTGTCGCCGACGACCTTGCCGTCGGCGTCGAGTGCGGTCTGGCCGGCGAGGAAGACCAGGCGGGAGCCGGTGGCGGCGACGGCGTGGGAGAACCCGCCGGCGGGTGACAGCCCGGGCGGGTTGATCCGTTCGAGGCTCATCGGGTGGTCCCCTCGGCACTGGCGGCGGCGTACAGCTCCTTGGCGATGATGCCGCGCTGGACCTCGCTGGCGCCTTCGTAGATGCGTGGGGCGCGCACTTCCCGGTAGAGGTGTTCGAGCAGATGGCCGCGCTGGAGTGCACGTGCGCCGTGGAGTTGCACCGCTGTGTCGACGACGTACTGGGCGGTCTCGGTCGCGAACAGTTTCGCCATGGCGGAGCGGCGTGGCACGTCGGGGGCGCCGGCGTCGTGGGCGCAGGCGGCGGCGTGGACGAGGAGACGGGCCGCTTCGGTCCGGGTGGCCATGTCTGCCGCCTGGTGGGAGACGGCCTGGAGGTCCTTGAGGGGGCCGCCGAAGGCGTTGCGGTGTGCGGTGTGGTGGAGGGTGGCGTCGAGTGCGGCCTGGGCCATGCCGACGGCGAAGGCGCCGACGCTGGGCCGGAAGAGGTTGAGGGTGTCCATGGCGACCCGGAAGCCGGCGCCGGGGGTGCCGAGGACGTCGTCGGGGGTGACGGGGACGCCGTCGAAGGTGAGGGCGCCGATCGGGTGAGGGGAGAGCATGTCGAGGGGCCGGCCGGTGAGTCCTGGGCGGTCGGCGGGGACGAGGAAGGCGGTGATGCCGCGGGCGCCGGGGGCTTCGCCCGTGCGGGCGAAGACGGTGCAGAAGTCGGCCTCGGGGGCGTTGGAGATCCAGAGTTTCTCGCCGGTGAGGCGCCAGCCCGGGCCGTGCGGTTCGGCTGCGGCGTGGAGGGCGAGCGCGGCGGCGTCGGAGCCGGCGTCCGGCTCGCTGAGGGCGAAGGCGGCCACGGCGCGGCCTGCGGCGACGGCGGGCAGCCAGCGGTCGCGCTGGGCGGGGGTACCCGATCGGTGGAGCGGGTGTGCACCGAGACCCTGGAGGGCGAGGGCGGTCTCGGCCTCGGTGCAGCCGTGGGCGAGGGATTCGCGCATCAGGCAGAGGTCGAGTGCGCCGGCGGTGAAGAGCCTTGCCAGCAGGCCGAGTTCACCGAGTGCGGTGAGGAGCGGCCGGTTGACACGACCGGGTTCGCCCTTGTCGGCGAGCGGGCGCAGTCGTTCGGCGGCCAGGGTGCGCAGTTCGGCGCACCAGGCGGTCTGTGCCGGTTCGAGCGAGAATGCGGGCATCCGATTCCCCACTTCCTGCGGCCGGATGACGGGGCGGGTGGCGCGGTTGCGCGGCGGCCTCGGAAAGCAGGTTATCGCGAACCGTTGACTGTCGTCACCATCACGCTACGCTCGTTGCGCGACCCCACCACGACAAGGGGGCGAAATGGCGCTGACACCCTCGGCCGGCTCGGAGCTGACTCCTTCGGCTCATCACGACACGTTCGCGCGGGACCATCTGCCGCCGCCGGAGCAGTGGCCGCGGTTGCTGTTCGGGCTTCCGGAGCTTCGGTATCCGGAGCGGCTCAACTGCGGCGGGGAGTTGCTGGACGCCACGATCGAGCGCCACGGGGCCGACCGTCCGGCGTTCCGGGACGGCCAGGGCGGCGTCTGGACGTACGGGGAACTGCGTGAGCGGGTCGACCGGATCGCGCATGTGCTGACCGGCGAGCTGGGCGTGGTGCCCGGCAACCGGGTGCTGCTGCGGGGCCCGACGACGCCGTGGCTGGCCGCGTGCTGGCTCGCGGTGATGAAGGCGGGCGGGGTGGCCGTGACGGTACTCGCCCAACAGCGGGCCCGGGAGCTGGCCGTCATGTGTGACATCGCACAGGTGACGCATGCGCTGTGCGACGTCCGCTCCGTGGACGATCTGGTGAAGGCGGAGGTGCCCGGGCTGCGGGTCACCGTGTTCGGCGGGGACGGGCCCGACGATCTGCTGCGGCTGGCGGAGGGCGGTCCGGCCGTGTTCCGGGCGGTGGAAACGGCGGCGGACGACGTGGCGCTGATCGCGTTCACCAGCGGGACGACGGGCCGGCCGAAGGGGTGCATGCACTTCCACCGGGATGTGCTGGCCGTGGCCGACACGTTCTCGGCGCGGGTGCTGCGGCCGTCGACTGACGATGTGTTCGCGGGGAGCCCGCCGCTCGGTTTCACCTTCGGTCTGGGCGGTCTGGTGGTGTTCCCGCTGCGAGCGGGGGCGTCGGCGCTGCTGCTGGAACAGGCGGGACCGGGACAGTTGCTGCCTGCGATCGCCGAGCATCGGGTGTCGGTGCTGTTCACGGCACCGACGGCGTACCGGGTGATGCTGGACGGTGTGGGTGGCCACGATGTCTCCTCGCTGCGGCGCTGCGTGTCCGCCGGGGAGAACCTGCCGGCCGCGACCTGGCAGGCGTGGCGGGAGCGGACGGGGCTGCGGATCATCAACGGCATCGGGGCGACCGAGCTGCTGCACATCTTCATCTCGGCGGCGGACGGGGACATCCGGCCGGGGACGACGGGCGTTCCGGTCCCGGGCTGGGAGGCGCGGGTGGTGGACGGGGATTCCGGGGAGCCGGTGCCGGACGGTGAGCCGGGGCTGCTGGCGGTGCGGGGTCCGGTGGGCTGCCGCTATCTGTCGGATCGGCGGCAGGGCGTGTACGTGCGGAACGGCTGGAACCTGACGGGTGACACGTATGTACGGGAGCCGGACGGGTGGTTCCGGTACGTGGCCCGTGCAGACGACATGATCATCTCAGCCGGGTACAACATCGCGGGCCCGGAGGTGGAGGAGGCTCTGCTCGCGCATCCCGACGTGATGGAGGCGGCGGTGGTCGGCCGTGCCGACGAGCTGCGGGGCCAGATCGTCGCGGCGTACGTGGTGCTGCGGGACGGTGCCGCGCGGGACGAGGCGGGGGCGGAGGCGCTGCGGGAGTTCGTGAAGACGCGTCTGGTGCCGTACAAGTGTCCGCGGGCGATCGTCTTCATGGACGCGTTGCCGCGCACACCGACGGGGAAGCTGCAGCGGTTCAGGCTGCGGGGCCTAGAGTGATCACGTGGCCGAGCAGCACACTCCCCGTTCCCTGATCGTCACCCTGTACGGCGCGTACGGACGCGAGTCGGCGGGGCCGTTCGCGGTGGCGGAGCTGATCCGGCTGCTGGGGGCGGTGGGGGTGGACGCCCCTTCGGTGCGTTCGTCGGTGTCGCGGCTGAAGCGGCGGGGGCTGCTCGTCCCGCGGCGGACGGGGGCCGGGGCGGCGGGCTACGCCCTGTCGGCCGACGCCCGGCAGCTGCTGGACGACGGTGACGAGCGCATTTTCGGCAGCCGTGCGGCGTTGCTGTCGGACGGCTGGGTGCTGGCGGTGTTCTCGGTGCCGGAGGCGGAGCGGAACAAGCGGCATCTGCTGCGGTCGCGTCTGGGCCGGCTGGGGTTCGGCACGGCGGCGCCGGGGGTGTGGATCGCGCCGGCGCGTTTCTACGAGGAGACGCGTCACACGCTGCGGCGGCTGCATCTGGATCCGTACGTGGACCTGTTCCGGGGCGAGCATCTGGGGTTCGCGGCGACGGCAGAGGCGGTGGGTCGCTGGTGGGACCTGGCGGGGGTGGCCAAGCAGCACGAGGAGTTCCTGGACGCCCACGGTCCGGTGCTGCGGGCCTGGGAGTCGCGTGGGGCGACGCCGGCGGAGGAGGCGTACCGGGACTACCTCCTGGCGCTGGATTCGTGGCGCCGGCTTCCGTACGCGGATCCGGGGCTGCCGGCGGAGCTGTTGCCGGATGACTGGCCGGGCGGGCGTTCGGCGGAGGTGTTCTCGGGGTTGCACGAACGGCTGCGGGACGCGGGCGCGGGGTACGTCCGGAGCGACGGCGTGTGAGCGGTCCGCGGTTGCGGCGGTCCGGCGCCGTCGCCGGCCGGGTCCTGCACGGGCGGTGGTCCCGGCGGCCCTCGTCCGGCCGCGCCGGCGCAGGCGGGCGGCAGGGCGGCAGGGCGGCAGGGCGGCAGGGCGGCAGGGCGGCAGGGCGGCAGGGCGGCAGGCGAGCATGGTACGGCCGCCGCTTCTGGATCACGGTACGGCCGCCTGCTGTCGTTTCCGCCCCGGTCCGGTGCGTCACTGTGTCGGCGGCCCGGTGAGGGTGAGGCGCGGCTTCGGGGCGTCGGTGCGGCCGGTCGGGGGTGTGCGGCTGCCGGCCCGGTAGGGCGCGGGCCAGGTTGCGGCGTCCCCGGCGTAGCTCTGCTCGGCGGCGGCGTGGAGCGTCCAGTGGGGGTCGTACAGATGGGGCCTTGCCAGGGCGCAGAGATCGGTGCGCCCGGCGAGGAGGAGGGAGTTGACGTCGTCCCAGGAGGAGATCGCACCCACGGCGATGACGGGGACGCGGAGGGTGTTGCGGATGCGGTCGGCGTAGGGGGTCTGGTAGGAGCGGCCGTACTCGGGGCGTTCATCGGGCACGACCTGGCCGGTGGAGACGTCGATGGCGTCGGCGCCGTGGGCGGCGAAGGCGCGGGCGATCTCGACGGCGTCGTCGGCGGTGGTGCCTCCGGCGGCCCAGTCGGTGGCGGAGATCCGGACGGTCATGGGCCGGTCGTCGGGCCAGATGTCGCGCACGGTGTCGAAGACTTCGAGGGGGTAGCGGAGGCGGTGGGCGAGGCTGCCTCCGTAGGCGTCGGTGCGGTGGTTGGTGAGCGGGGAGAGGAAGCCGGAGAGGAGGTAGCCGTGGGCGCAGTGGAGTTCGAGGAGGTCGAATCCGCTGTCGGCGGCGCGGCGGGCGGCGGCGGCGAACTGGGCGCGGACGAGGGCCAGTCCGGCGCGGTCGAGCTGGTGCGGTGTCTGGTTGACGCCGGGCCGGTACGGGAGGGGTGAGGCGGCGACGAGGGGCCAGTTGCCGTCGGGCAGGGGCTGGTCGATGCCTTCCCACATGAGCCGGGTGGACCCCTTGCGGCCGGAGTGGCCGATCTGGACGCCGATGGCGGTGCCGGGTGCCTGCTCGTGGACGAAGTCGGTGACGCGGCGCCAGGCGGCGGTGTGGGCGTCGGTGTAGAGGCCGGCGCAGCCGGGGGTGATGCGGCCTTCGGCGCTGACGCAGACCATCTCGGTCATGACGAGTCCGGCTCCGCCGAGGGCCCGGGCGCCGAGGTGGACGAGGTGGAAGTCCCCGGGGTTGCCGTCGTTGGCGGAGTACATGTCCATGGGTGAGACCACCACGCGGTTGCGCAGGGTGAGTCCGCGCAGCCGCAGGGGCGTGAACATGGGCGGGGTGCCGGGCGGGCAGCCGAAGTCGTCCTCGACGGTGCGGGTGAAGGCGGGGTCGCGGAGCCTGAGGTTGTCGTGGGTGACGCGGCGGCTGCGGGTGAGGAGGTTGAAGGCGAACTGGCGGGGTGGCTGGTCGAGGTAGGTGGGGAGGTCCTCGAACCAGCGGAGGCTGGCGGCGGCGGCGCGCTGGGTGGATTCGACGACGGGGCGGCGTTCGGTCTCGTAGGCGGTGAGGGCGTCGGGGAGGCCGGGGTGTTCCTCGATGCAGGCGGCGAGGGCGAGGGCGTCCTCGACGGCGAGCTTGGTGCCGGAGCCGATGGAGAAGTGGGCGGTGTGCGCGGCGTCGCCGAGGAGGACGGTGTTGCCGTGGGACCAGCGTTCGTTGACGACGGTGCGGAAGGCGGTCCAGGCGGAGTTGTTGCCGCGGAGTGGGCGGCCGCCGAGGGTCTCGGCGAAGATCTTGGCGCAGCGTTCCGCTGACTGCTGCTCGTCGCATTCGTCGAGTCCGGCGGCGCGCCAGACCTCTTCGCGCATTTCGACGATGACGGTGGATGCTCCGGTCGTACGGGGTTCGCCGGGGTGTTCCGTCCGCGGGTGGGGGCGGGGTTCCGGGCGTTCGAAGGGGTAGGCGTGGAGCTGCATGACGCCGTGTTCGGTCTCGGCGATGTCGAAGCGGAAGGCGTCGAGGGCGAAGCCGGCGGCCAGCCAGATGTAGCGGCATCGGTGGGTGGTGATGCGTGGGCGGAAGACGTCGGCGTACGCGGTGCGGGTGGTGCTGTTGACGCCGTCGGCGGCGATGACGAGGTCGTGGTGGGCGGCGAGTGCGGCCGGGGGTGGGGCCGGGGTGCGGAAGCGCAGCTTCACGCCGAGTTCTCGGCAGCGGTCGTGGAGGACACGCAGGAGGGTGTGGCGGCCGAGTGCGGCGAATCCGTGTCCGCCGGAGGTGAGGGTGTGGCCGCGGTGGACGATGTCGATGTCGTCCCAGCGGACGAAGGCGCGCTGGAGTGCGCGGTGGACGGTGGGGTCGGCGTGTTCGATGCCGCCGAGTGTCTCGTCGGAGAGGACGACCCCGAAGCCGAAGGTGTCGTCGGGGGCGTTGCGTTCCCAGACGGTGATGTCGCGTGCGGGGTCGAGGCGTTTGAGGAGTGCGGCGGCGTAGAGGCCGCCGGGGCCGCCGCCGACGACGGCGACGCGCAGGGGGGCGCTCCGGGGTGGTGTGCGGTCGGGGCCCGGGGGGAGGCGGGGGGTGTCCGGAGCGCCGGGCGTGCCCGATGTGACCGATGAGCCCGAAGGTGGCGTACCGGTTGCGGTGCCGGACGAGAGCGGGGCGTCCGGGGCGCGGGGCGGCGGGGTCATCGTCCCTGCCAGTTCGGGGCGCGCTTCTCGGTGAAGGCGGCGTGGAACTCGGCGTAGTCCTCGCCGTTCATCAGCAGGGCCTGGGTGGCGGCGTCCAGTTCGACCGAGGCCGCGAGCGGCATGTCGAGTTCCGCGGTGAGCAGGGCCTTGGTCTGGGCGTGGGCGAGGGCGGGGCCGTCGGCGAGGCGGCGGGCGAGGTCGGCGGCGGCCTTGCCGGCCTGGCCCTCCTCGGTGAGTTCGCTGATGAGCCCGATGCGTTCGGCCTCCGCGGCGCGGACGGGTTCGCCGAGCATCAGCAGGCGGGTGGCGTGACCGAGGCCGACGACGCGGGGCAGGAGATACGCCGCCCCCATGTCCCCGCCGGAGAGCCCGACCCTGGTGAAGAGGAAGGAGAACCGGGCGGTGGGGTCGGCGACGCGGAAGTCGGCGGCGAGGGCGAGGACGGCCCCGGCGCCGGCGGCGACGCCGTGGACCGCGGCGATCACGGGGAACGGGCATTCACGCAGCGCGCGCACGACCTGGCCGGTCATCCGGTTGAAGTCGAGGAGCTGGGCGGTGTCCATGGCGAGGGTGGCACCGATGATGTCGTCGACGTCGCCGCCGGAGCAGAAGCCGCGGCCCTCACCGGCGAGGACCAGGGCGCGCACCGAGCGTTCCCGGGAGAGTTCCGCGAGGAGGTCGCGCAGGTCGGCGTAGGCGCCGAAGGTGAGCGCGTTGAGCTTCTCCGGTCGGTCGAGGGTGACGGTGGCGACGCCGTCCTGCCTGGTCAGGCGGATGTGGCGCCACTGCTCGGTACGGGGTGCGGAGCTGGGAAAGGGGCTCATGGACGTGTGGCCTCCTCGGTGGGCGCGTCTCGTCCCACGTCTGCCTGCCACCCGAATTTATCACTCCTGCGTGACTTCCGTCACGAGAGCGCGATAACTCGGGCGTCGCGGCTCGGTGAAGGTCCCGTCATGGGTCCGCACAGCTCCCGGGGATCGCTCGGGGCAATGCCGTCGCATCCGATTCCGTCTCGTAAGGTTGAAACCAGCACCAGACGCAGCACCGGCCGCACGCGGGCCGTGATCGGAATCAGAGCCTTGTCCCACTCCCCCGGAACCGCCCCCACCGCCGAGGCCACCGGCCTCTGGCGGATCGCACTGCCGCACACCACCGCGGCGGTACCGATCGCCCGGGCGCTGGTGCGCACGGCCCTGGCCGATGTGGAGGACGGGGCCGACTGCGACACCGCGGAGCTGCTCACGGCGGAGCTGGTCGCCAATGCCGTCGAGCACACCGACGGCATTACACCGATCGAGCTGGCGGTGGAGCTGCTGCCGGAGGGCTGCCGGGTCGAGGTGCACGACCCCGACCCGTCCCCGCCCGGCCGGCTGTCCGACCCTCCCCCGCACCCGGTGCCCGACCCGTGGCAGGAGCACGGCCGCGGGCTGCTGCTCGTGCGCACGCTGAGCGCGGCGTGCGGGCACCGCCCGACCGCGCGGGGGAAGGCCGTCTGGTTCAGACTCCGCGGGGCTCCCGCTCGGGCGTGACGTCGGGCTGTGTGTGGCCCGTCGGCCCGGACGGGGTGGCTCCGGTTCCGGCGAGGCGCGAGTCGCGGCGGCGGTGGAGGCCGTACAGCGTCGAGCTCACCGTCCTGCACGCCCGCCGTCCTGCACGCCCGCCGTCCTGCACGCCCGCCGTCCTGCACGCTCGCCGTGAGGGTCCTGATGGCCGTGGTGAACCTGGCGGCGATCGGTCGGACCGGGCTCCTGATGCGTTACCCGGCCGCGGCCATGGTCGCCACGAGGACGGCCTTGATCGTGTGCATCCGGTTCTCGGCCTCGTCGAAGACGACCGAGTGCGCGGACTCGAAGACCTCGTCGGTGACTTCGAGCTCGGTGAGGCCGTGGCGTTCGTGGAGTTCGCGTCCGATACGGGTGCCGAGGTCGTGGAAGGCGGGCAGGCAGTGGAGGAACCTGACGTCCGTGTTGCCGGTGGCGCGCAGGACGTCCATGGTCACGGCGTAGGGGGCGAGGGCCGCGATGCGCTCGTCCCACACCTCCTTGGGCTCGCCCATGGAGACCCAGACGTCGGTGGCGACGAAGTCCGCGCCGGCGACACCCTCGGCGACGTCCTCGGTCAGGGTGATCGTCGCCCCGCTCGCCTCCGCGGCCGCGCGGGCCTCGGCGACGACGTCGTCGGCGGGCCAGTAGGCCCTGGGGGCGACGATCCGCACGTCCATGCCGAGCAGGGCACCCGTGACGAGGTAGGAGTTGCCCATGTTGAAGCGGGCGTCGCCGAGGTAGGCCAGGGCGATCGAGGTGAGGGGCTTGTCGCTGTGCTCGGTCATGGTGAGCACGTCGGCGAGCATCTGGGTGGGGTGCCAGTCGTCGGTGAGTCCGTTGAACACCGGGACCCCGGCGTACGCGGCGAGCTCCTCGACGGCCTCCTGACTCTCCCCCCGGTACTCGATACCGTCGAACATCCGACCGAGCACGCGTGCGGTGTCCCTGACGGACTCCTTGTGCCCCAGCTGGGACGCGGCCGGGTCGAGATACGTCGTCGACGCCCCCTGGTCGGCGGCGGCGACCTCGAAGGCACAGCGGGTGCGGGTGGACGTCTTCTCGAAGATCAGCGCGATGTTCTTCCCTCGCAGGCGCTGCACCTCGGCGCCGGCCCGCTTGGCGGCCTTGAGCTCGGCGGCCAGGTCGACGAGGCCGCGGAACTCCTCGGCCGTGAAGTCGAGCTCCTTGAGGAAGTGGCGGCCTTCGAGTTGTGTCGCCATGGTCGGCTGCTCCTGGATCGCGAACGGGATGCTGGAATTCTATACACACTCCCGTATTGCTATACGACCGGGGGGTGGTGGCCTCAGGTGCCGGGCTGGACGGCGTCCCGCTCCACGGGACAGCTCATGCAGCGGGGGCCGCCCCGACCGCGGCCGAGTTCACTGCCCGGGATCTCGATCACCTCGATCCCCTGCTTGCGCAGATGTGTGTTGGTCGTCACATTGCGGTCGTAGGCGACGACCACGCCGGGCTCGACGGCGAGGACGTTGCAGCCGTCGTCCCACTGCTCCCGTTCCGCCGAGTGCACGTCCTGCGTCGCGGTGAGCACACGGATGTCCTTCAGCCCGAGAGCCGCCGCGATGGCGCTGTGCATCTGCTCCGGCGGATGGTCGGTGACCCTCAGGGACACGGCCCGGTCGCCCGCCGCCGGCTCGATCGTGTACGAGCGCAGCATGCCGAGGCCCGCGTACTGCGTGAACGTGTCGTGGTCCACCATCGTCATCACCGTGTCCAGGTGCATGAAAGCGCGGCGCTTGGGCATGTCGAGCGCGACGATCGTCCGGGCCGAGCCGGCGGCGAACAGCCCCCGGGCGAGCATCTCCACGGCCTGCGGGGTGGTGCGCTCGCTCATGCCGATGAGCACGGCTCCGTTGCCGATCACGAGGACGTCGCCGCCCTCGATGGTGGAGGGGTAGTCGTCCTGGCCCTCGGACCAGTGGTGGAACTCGCCCGCCTCGGGGCCGGTGAACACCGGATGGTGCTTGTAGATCGCCTCGAAGTGCACGGTCTCGCGCTGACGGGCGGGCCAGCGCATGGCGTTGATGGAGACGCCGTCGTAGATCCAGGCGGAGGTGTCGCGGGTGAAGATGTGATTGGGCAGGGGGCCGAGGAGGAAGTCGTCGAGGTCCATCACGTGGAAGCGGACCGACGAGGGCTCGGAGTGGCCGGCGAGGAACTCCCGCTTCGTCATGCCCCCGATGAGCGCCTCGGTGAGCCCGCGGGTGTCCATCTCGTCGAAGGCGGCCCGCAGATGGTCCGTGGCGAGCGGACCGTACTCCTTCTCGTCGAAGACCCGGTCCAGCACGAGCTTGCGCGCCGCCGGGACCTCCAGCGACTCTCGCAGCAGGTCGCCGAAGAGATGGACGGCGACGCCCCGGTCGCGCAGCACGTCGGCGAAGCCGTCGTGCTCCTGGCGGGCGCGCCGGACCCAGAGCAGGTCGTCGAAGAGCAGCGCGTCCTTGTTGCTGGGCGTGAGCCTCTTCAGCTCCAGATCCGGCCGGTGCAGAACGACCCGGCGCAGCCGCCCGGTCTCGGAGTCGACGTGGAATCCCATGACCCCATCCTGGCCGTCCGGAGGGCACTTCACCCGGCGAACGCCCGGACCGTCCCCTGCCGTATCCCGGACCGCGCGGACGCCGGGCCGTCCTCGGCGGCGGGCACCCGGAAGAGGGACGCCCCCCGGGCCCGCTCTCCCGGTGCCCGGCCCCGGGAGCGGGACGCGGGCCGCGGGGTCCCGCCGGCGGTCGGTGGCGCGGACGCGACCGCCCACGGGACGCGGCCGCGGCGCCGCGTCCGGGCCGGGCGCCGGGCCCGGCGCCCGGCCCGGTGGCCGTACTCCCCGTGCCGTCGCCCCGCGCACACGGTGCGCACCCTCCCGGACGGCGTTCCGAAGGGCCCGCCCGGAGCGGGTGATCCCAGCGCACGGGGAGGCACCGGCCGGCGTTGCCTCCCCGTACGGTCACGGCACCTCGGCCGCACGGCTCCGGTGCGGCGCCGGCCGGTCCGCAGCCTGTCTACAGCCGGGGGTCGACCGGCTCCGACTCGAGCGCGAGCACCGCGAACACGGCCTCGTGGACGCGCCACAGCGGCTCGTCGCCGGCGAGGCGGTCGAGGGCCTCCAGGCCGAGTGCGTACTCACGCAGGGCCAGTGAGCGCTTGTGGCCGAGGAACCGTTCGCGCAGCCGCGTCAGGTTGTCCGGGCGGGTGTACTCGGGGCCGTAGATGATCCGCAGGTACTCCCGTCCGCGGACCTTGATGCCCGGCTGGACGAGCCGGCCCTTGGCGTCGCGGACGAGGGCGTGCAGGGGCTTGACGACCATGCCCTCGCCGCCCGCCGCGGTCATCTCCAGCCACCAGTCGGTGCCGGCCTTCACCGACGCCTCGTCCCCGGTGTCCACGACGAGGCGTCGGGTGCGCTGGAGCAGCCCCGGTCCGTCGGCCGTGCCGTCGGCTTCCACGAGCTTGTCCAGCAGCTCCAGTTGCTCGTCGTGGGGCACGCCGGCCAGGGAGCGGCCCTGGACGGCGAGGATCTGGAAGGGCGCGAGGCGCACACCGTCCAGGCCGTCCGTGGTCCAGCAGTAGCGGCGGTAGGCGTCGGTGAACGCGGCCGCGTCCACGGCGCGTTCGCGCTGTCGTGCCAGCAGGGCACCGGCGTCGATCCCTCGGGCCACGGCCGCCTCGAGGGCGGCCGTGGCGCCGGGGAGCACCGCGCGGGACGCGGCGCCGACGGCGGCGTACTGCCTGCGGAGCAGCCCGGACGCCTTGAGCGACCACGGCATCAGCTCGGCGTCCAGGAGCAGCCAGTCGGTGCCGAGTTCCTCCCAGAGCCCGGCTCCGGTGACGGCCGTGCGCAGTCGGGCGAGGATCTGCTCGGTGACGGCGGGGTCGTCGAAGAATGGGCGGCCGGTGCGGGTGTGCAGCGCGCCGGTGACGCCGTCGGCGCCGAAGCGCTCCCGCACGACGTCCGCGTCGCGGCAGACGAGGGCGACGGCCCGGGAGCCCATGTGCTTCTCCTCGCACACGACGCGGTCGACGCCGTCCGCCCGGTACTGGGCGAACGCCTCCTCCGGGTGCTCCAGATAGCCGTCCGTCCGCGAGGTGGCGGTGGGAGCCATGGTCGGTGGGAGGTAGGCGAGCAGGCGCGGGTCGACCGCGAAACGGCTCATGACCTCCAGCGCGGCGGCGGCGTTCTCCTCGCGGACGGCGACGCGTCCCATGTGGCGTGTCTCCACGATGCGGCGTCCGTGGACGTCGGCGAGGTCGAGCGGGCGGCCCTCGTGTCCGCCGGGTGCCTCCGTGGCGAGCGGCTTGACGGGTTCGTACCAGACCCGCTCGGCGGGGACGTCGACGAGTTCCCGCTCCGGCCAGCGCAGCGCGGTCAGCCTGCCGCCGAAGACGGCGCCGGTGTCCAGGCAGATGGTGTTGTTGACCCAGGAGGCCGTGGGCACGGGGGTGTGTCCGTACACCACCGCGGCCCGGCCGCGGTAGTCCTCCGCCCAGGGGTAGCGCACGGGCAGGCCGAACTCGTCGGTTTCGCCGGTGGTGTCGCCGTAGAGGGCGTGGGAGCGGACCCGTCCCGAGGTGCGGCCGTGGTACTTCTCGGGCAGGCCGGCGTGGCAGACGACGAGCCGGCCCTCGTCGAGGACGTAGTGGCTGACGAGCCCGTCGATGAACGCGGCCACCCGCTCGCGGAACTCGGGGTCGGTGGCGTCCTCGCGCTCCAGCTGCTCGACGGTCTCGGCGAGCCCGTGGGTGTGCTGGACGTTGCGGCCCCTGAGCCAGCGTCCGAGTTTGTTCTCGTGGTTGCCCGGCACGCACAGGGCGTTGCCGCCGGCGACCATGTCCATCACGCGGCGCAGCACGCCGGGGCTGTCCGGCCCGCGGTCGACGAGGTCGCCCACGAAGACCGCGGTTCGGCCCTCGGGGTGTGCGCCGTCCACATAGCCGAGCCGGCCGAGCAGGGTGTCCAGTTCGGAGCTGCAGCCGTGGATGTCACCGATGATGTCGAAGGGTCCGGTGAGGTGGCGCAGGTCGTTGTAGCGCTTCTCAAGGACGATCTCGGCGGTGTCCGCCTCCTCGACGCTCCGCAGGACGTGGACCTTGCGGAAGCCCTCGCGCTCCAGGCCGCGCAGGGAGCGGCGCAGTTCGCGCCGGTGGCGTTGGATGACGTGACGGGGCATGTCGGCCCGGTCGGGGCGGGCGGCGTTGCGTGCGGCGCACACCTCCTCGGGCATGTCGAGGACGATGGCGATCGGGAGGACGTCGTGCCGGCGGGCGAGCTGGACCAGTTCGCGGCGGCTCTCCCGCTGCACGCTGGTCGCGTCGACGACGGTCAGCCGGCCGGCGGCGAGCCGCTTGCCGACGATGTAGTGGAGCAGGTCGAAGGCGTCGCCGCTCGCGCTCTGGTCGTTCTCGTCGTCGGCGACGAGGCCGCGGCAGAAGTCCGAGGAGATCACTTCGGTGGGCTTGAAGTGCTTGCGGGCGAAGGTGGACTTGCCGGAGCCGCTGGCGCCGACGAGGACCACGAGGGAGAGGTCGGTGACGGGCAGTTCGCGGGTGGTGGTCACTGGTGGACCCCTTCTTCTGCGGGCACCAGTGGGGTGCTCGTGGTCGCGCGGGTCGTCGCGGCCGTGGTGGTCGCGCGCGCCGGGTGGGCGCCGGCGTCCGGGGGCGCGGTCGCCCGGGTTTCGGTGCCCGCGGTCGTGGCCGTCCGGCCGTCGGCCGCCGGCTCCGGTGAGGTCAGGGTGAACACCGCCATCTGCGTCGGCGGGCCGACCTCCGGGTCGTCGTCGCCGACCGGTGCGTACGTGACGCCGTAGCCGTGCCGCTGCGCGACCCGGGCGGCCCAGGCGCGGAACTCCTCGCGGTTCCATTCGAAGCGGTGGTCGCCGTGGCGCGCGTGGCCGGCGGGCAGCGTCTCCCAGCGCACGTTGTACTCGACGTTCGGCGTGGTGACGATCACCGTGCGGGGGCGTGCGGAACCGAACACGGCGTACTCGAGGGCGGGCAGCCGTGGCAGGTCGAGGTGCTCGATCACCTCGCTGAGGACCGCGGCGTCATAACCGGTCAGGCGCTTGTCGGTGTAGGTGAGCGAGCCCTGGAGGAGGGTGACGCGGCCGGACTGCCGTTCGCCCATGCGTTCCAGGCGCAGCCGGCGGGCGGCGATCGCGAGGGCCCGCACGGACACGTCCACACCGACGACGTCGGTGAACCGGACGTCCTTCAGGAGCGCCTGGACGAGCCGGCCCTGACCGCAGCCGAGGTCGAGCACGCTCGACGCGCCCGCCGTGCGGAGGGCGTCCAGGATCGCGGCGCGCCGCTGCTCGGCGAGCGGGACGGGACGCTCGTCGGTGTCCTTGGTCTCGTCCACGGCGTTGTCGACGTCCTCGACCTCGAGATCGTCGCTCTCGGCGAGTCGCACCAGTTCGAGCCGTTCCGTCGCCTGCCGGGTGAGGCCCCAGCGGCGGGACAGATAGCGGCTGGTGATCAGTTTCTGTTCGGGGTGGTCGGCCAGCCACCCCTCGCCGGCCCGCAGCAGCTTGTCGACCTCGTCGGGTGCCACCCAGTAGTGCTTGGCGTCGTCGAGGACCGGCAGCAGGACGTAGAGCTGGCGCAGTGCGTCGGCGAGGCGCAGCTCCCCTTCGAGTGCCAGCCGTACGTAGCGGGAGTCGCCCCACTCCGGGAAGTGCTCATCGAGGGGGACCGGCTCGGCCTCCACCCGGTGCCAGCCCAGGGGCCCGAAGAGCTTTCGGACGAGTTCGGCACCGCCGCGCGCGGGCAGTGCGGGCACCTCGATCCGCAGGGGCAGCGGGCTCGCGGCCCGCTCCGGCATCGCGGCGCACACGCCTCGCAGCGCGCTCTTGAAGACGGTGCTCATCGCGACGGAGAGCAGCGAGGACGCCGCGTAGGGGCGGTCGTTGACGTACTGGGCGAGCGCGGCGTCGGGGGTTCCACCGCTGCCCTTGCCCCTGCCGCGCCGCACCAGCGCCACGGGATCCACCTCCAGCAGCAGTGCGGCCGTGCAGCGTTCGGCGCTCGCCTCGGGGTAGAGGACATGGGCCGTGCCGTGCGAGGTGGAGAACTCCTGCGCCCTGCCGGGGTGCTTGTGCAGCAGGAAGCCCAGGTCGGTGGCGGGACGCTCGGGGGTGCCGGTCGTACTGATCGTCAGGAACACGTGTCCGAGTATCACCGACTCTCCCCCTCCCGACCAGCGCTTTTCTCGGCTTCGACCGCTGGACGGCGGCTGCCGGGCCGGGTTCAGCGGTGTGATGCGGTCCGGGTGCGTGCGGCGAGGGCGGCGATGCGGTCCGGGCCGACGCGGCAGCATCCGCCTGCCAGACGGGCCCCGGCGGCGACCCAGTCGGTCAGCCGGGCGGGGTCGAAGGCGATGTCGCCGGTCCAGGCACGGGCCCGGGCGTCCCACCGTTCCCCGCTGTTGGGGTAGACGACGACCGGTCTGCCCGTTTCGCGGGCGGCGATCTCCACGGCCCGGCCGGCGTCGGCGGGCTCGCAGCAGTTGACGCCGACGGCGATGACGTGGTCATGGCCGGCGGCGAGGGCGAAGGCCGCCGCGAGTTCCTGGCCGGCGCGGGTGCGTCCGCCCTCGATCGTGTAGGAGAGCCACACCGGCACGCCGGTGTCCGCCGTGGCCCGCAGCAGGGCCGTTGCCTCGTCGGTGTCCGGTACGGTCTCCAGGGCGAGCACGTCCGGGCAAGCCCGGGCCAGGGTCTCGATGCGTGGCCGGTGGAATGCCTCCAGCTCCCGCACCGTGAGTCCGTAGCGGCCGCGGTACTCGCTGCCGTCCGCGAGCATCGCGCCGTACGGGCCCACCGAGGCGGCCACCCACACCTCCCGAGCCGTGCGCTCCGCGGCGGCGCGCGCGAGCTCCACGCTGCGGGCGAGGAGCGCTGCCGCCTCGCCCCGTCCGGTACCGCGCCTGGCGAACCCCTCGTACGTGGCCTGGTAGCCGGAGGTGATGAGCACCTGGGCGCCCGCACGCACGTACGCCGTGTGCGCGGCCTCGATCTGTTCGGGACCGTCGGCGAGCAGCCGTGCCGACCAGAGGTCGTCGGACAGGTCACAGCCCTGTGTTTCCAGTTGGTTGGACAGTCCGCCGTCCAGGACGAGCGGGCCGTCCCCGGCCAGGGCGGCGGCGAGGCTGCGGGTGGGCTTCACGGGTGGCCCCACTTCCGGTGGTCGGGCGGCCGGGCGGCGGACGGCCTCAGTTCAGCTGGGACTGGACCTGCGCGGAGATCAGCTCGAGGTGGTCGAGGTCGTCGAGGTCGAGGACTTGGAGGTAGATGCGGGAGGACCCTGCGGCGGCGTAGCGGCCGAGCTTGTCGACGACTTCGGCGGGCGAGCCGGCGAGGCCGTTGGCCTTCAGCTCGTCGACCTCGCGGCCGATGGCGGCGGCGCGTCGGGCGACCTCCGTGTCGTCCCTGCCGACGCAGACGACGAGGGCGTTGGAGTAGACGAGGTCTCCGGGGGAGCGTCCGGCCTCCTCGGCGGCCGCGCGGACCCGTCCGAACTGCCGCTCCGTGTCCTCCGGCGACGCGAACGGGATGTTGAACTCGTCGGCGTACTGCGCGGCCAGGCGCGGGGTGCGGGTGGTGCCGTGGCCGCCGATGAGCACCGGGACCTTTCGCTGGGCGGGCTTGGGCAGCGCCGGCGAGTCCCGCAGCTGGTAGTACCGGCCTTCGTAGCTGAAGGACTTGCCCGTGTCGGTGTTCCACAGACCGGTGACGATGGCCAGTTGCTCCTCGAGCCGGGCGAACTTCTCCTTGGGGAAGGGGATGCCGTAGGCCCTGTGCTCCTCCTCGAACCAGCCGGCGCCGAGGCCGAGCTCGACCCGGCCGCCGGACATCTGGTCGACCTGCGCGACCTGGATCGCGAGCACACCCGGCAGTCGGAAGGTGCCGGCCGTCATCAGGGTGCCGAGCCTGATCCTCCTGGTCTCCCGGGCGAGGCCGGCCAGGGTGATCCAGGCGTCGGTGGGCCCGGGCAGGCCGTCCGCCGATCCCATGCTGAGGTAGTGGTCCGAGCGGAAGAAGGCGTCGAAGCCGAGGGCCTCGGTGGCCCTGGCCACGGTGAGCAGGGTGTCGTAGGAGGCCCCCTGCTGGGGCTCGGTGAAGATTCGAAGGTCCATACATCCATCCTGCACCTCGGTCCGTGCTTCGACGTCACCGTGCCGCGCCGTACCGTGCGGGCCGGGGTGGACGGGCACGCTGCGCGGGCCGGGACCGTCACGTCGCGCCGGACGCCTCGTGCCGGGCCGGGCCGCATGAGCCGGGTCGGCCGAGCGTCCAGGGCGCCGTGGCGGAGTGGGCGCGTTCAGGCGCGTTCAGGGATGCGCGGTGGGTCGGTGCGGGAAGGTCCGGCTCAAGGGGGGCTCGCCGTGGGTTCCGCCGCATCCGGACGGCGGGCGGCGAGCCCGCGGCCACCGGCATCCTCCCGTCCCCGTTCCCGGTGGCGACCGAGCTCGCGGTCGCGGTCTCTTCGGCGCTCCCGTTCGCGCTCGCCCAGGGAGAGGCGGTGGAGCATGGCGCGGACGTGGTCGCTGGACTCGTCCGCCGCGTCGATCGCCTCGATGCACTGCCAGTAGAGCCCCTCCTCGTCGGTGGCGCAGGCGACGCCGACGAGCGCTATGCCGACCTCGCCGAGGAGGATCCCGAGCGCGTCCAACGAGCGTCCGGGATCCGCCACTTCGGTGAGCCGGGCGGCTCTCGGCCCGCCCGAGCGCAGTACGGCCGGGTCGGCGAGCATGCCGGCCCGGCCACCTGCCTCGCTGAGTCCGCGCGCCTCGCCTCTCAGCTCCTGCGGGCCGTTCACCGCCAGTCGGCTTCCGACCGCCTGGGCGAGGGCCTGCGCCTGCCACGCCTCCGCCACGACGTCGAGCGCCGTGCGGCACTCCGCGAGTGCGCGCCTGCCGATTGCCACGAGCCGTTCCGCGTCCATGTACGCCGCCCCCGTTCGTACGACATTCTGCCCACTGGGTCACTACCCAGAGTGAAGGCGCTCCAGACGAAAAGCCAGGGGAATTCGGAAATCTGTGGACAGGTAGCCGCTTGGGGAAAGATCAGTCACTCCGCAGAGTGACGATCCCGTACGGACGGACCGTCGGACGCCCGTTCGTCCGGCGGGAAGCGGAGTTCGTTCCGGTCGATCTTCTCCGACAGCGCCCGGAGCACGTCGACCCCGACCACCTCACAGAACTGGAGCAGATACGCGAGCACATCGGCGACCTCGTCGGCCACCCGGTGGGCCTTGCGCGGGTCGTCCATCACCCGCGCCGACTCCTCCGGCGTCAGCCACTGGAAGATCTCGACGAGTTCCGCCGCCTCGACCGTCAGCGCCACGGCCAGGTTCTTCGGTGTGTGGTAGGGCTGCCAGTTCCTCGCCGCGGCGAACTCGGCCAGTCTGTGCTGCAGCGCCCGCACGTCCAGTTCCGTCATCGCACCAGGTCTACCACCGTCACGCCCCGGACCTCCCGGGCGGCCGCGGCCCCCGCGACCTCCCCCACCAGCCGGAGGTGCCCGTCCGCGCAGATGGACGCGGCCAGGGCGAGGAGCGCGCGGAACTGGGCGGCGTCCAGGGTGCGGTCGAGGTTCTCGGCGAGGACGGTCAACGACTGCAGGGCCCGCGGGACCTCCGCCGCCTGGTCGACCGCCAGCACCCCGGGGCCGGTCAGGAGGACCAGGGCGAGTGCCAGGAACCGCAGTTCGCCGTCGCCGAGACGGCCGAGCGGGGTGGCCCGGGCCGCCGCGCGGTCCGCCGGGCCCCGGCCGAGGACCGCGCGGACCGTCCCGTCGGTGAGCTCCTCGACCCCGACCTCGCTGACCGGGCCGGCGCATCCCGCACGGGCGACGGACGTCAGCCGCGCATGGCGGCGCGCGCACGGGCGACGGACGTCAGCCGCGCATGGCGGCGCGCGCACTCGTGGCGGGTGCGGTGGAGCACGGCGGCGATGTTGTCGCAGCCGCGCCGCAACCGCCCCTCCTCCGGCGCCACGGGCTCGCGCATCCGCTCGGGCCGCGGATCGCAGGGGAACACCGACCGCAGCGCCACCACGACCTGCTCGGCGGCCGCGAGCACCTGCCGCTGCCCGTCCGTCGTCCCCGCGACCCGCAGCGGCAGGAGCGCGGTGCCGAGCAGGTCGTCGGGCAACGGCGCGCGGGTGACCCCGCCGTCGCCGGCGGTGTGCCAGGCGGCCTGGACGCAGGAGCGTCCGGGGTCGCGCAGGGCGGTGCTCAGCAACGCCCGTCCACGGGCGGTCAACCGCTCGCCGACGATGCGCAGTTCGGGTTCGGCCTGCACGGCGAGGTCGAGCCGGACGGGTCCTTCCGGTCCGTCGGCGGTGCAGCCGATCCGGAAGCCGCGCCTGCCCTGCTCGTCGCGTGCCGTGCCCTCGGGCACGCAGCCCGCCGGATCGGGGAAGACCTCGCCCAGTGCGGCGCCGGCCCCGAGCCGGGCGAGGGCCTCGTACGCGCGCAGGGCGGTCGACTTGCCGCTGCCGCTCGGCCCGGCGAAGAGGGTCACGGGGCCGAGCGGCAGGACCCTCCCGCGGTGCGCGGCGAAGGAGGAGAGTCGCAGTTCGGTGACGGTGGGGCGGATGGCCGGTGCGTCCATGCGGGGGACGCTACGCAGGGCCCGGAACGCCGAACCGTTACCTCTGGAAACGCTTCCTACGAATGGGGGACCGCGGCCGCCGCGAGACCGTCGACCTCCGTGCCGACGGGCGCGAGCAGGAACACATTGCGGTCGACGCGGTGCATCCCGCAGCCGAGACCGAAGACGACGCCGCTGCTGAAGTCGAGGATGCGCTTGGCCACTTCGGCGTCGGCACTGGTGAGGTCGAGCAGGACGGGGACCCGGGCGACGAGGTGCTCGGCGACCTCGCGCGCATCGGCGAAGACCTGGACGCGCAGGACGACCATCCGGCGCTGCTCCGGCTCGGCGCCGGGCGCGGCGGCGGCCAGGCCGTCCCGGGGGATCGTGCGGTGGTCCACGCGCGAGGGCCACTCGTTGCGGCCCCGCAGCGGCACGACCTGGGCCAGGCCCTCCCACTGCTCGTCGGTGACGTCGTACCTCTCGTACCTGCTCATGCGACCATCTTCGCGCCCCTCACCCGTTCGGCCCAACAGCGACACGGGCGAGTCCGCACCGGCGGGCAGCGTGCGGGAGGACCCGCGGCCGTGGACCCGGCGGCGTACCGGGTCCACGGTCCCGGCCCCGGCCCCGGCCTGCGGAGGCTTCCGCAGGACGCCTGCGGGTTCACCGCGTGAAAGAGCGTGGTCCGCACCGAACCGGCCCGCACCCCGCACCTCAGCGGCGAGTCGATCACCGGCAGCGGGTCGAGGCCCCGGGCCCAACGGGCGCGGGGCGGCGGGCCGTCACCGCGGAGTCCCGGAAGCCTTCTGACACGGGGTCGGTCGGGGTGGAGCAGCCCGGCATCGCGGTACGCCCCCGTCCTGCCCTCGGCCGGGCGGGCACATGTCGCCGCCGGGCGGCATCGGTGGGAGCCGGGCAGGAGCCGGCCTGGGAGGGGTGACCGGTGAACGCAGCCCGCGCGCAGGCGCATCGGCGAACGGGCGCGCCCGGGGGCACACCCCACGGGCGGACGGCCGCCATGGCTCCAGGGTGCGTCGCGGCGATCAAGATCGCATGCCGGCGACCGCGGAGGACCGTCCGCCGTCGCGCCCGCGCCGGTCCGCCGCCGGGCGTGCCGGCCGCCGGTCCGGGGCTCCCGGTGGATCGGTGTCAAGTGGGCCACGGGGCGTGCGCAACCGTCGGAGCCGGTGGAGCATGAGAGTGATGACCGGATCCGTGACCCTGATCAGTGAGAGCCCGGAGGACCCGTTCTCGCTGGGGCGGGCCCTCTCCGTCGTGCTGGACGAGCGGGGGTCGGTGGTCGGCTGGAGCGAGCGCGCGACCGAACTCCTGGGGTACACCGGCGAGGAGGCCCTCGGCCGCCGTGCGCAGGACTTCCTCGTCGACGGGCCGGACCGCGGCCTCGTGCTGGAGGCCGCGGCGGGTTGCGTACGGGACGGCGGCTGGTTCGGGGTGGTGCCGGTCCTCGACCGGGAGGGCCGCAGGTCCCGTTACGGGGTCCGGGCCAGACGGGTGATACGGCCGGGCCGGGCGGACGAGTGGCTGCTGGTGGGCGCGCCCGCCGAGGATGTCGCCCAGTGGGAGATCGACCGGTCGGTCATGGAGGGGCTGTTCCGCCGCTCCCCCATCGGTCTGGCGGTGCACGACCCGAATCTCGCGATCCTGCGGATCAACCGGCCGATAGCCCATATCGGCGGCATCACCAGCGACCAGGCCAGGGGCCATCGCATCGGCGACTTCCTGGTGGCCGTGGACGCCGAGACGATCGAGTCCCGGCTGAAGGAGGTCCTGGAGACCGGGATTCCGATGATCTTCACCGAGCAGTCCTGCAGGCTGCTCGTCGAACCGGGGATCGAGCGGTACGTCGCCGTGTCCGCCTTCCGCATGGAGGACTCGGGCGGGCGGACGCTGGGGGTGACCCAGCTCGTCGAGGACGTCACCGACCGGCACCGGGCGCGCCGCCGGCTGGCGATGCTGAACGAGGCGAGCGAGCTCATCGGCACCACGCTGGACGTGGAGACCACGGCGCAGGAGCTGGTGGACGTCGCCGTGCCCGGGATCGCCGACTGTGTGACGGTCGACCTCCTGCCGGCGGTCGGACTGGGCGAGGCGCTGTTCCCGGAGCGCGGCGGGCCGCTGCGCAGGGCCGCGTTCAAGTCGGTCGCGCCGTACCCCGAGCGGGTGATGTACCCGGTGGGCACCCTCAGGTCGTTCCCGAAGGACTCTCCGCAGGCCCAATGCCTGGTGAGCCGGCGCCCGGTGCTGGTTCCGCACATGGCTCCCGGCGACGTGGAGCTGGGACTGGACCCCGTACGGGCCGAGCACGCCCGGGCGCTGGGCGTCCACTCGCTGATGGTCGTGCCGCTGACCGCCCGGGGCCTGGTGCTGGGGCTCGTGTGCCTGTGGCGGTACGTCGTCCCGGAACCGTTCGAGGAGGACGACCTGACGCTGGCGAACGAGTTCGCGGCCCGGGCCGGGGTCGCCATCGACAACGCCCGCCGCTACACGCAGCAGCACCGGACGGCACTGGCCCTGCAGCGCCGGCTGCTTCCGCGCGAGGTGCCCTCGCAGCCGGCGGTGCGCGTCGCGCACCGGTACCTCCCGGCGGGCGGCTCGGCGGGCGTCGGCGGTGACTGGTTCGACGTGATCCCGCTCTCCGGGGCCCGGGTGGCGCTGGTCGTCGGCGACGTCGTGGGCCACGGCATCAACGCCGCGGCGACGATGGGCAGGCTGCGCACCGCCGTGCACACCCTGGCCGATCTGGACCTGGAGCCGGACGAGGTGCTGTCCCACCTCGACGACCTGGTCACCCGGCTGGCGGGCGAGCAGGAGCAGGGCGACGAGGGCTCCCCCGGCGAGCAGGTGGTCGGCGCCACCTGCCTGTACGCCGTGTACGACCCGGTGTCCCGGATCTGCTCCGTGGCCCGCGCGGGTCATCCGCCGCCCGCGCTCGTCGCACCGGACGGCGAGGTGAGTCTGCCCGATCTGCCGGCCGGGCCGCCGCTGGGCCTCGGAGGGCTGCCGTTCGAGTCCGAGGAGCTGGAGCTGCCGGAGAACAGCGTGCTCGCTCTGTACACCAACGGGCTCATCGAGGGCGAGGCCCATGACATCGACGCGGGTCTCGACCGGCTGTCGGAGGCCCTGCGGGGCCCGGACCGGCCGCTGGACGACATGGCCCAGTCGGTGGTGGACGCGCTGCTTCCAGCACGGCCCACCGACGACGTGGCGCTGCTTCTGGCCAGGACCCGGACCCTGGCGTCCGAGCAGGTCGCGACCTGGGTGCTGCCCGCCGAGCCGACCACTCCGGCCCGGGCCAGGGTGCTGACCTCCCAGAAGCTGACCGAGTGGGGCCTACAGGAGATGATCTTCACCACCGAGCTGGTCGTGAGCGAGCTCGTCACCAACGCCTACCGCTACGCCGGTGGTCCGGTGACCCTGAGACTCATCCGACTGCACCGTCTGATCTGCGAGGTCTCCGACCCGAGCAGCACGTCGCCGCACCTGCGACGGGCCCGCAGCACCGACGAGGGCGGCCGCGGACTGCTGCTCGTGGCACAACTGACGTCACGGTGGGGTACACGGCACGCACATGAGGGCAAGACTGTCTGGACCGAGCAGGAGCTGCCGGGCTGACCGGTGGGGCCGAAGCTGCACGGATCCGGGCGTGGAGGGACGATGAGAGCGCCCGGGTTTCCGGCGGGGTGGGCATGACCTGCACACATACCCTGTGACGGTGGCGGGAGGAGCAGCTGCGGATGGGTGGCACCGAGGCGTTCCCCGGCGACCTGGTACCGAGCGTGGAGGCCGGCCCCGCCCCGCCCGGCGGGCTGCTCGACGTGCTCGGTCTGGCACCGGTGGTGCTGGACGCCGAGGGGCGGATCGCCCTGTGGAGCCGGCAGGCCGAGGAGCTGCTGGGCTACACCGCGGAGGAGGCGCTCGGCGAGTACGCGCTGCGGCTGCTGGTCGACGAGGAGCACATCGAGACCGTCCTCGAACTGTTCTCGAGCGTGATGGAGAGCGGCGAGAACTGGGCCGGGGTGTTCCCGGTCAGGCACAAGGACGGCGCGCTCCGGCAGCTGGAGTTCCGCAACATGCGGCTCCAGGACCGGCACGGCGGCTTCTACGCGCTGGGGCTGTCCACCAGCCAGGAGACACTGCGCCAGGTGGAGCGCGACCTGGCCCTTTCGGTGCGGCTGGTCGACCAGTCGCCGATCGGTCTGGCCGTGCTCGACCCCGATCTGCGGTGCGTGACGGTCAACCCGGCGCTGGCGGGGGTGAGCGGGCTCCCGGCGGAGCAGCACGTGGGCCGGCGGGTGAGCGAGACCCTGCCGTTCCTGGACGCCGCCCGGCTCGAGGCCGCGATGCGCCGGGTGCTGGAGACCGGCACGCCGATGGTGGACCGGCAGGTGCTCGGGCGTACACCGTCCGACGAGGACACCGAGCGCGCCTGGTCGGTGTCCCTGTACCGGCTCGAGGACCCTCGTGGCCGCATCCTCGGGGTCGCGGCGTCCGTGGTGGACGTGACGGACCGGCACCACGCCGCCAAGGAGGCGGAGCGGGCCCGGCACCGGCTGTCCCTGGTGGCCGACGCGTCGATGCGCATCGGCACCAGCCTGGACCTGTGGGAGACCGCCCGGGAACTGGCCGACGTGACGGTGCCGGAGCTCGCCGACATCGCCGCGGTGGACGTGCTGGACTCGGCGGTCGAGGGGCGCCGGGAGTCGGTGCAGGCAGGGGGCACGGCGGTGTTCCGCGCGCTCGCCGTCGCCGCCGCGCACCCGACCGTCGCCGTGCAGGCCGCGGACCCTCCGGGCGAGATCACGCGTTACGCGGCCGACCGGCTGGTCACCCAGTGCGTGCAGACGGGCGAGCCGATCGTGGTGCCGCAGGTGGCGAACGACGACCTGTCCCGCATCGCGCGGGACGCCTCGGCGGCGGTGCTCCTGGCGGCGGCCGGGGTGCACTCGTACCTCGCCGTGCCGCTGATCGCCCGCGGGGAGGTGCTCGGGGCGCTGGACCTCAAGCGCTTCCGCAACCCCGTCCCGTTCGACTCCGACGACGTGCTGCTCGCCAGCGAACTGGCCAGCCGGGCCGCGGTGTGCATCGACAACGCCCGCTGGTACCACCAGCAGCGCAACGCCGCACTCGCCCTCCAGCGCAGTCTGCTGCCCCGGCATCCGCCGAACCTGGTGGGGCTGGAGGTCGCCTCCCGCTACCAGCCCGCGGGAGCGGTCAGCGAGGTCGGCGGCGACTGGTTCGACATCCTCCCCCTGAGCGGCGGGAGGACCGCGCTGGTGGTGGGGGACGTCATGGGCAGCGGGATCAACGCGGCGACGGCCATGGGGCGGCTGCGAACCGCCACCCAGACCCTCGCCTCGCTGGGCCTCGGGCCCGACGAGGTGCTGCGGCACCTGGACGCGATCACGGGTGAGCTGGAGCCGTACATCGCGACGTGCCTGTACGCCCTGTACGACCCGCACGAGGGCCGGGTGTGCATCTCCACGGCCGGTCATCTGCCGCCGGTGCTGCAGCGGCCCGGTGAGGCGCCGGTGCTGCTCGACCTGCCCACCGGGGTCCCGCTGGGCGTCGGCGGGGTGGACTTCTGCTCCGTCGACTTCGCGCTGAGCCCCGGGGACACCCTCGTGCTCTACACCGACGGTCTGGTGGAGACGCGCGACCAGGACATCGACACCCGGCTGCATGTGCTCCTCACCCTGATGGCGGGGCCGGCGGCGGGTCTCGAGGAGACGTGCGACCGCCTCCTGGACTCGCTGCGGCGGGGCACCGTGGAGGACGACGTGGCGCTGCTCATCGCCCGTGTGCGGGAGTGAGGCCGGCCGGGCGCCTCGCGGGGGCTTGCGCGAAGCCTACGAGCAGCCGTCCGGGCGCGGGCCGGAAGCCGCCGCGAGCAGGGCGCGGGCCTGCTCGCGAGCTGCGCCGAAGGGATCCGGGAAGATCCCCAGCCCGTACGCCACGAGGGCGCCCTCGTGCAGCAGCATCAGGTCGCGCCCGAGCATCTGCGCGCCGTCGGGGGCGACGGAACGCGCGAGGTCGGTGAAGAGGGCGAGCATCCATTGCTTCTGACCGGCGATGACCTGGTGGGCGGGGTGCCCGGGGTCGTCGATCTCGGCGTGCGCGTTGACCATGCTGCAGCCGCGGGTGCCGTGCCGCTCCGACCAGTCGCGGGAGGCGTCGAGGACGGCGAGGACGCCGTCCTCGGGTGAGGGGCCGGCCTCGGCCAGGCGGCCCGCGAGGAAGTCGCGCCATCGCTCGTCGCGGTCGGCGAGGTACTCCACGACCAGCTGGTCCTTGGAGCCGAAGCGGTCGTAGAGGGTCTTCTTGGTCACCCGGGCCTCGGCGGCGATCAGGTCCACCCCGACGGCGTGGATGCCGTGCTCGTAGAACAGCCGTGAGGCGGCCTCCAGAACGCGTCGGGCGCCGGGGGTCAGGGTGATGCGCCGGAGGGCTGCCGGCCGCGTCGTGGGGACCATGGCGAGAAGTATACCGATCTGTATAGTGGCGGGGAGTAAGTAAACAGGTCTGTCTACAGAGAGTCGTCCGACCCCATCGCCTGGTGGTGAAGCCTGTGAACCCACTTCTGTCCGCCGCCTTCGTGATCTGCTGGAGCTCCGGATTCATCGGCGCGAAGCTCGGCACGGCCGACGCGGCCGCGGTGACCGTGCTGATGTGGCGCTTCGTCCCCCTCACCGCCGTACTCGCGCTGCTCGCCGCGACACTCCTGCGCGACTCCTGGCGGGGTGTGACCCGGCGCGGTCTCCTGCGGCAGTCGGCGATCGGCCTGCTCTCGCAGAGCGGGTACCTGCTGACGGTGTACGCGGCGATCCGGCTCGGCGTCTCCACGGGCACCACCGCCCTGGTCGACGCCACCCAGCCGCTGGTCGCAGGCGCGCTCGCCGGGCCGCTGCTGCGGCAGCGCGTCACCGGCCGGCAGTGGTGCGGCCTGCTCCTGGGGCTCGCGGGTGTCGCGGTCGTGACGGCGGCCGACGCGGGCGCCACCCGGGGGGTGGCGACGTGGGCCTACCTCGTGCCGTTCCTGGGGATGCTCTCCCTCGTCGCAGCGACGTTCCTGGAGCGCCGCGCGCCTGCGGATACGCCCCCCTCGGTCGCCCTCACGGTCCACTGCGCCACCAGTGCTGTGGTCTTCACCGCCCTCGCCTCGGCCACCGGGACCGCCGCACCTCCTGCCGACGCCTCCTTCTGGACGGCGGTCGTCTGGCTGGTGGCGCTCTCCACCCTCGGCGGGTACGGCCTGTACTGGCTGATCCTGCGCCGCTCCGGGGTGGCCCGGGTCAATGCTCTGATGTTCCTGATGGCGCCGGTGACGGCCGTGTGGGGAGCGCTGCTCCACGGGGAGCCGTTCGGCGTGCGGACCGGGGTCGGCATGGCCGCGGCCCTCGCCGCGGTGGCGATCGTGCACCGGGCGGGGGCCGTGGCGGTGACACCGGTCCCCGTCCGCGCCGGATCGGGGTCGGGTCGCGCCGTCACGCATGACGCTCCGTCAACCGCCCGCCGAGGGGCGGGAAGCAGGCCCGCCCCGGACGCCGCTACCGCTGAATGCTTCCCGGGGTGATCGTCACACGCTCGTACTCGACGAAGTCCTCCATCGCCGACGCCTCCCCGGCGGTCCCGTCGAGAGCGCACGGCACATCGGCCGCGGCGACCAGGTACCGGGCGCCCGCGCCGTCGTCCTCCGTGAACCCGTTGACGACGCCTCGCGGCAGGGACTCGACCTCGGAGAAGATCCGGAAGACCAGGGCGTTGACGCGCGCGGTCTGCCCCGGCATCCGCACCACGCTGGTCGTGCCGGCCGCCAGGGCCGGGGCCAGGGAGCAGATGAGCAGGACGACCGGTGACCGGCCCGGCACGACGATTCCCGCCACACCGCGCGGGCGCCGCAGCACGAGGGCGCAGTTCCCCGGGGCGACTTCGAGGGCGCGCCCGTGCCCGGTGCGTACGAGCGAGGCGAAGTACCGCAGCCGGGAGGGCACCGTCTCCGCCTCGAAGCGCGCGTGCTGCCTCGGCCTTCCGTCCGCCTGGGCCAGCGCCTCGGTCAACTGCCCGATGTGCGCGGCGAACACGTCCGCCATCTCGTGCAGGGCCCTCGCGCGCAGATGCCGGTCGTCCTTCCAGCGGGTCTCGCCGAAGGCCCGCCGGGCCGCCAGGAGCGCCCGTGCCGCCATCTCCTGTCCGTCAGCGGCGCGTCGGTCCGTACCCCGCTCCCCCCGCGCCGGGCGGATGCCGGCGCCTCGGCCGCCCGGCCCCACCCAGGCGCCGTCGATCCAGTGCAACGCGGTCCCAGTCGTCATGGCTCACTCCCAGCTTCGTCCGGAGCGATGAGTGAACGGACACGTCGTTGTTCGGTGCTTCGCCGCCCGACATGGCCGCCGTACCGGACGACGCCCGGCGCCTTGTGTCGCGCCGCGGCCCGCATCGGCCGCCTCCGCGCCGACGCCGCCGGTGTACCCGAGTGGCAGATCCGTCTGGTGCTAGAACGCTGATCGGTCTCGTGGTGGAGTCGCTCGGACTTCCGTGGCGCCCGGGGCGCCCGCTCAGCCGTTCCCGGAATGACCGGCTGATCTGGGAGAATCGCCGCACCGTCGGCACGCCGGTGGTCCCGGCGGTCGCCGCCGGCTCACCGGCGGACGGCCCGTCCCGCGGGCCGTCCCACCATGCTGCCGTCCCCGGGAACCGGGCGCAACGCGAGCCCGGAACGCCCGGGCTCCGGGCCTCCCTCCTGGTCCGGGCGGTCGCGCCGGGCGGGGCCGCGGGGCGCGGGCGCCACCGGGGCGCTGCGGTCCTCAGCGCCCGCCCGGGGCGCCGCCGTCCGCCAGGGCGACGGGTGCGGGGACGTCCCACCCGGCGGGCGGCGTCCACTCCCGCCACCGTTCCCACCAGCACTCACCGCGCTCGACGAGGTCGGCGACGTGGGAGGCGGCCGCCCGCACGGCGGCCGCCTCCCCGGGCGTGAAACCGCCCGTGCGCACGCGTTCCTCGAAGTGCTCGACGTCCTTCCACCGGTACGGGGAACCGTCGCCCGGGATGACGAGGTCCAGCTCGTGGTCGAGAGTGTCGAACCCGCGCGCCGTACGGGTGTACGGCGCCTGGAAGTTGACGTACCACTCCTTCAGTCCACCGCTCTCCCAGCGGCCCCACACCGCGTAGCCCTCGCCCGGGCGCTGGAGCTGGAGCACACCGCTCGACTGCCACACGTGGGGGAACTCGCGCCAGGGGTGCGGGCCCCAGCGGAACTTCCCGTGACCGAAGGTGAGGGGTGTGCCCTGGGCCAGGTACACGGCGAGCGCGTGCTCGTCGTCACCGGCCACCCGCACCGGGTGGACCAGCCATTCGCGCCCGTCCAGCATCTCCCGGCGGACGATGGCCTCACCGGTGCGGAATCGTGTGTCCATGGCGCGCCACCCTACGGTGGGGGCGGACGGGCCGGTGACGCCGGTGAGCGGCCGGCCGATGCGGGGCCTCTCGGCAAGGGCTCAGGCGGACGGCGACGGGCAGAGCCGCACCCCGAGCACGGCGTTGCCACCGGTGCCGTACCCGGGGAACGTGACCGTCGTCCCGGGCTGCGCCTCACGGCACGGCACGTCGGTGCCGTCGGCGTACTCGACCGTCAGCCGGTACGCGGTGTCGCAGCCGTTGCCGACATGGGTGTAGCGCCAGCTCGCCGCGTACTGGACGCACCCGGGAGCCGGTTCGCCTCCCCCGGCCGGTGCCGGCGCCGCCTGGGCCGCACCTGCCGAGAGCAGCGCAGCCGCCATCGTCACGCCGACAGTTGAACCAATCAACTGTCGTGTCGCTAATCTGAGTTCGAGTATTGAATTCATGGACCCAGTCTGTAGCACCACTGAGCAGCCGCGTGCCCTTTCCTTCAGAGAAGTGACTTCAGATCATGAAGTGCGACCGGCGCGGACGACGGCGTCGCGCCCCTGGGCCTGACCGTGCGGGCGTCCGCCGGGTACCCGGGCCACCCCCCCGTTGGCCCGGGACGCAGCGGCCGGAGGAGACTGGGGACCGGACAGAAAGGAAGTGGGACATGACTGCCCGTACCGAGAGGGCCGTTCTGGCGGGCGGCTGCTTCTGGGGGATGCAGGACCTCATCCGCAGACAGCCGGGCGTGCTGGCGACCCGGGTCGGCTACACCGGGGGCGACACCCCCGACGCCACTCACCGGAACCACGGGGACCACGCCGAGGCGATCGAGATCGTCTATGACCCCGGTGCGACGAGCTACCGGGATCTGCTGGCGTTCTTCTTCCAGATCCACGACCCGACCACCAAGGACCGCCAGGGCAACGACATCGGCCGCAGCTACCGCTCCGCGATCTACTACACGGACGAGGAGCAGCGGCGCGTCGCGCTCGACACCATCGCCGACGTCGAGGCCAGCGGGTTGTGGCCGGGCCCGGTGGTGACCGAGGTGGCGCCCGAGGGCGCCTTCTGGGAGGCGGAGCCGGAGCACCAGGACTACCTGGAGCGGTACCCGGACGGCTACACCTGCCACTTCCCCCGCCCCGGCTGGAAGCTCCCCCGGCGCGCCGCCGACGCGGCGAGCTGACCGCCCGCACGGCAAGCCCGTCCTGCGGACAGGCGTGACGGAGAGGGGCGAGGGCGCTCGGCCGACGCCGGCCAGGGCGCCCGGTCAGCCGATTCGATCCGTCATGCGCATCCGGGAACAAGCGGGGGCGTCGCCCCAGCCGGGGTCTCGGCCCCTCTCACCAACGATTGCAGTCCGGGCGGACGCCGGCGGGCAGTGCCGTCCGGGCGCTTCGGTTGGGAGTTCTCTGGGAGCGCCGTGATCGGCGCTCGGTGGCCGGTTCGCCGGACGCGGTCGTGGACTCCGCGATCTGCTGCCGCCCTCTCTCGTGGTCCAGCCCGTCGTGCCAGAGGGTGTCCAGCAGCCGTTCACGGGCGTAGGCCCGGGTCACTGCGGGGATGGCGTAGTGGGCGGTGTCGTTCTCCCACCGGATGCTGATGAGGTGGCCGTCGACGAAGCGCTCGAGCTGACGTTCCACCGTGCGGCGGTCGCTGCCGAGGAGTTCGACGACGGAGTCGGTGGTGAACTGCCTCGACGGGAGGATGCTCAGCAGCCGGAAGACGCTCCGTTCCACGCGGCCCAGCCCCTCGTAGCTGCGGTCGTACCGGGACCGCACGTCGAGGTCCCCCAGACGCAGCTCGTCCAGCAGCTTGTCGGCACAGGCCAGCTGCAGGGCCAGACCGGACAGGGTGAGCCCCGGGCTGCCGTTCAGACGGCCTCCGAGGCACCGCACCGCCAGGGGGAGACCGCCGACGGTCTCCACGAGCTCTTCGGCGGCCTGCCGCTCCCGGCGCACCCGCGCCAAGCCGACGATGTGGGAGAGCAACTCGCTGCCCTCCGCCGTGTCCATGGCGTCCAGGTCGATGTTCCAGGCGCCGTCCAGACCGTGGAGCCGCCTGCGGCTGGTGATGACGACGGCACACTCCGGATCGCCGGGAAGCAGCGGGCGCACCTCCGCCGGCGAGGACACGTCGTCCAGCAGGACCAGCAGCCGCCGGCCGACCGTGGTGGACCTGAACAGCTTGGACCGTTCCTCGAGGTCGGCCGGGATGTCGCCGGCCGGCGTCCCCAGGGCCCGCAGGAATCCGTGGAGTACGTCCGCGGGGCCGGTGGAGCCGCACAGGTCCGCGTAGAGCTGCCCGTCGTGGAAGAGCGATCGGACGGTGTGGGACAAGTGCACCGCGAGCGCGGTCTTCCCCACTCCCGGCATCCCGCTGATGACGGCGACGGGGGTGGCCGTGCGGGGACGGGTGTGCTCCGCGTCCCGGGCGAGGACCGCGGGCGCCTGTGCCACGACGGACCGCCGCCCGGTGAAGTCCGTGAGGTCGGCCGGGAGTTGCGCGGGAACGGGAACGCCATGGGTCGCGGGGCGAGCCGGGGGCGCGGCGCCCGCCGCGGGCACCGTCGGTTTCTCGGGCTCGGGACGCGGGGTGGCGGTCCGATGGTGCTGCTCGATGGGGACGATGGGGCGGCGCGGCGCGTAGGGCACACCGACGGTGCCCTCCGACAGCAGCGCCTGGTGCAGGGACCGAAGCTCCTGGCCCGGTTCCAGACCGAGGTTGTCGATCATGCTGCGCCGCAGCGCCTGGTACACCTCCAGGGCCTCGTGGCGCCGCCCGGAGCGGTGGAGTGCGATCATCAGGGATGCGTGCACGTTCTCGTGCAGGGGGCGGCTGAGCACAAGCGACTTCAGCTCGCTGATCAGCTCCTGGTGGCGCCCCAGCTGCAGATCCGCCTCGATGCGCAGATCGAGCGTCCGCTCGCGGAGCTCCTCCAGCCGCGTGACGTAGGACGACAGCAGGCCGCCCGGCACGACGTCGACGAGTGCGGAGCCCCGCCAGCGCCCGAGGGCGCGCTTGAGGACGTCGGCTGCCGCGGCCGGCTCGCCCTTCTTGAGCAGTGCTTTTCCCTCGTCAGCTTCCACTTCGAATTGGTGGAGGTCGGTGCAGGAGTCCGGGACGGCCAGCGTATATCCCCCCGGCCGGGTGAGCAGAATTTCCACCGAATTACGCGCGGTAAGGATTTTCCGGAGCTTGTAGATGTACGTCTGAAGGGTGGTCATCGCACTCGCGGGAGGATCGTTCTCCCACAGTTCGTCGATCAACTCCGATGTCTGCACCAGGGTGTTTCTCCGCATCAGCAGAAGGGCGATCACCTGGCGCGGCTTGGGTGCGGTGGGCACGACATTGCGTGCACCGTCGAGAATTTCTAACGGCCCGAGCAGCCGAAAATCCATCTCGTCCCCCGTTCGATGACATGCGCTCTTGGCGTGATATCCGCAAGAGGCCAACCGTAATCTTTACGCGGCCGGCCCTTGTCGCACAACTGGAAAAGGTCATTCCATCGATGCTCGGCACACATTCAGGCCACTGCACGCCCCGCGGCCGCCCGGCGCGCGACACGCACACCTCGGATGCGGCCAGATGGCACACCCGACGGTCTTCGCGCCGGCCGGCCGGACGCCGGGGAAACAGTCAATTGAAGTTTGAAATTGAAATGCGGACCGATTCCGGTACCGACCCGGGTGGATCCAGCCGCCGGGGTAGGAAGCCATCAGCGGTGGAGGCACGACGGACGCTCGGTCTCCCGGTGGTCACCCGGGGCGTTCGAACCGTGTGGCCGGTCGCTGCCCGACTTCGCTGCTGCCGCATGACGGCGACCGGGTCCGACGGGACACCATCGCGTGGGGTCGTCATGCACGTACCCTCGGGTCCCGTCCTCGAAGAACGGTCGAACCGAACGCCCGGCTCCGGCTGGACGCTGGAATTCCGCCGGTAGGGCCCGAGAGCGGCCCCGGCGGTGCGCGTCCCGGTGACCGGAACCCGCCGCCCTCCGGCGCGCCGGCCGCTCCTCCTCCCGGGAGGGTCCAGGGGAATTCGAGGTCCTTGCGGGCCGTCCGCACTGTACTGAACCGTGCGCGCCGCCGGCGGCCCCGCCCGAACCGGAGCGTACGAGGACACCGGTACGGCCGCTCTCACCGGCAGCGCGGCCCCGGAGGACCACTGCGTGCCCGACACCCCGTCCTGCCAGCGCAAAGGAACCCCTGGTGAACCGAATCGCCCAGCCGCCCCCGCCCCTCTCCGGTACGCTCCCGGCCCGGCTCGCGAGGTCGGCCCTCACCGAGGAGTGCAGGGTGGAACAGGCGACCACGTTCGCCACCTGGTTCGCCACCGCCCGTGAACGGTCCCGCCTGCGGGTCGAACGGGCGGAACTCGACAGTCTGCCGGGCTGGGACCGGGACCCGCACACGGGGGCGCTGCGCCACCGCAGCGGTGGCTTTTTCGCCATCGACGGCATCGGGGTCCGGTGTCCCTCCGGCCCGGTGCCCCACTGGCAGCAGCCGATCATCCATCAGCCGGAGATCGGCGTACTGGGTCTGCTGGCCCGCGAGTTCGACGGGGTGCTGCACTTCCTGATGCAGGCCAAGGTCGAACCCGGCAACAAGAACCACCTGCAGCTCTCCCCCACCGTGCAGGCCACCCGCAGCAACTTCCTGCGGCTGCACAACGGCCGCGGGGTGCCCTATCTGACGTACTTCCAGGACCGGACCCGGCACCACGTCGTCGCCGACGTCCTGCAGTCGGAACAGGGTGCCTGGTTCTTCCGAAAGCGGAACCGGAACATCGTCGTGGAGGTCGCGGAGGACGTCGTCGTCGAGGAGGACTTCCGTTGGATGACGCTCGGTGAGATATACCGGCAGCTGGCGGTCGAGGACATCGTCAACATGGACACGCGTACGACGCTGTCCTGTCTTCCCCTGGCCGGCGGCGGTGTCGAGGGCGTGCTGGGCACCGGTGGCGGTTTCCGGGATGCGCTGGTCCGCTCCTGCGCCGGCGGAGGGGCCGGTGCGCACGGCATGGAGGAGATTTTGAGCTGGATCACCGAGCACCGCGCCCAGGGCGATCTCACCACGCACCCGGTGCCGTTGAGCGAACTGCGGGACTGGCGCAGTTCGCCGGACCGGATCAGCCATGACAGCGGCCGCTTCTTCTCCGTGATCGGGGTGACCGTCTCGGCCGGCACCCGCGAGGTCGGCGGCTGGTCCCAGCCGATGGTCGAGCCACACGGGATCGGTGTGATCGCCGTACTGGTGAAGGAGATCGGCGGAGTGCTCCACGCGCTGATGCGGGCCGGCGCGCAACCCGGCTACGTGGACGGCGTAGAGCTCTCGCCCACCGTCCAGTGCGTCCCGGACAGCTACGAGGTGCTGCCCGACGGGGCGCGGCCGCGCTTCCTGGACGACGTGCTGTCGGCCCCGCCGGAGCGGATCAGGTTCTCCTGCCTGCTGTCCGAGGAGGGCGGCCGCTTCCATCACGCCCTGAACCGCTACCTCGTCGTGGAGGCCGACGGTGCGGCCGAGGCGCTGGAGGACGGGAACCACCGCTGGCTGACGCTGCACCAGCTCAGCGCGCTCCTGCGGCACAGCCACTACCTCAACGTCCAGGCCCGCAGCCTGGTGGCCTGCCTGCACGGTCTGTTGCCCCCGGGTGCGGCACCACCACGGTGAGGGAGCCGAGGGGCCGGCCGGACACGGCCGGTCGGTGGCGGCTCACCGGTCTCCGGTGGGCCGCCACCGTTCGTCGTACCGCCGGGCGGCTCAGGCGGCCCGCAGCGCCCGGTCGATCGCCAGGCACTCGGTGTAGTCGGGCAGCAGGCCGTCCGAAGCGGCCTTCTCCAGGGTGGGTGCCGCGAGGTCGCGTCCCGAAAGGACCGGATCGATGTCGCCCGGGATGGGCAGGGCCAGTTCCGGGTCGAGGATCGACAGTGCCAGCTCGTTCTCCGGGACGTACTCGCCGGAGAGCAGATAGGAGACGACGGTGTCGTCCTCGAGCGCGACGAAGCCGTGGGCCACGCCGACGGGGAAGTACACGGCGCGAAATTCCTCGGTGTCCAGCAGCACGGCGTCCCACCTGCCGAAGGTCGGCGATCCCACCCGGACGTCCAGCGCGATGTCGAGCGTCCTCCCTCGGGCGCAGTACACGTACTTGCCGCACCCCGGCGGTGTCAGGGTGTAGTGCAGCCCGCGCACCACTCCCCTGCGTGACCTGCTGTGATTGGTCTGGGCAACGCGGAACAGCGAAAGCCCGGTGGCACCCGAGAACGCCGACTCCTGGTAGGGCGATACGAAGATGCCGCGCTCGTCGTCGAACACCCGTGGGGTGAATTCAAACGCGCCCTCGACGAGAAGTGCCCGCGACTGCATGGTGGAAACCATAACGGACTCCGATTCAAAGCCGTATTGCTCGGTCTGCGTTCCGTGTGGGCCTGGGTTCCGTGTCCGGCGGTTCGGGATTCGCTGCTCTCCGGTGGGCCCGTGTGCTGCCGATGGTGTCCCCGACGTCTCGTGCCCGCCTCAACGACGGCTGGACCAGGCCCGGCCGGCAGTCGACGCGGGCCGGTCCCCACCGCCGGGGTGGGGCGGGGTGGCGATGTCCGTCCTCACGCTTCCGGCGCGGCGACGTACTCGCGCAGATGCCGGGCCGTGAGGGTGTCCCCGCCGGCGACGAGTCCGGCCGGGGTGCCGGTGAACACGACCCGGCCGCCGTCGTGGCCCGCGCCCGGTCCGAGGTCGATGATCCAGTCGGCGCGGGCCATCACGGCCTGGTGGTGCTCGATGGCGACGACCGTGTTGCCGTCGTCGACGAGCCGGTCGAGCAGGTTCAGCAGTTGGTCCACATCGGCGAGGTGCAGTCCGCTCGTCGGCTCGTCCAGGATGTAGACGGCGGCCTTCTCGGCCATGCGGACGGCCAGCTTGAGGCGCTGCCGCTCACCGCCGGACAGCGTGGTCAGGGGCTGGCCCACACCGACGTACCCGAGGCCGACGTCGGCGAGCCGGTCGAGGACGATCCGGGCCTGGCCGGTGGTGAAGAAGTCGCGGGCCTCGTCCACGGTCAGTGCGAGCACCTCGCTGATGTCCTTGCCGCGCAGTGTGTAGGTGAGGACCTCGGGAATGAACCGCTTGCCCTCGCACTCCTCGCACACGGTCGCGACGCCCGCCATCATCGCCAGGTCCGTGTAGACAAGTCCGATGCCCCGGCAGTTGCGGCAGGCCCCCTCGGAGTTGGGGCTGAACAGCGCCGGCTTGACGCCGTTGGCCTTGGCGAAGGTGGCGCGGATCGAGTCGAGCAGACCGGTGTAGGTCGCCGTGTTGCTGCGCCGGGAACCGCGGATCGCGGACTGGTCCACCACGACCACACCGTCCCGCCCGGACAGCGAGCCGTGGATGAGCGAACTCTTGCCCGATCCGGCCACGCCGGTCACGGCGGTCAGCACGCCGAGGGGCACCTCGACGCTGACGTTCCGGAGGTTGTGCGTCGTGGCACCGGTGATCGGCAGGTGCCCGGTGGGCCGACGCACCTGCTCCTTGGTCCGCACCCGGTGGTCCAGGTACCGCCCGGTCAGCGTCCCGGACCGGCGCATCCCGGCGACATCCCCGGTGTAGCAGACCCTGCCGCCGGCCGGTCCCGCGCCGGGGCCCAGGTCGACCACGTGGTCGGCGATGCGGATCAGCTCCGGCTTGTGCTCCACGACGAGGACGGTGTTCCCCTTGTCCCGCAGCCGGAGCAGGATGGAGTTCACCCTCTGGATGTCGTGCGGGTGCAGACCGACGGTGGGCTCGTCGAAGACATAGGTGGCGTCCGTGAGGCTCGATCCCAGGTGCCGCACCATCCTGACCCGCTGGGCCTCACCGCCGGACAGGGTGCCCGACTCGCGGTCCAGGCTCAGATAGCCGAGGCCGATCTCCACCAGCGAGTCGAGGAGTTCGCCCAGGTTCGTCAGCAGCGGTGCCACCGAGGGGGCGTCGACGGCCCGGACGAACCGGGCCAGCTCACTGATCTGCAGGGCGCAGCACTCGGCTATGTTGAGCCCGTCGATCCGGCAGGAGAGGGCGGCGGGGTTGAGCCGGCCACCGCCGCAGGCCCGGCAGCGGGCGAAGGCAACGGCCCGGTCGACGAAGGCGCGGATGTGGGGCTGCAGGGCGTCCCGGTCCTTGCCGAGGTACAGGCGGCGCACCTTGACCACCAGACCCTCGTAGGTGCTGCCGGCGCCGCCGTGCAGGAGCCTGATCTTGGTGGCGGTCCTGTGCAGCAGGTCGTGCCACTGGGTCGGGGTGTAGTCCTTGAGCTTCACGGCTGGGTCGAAATAGCCGGAGTGGGCGATCGACTTCCAGTACCAGGAACCGACGTTGAAGTTGGGAACCGTGATCGCCCCCTCGTCGAGGGAGAGTTCGGCGTCCACCAACCGGTCGACGTCGAGAGCGGACACCTGGCCGATTCCCTGGCAGTCGGGGCACATGCCCTCGGGCAGATTGAAGCTGAACGCTCCGGACGTGCCGACGTGCGGAGTGCCTAAACGGCTGAAAATGACCCGCAGCATGGCGTGCGCGTCCGTGGCGGTGCCCACGGTCGAGCGGGAGTTGGCACCCATCCGTTCCTGATCGAGGACGATCGCCGCGCTCAGATTGCGCAGTGCGTCGACATCAGGTCGGCCGAAATTCGGCATGAACGACTGGACGAACGCCGTGTACGTCTCGTTGATCAGTCGCCGGGACTCGGCGGCGACGGTGCCGAAGACCAGCGAGGACTTGCCGGAACCGGAAACACCGGTGAAAACGGTGATGCGGCGCTTGGGGATATCGAGGGAGACATCGGCCAGGTTGTTCTCCCGGGCGCCGCGAACCTCGATGAAGTCATGACTGTCGGCCTCGAGCCGCTGGTTTCCGGGCTGATCTGAGAGAGTCATCGAAGTACCCTATTTTGCCGCTCAGGACGTGTAAACCCGATACCGGGAACGAACGACCCACCGGGTTTTGATCCAGCCATGCTCCACCTGTTTTCGAGTGCTTTCGAAGGCGGCCGCCGGACGATGGTGGGCCGTACCGCCAATTCGGCGGGATTTCCTGGGAGCACACGTGGACGACACAACGTACAAGGCCCGTGTCACGGCGGCCTTCGACCGGGCCGCGGGGTCCTACGACCGGCTGGGGGTCACCTTCTTCACACCCATGGGCCGCCGCCTCGTCGAGCGGGCCGCCCCGAAGCCCGGCGAGCGGGTGCTGGACGTGGGCTGCGGCCGGGGCGCCTGCCTCTTCCACGCCGCCTCGCTGGTCGGGGAGTCGGGCCGGGTCCTCGGCATCGACATCGCCCCGGCCATGATCGAGGAAGCGCGCAAGGAGGCCGCGGCCGCCGGGGCCGACAATGTGGAGCTCAGGGTGATGGACGGCGAGTTCCCCGAGTTGCCGCCGGGCTCCTTCGACCTCGTGACCGGCAGCTACAGCCTCATCTTCTTCCCGGACGCACGGGGCGCCCTGCCGCGCTATGCCCGGCTGCTCGCCGACGGCGGACGCATCGCCTTCACCAGCCCGGTGTTCACCGACGACACCTTCCCCTTCCTTCCCCCGGTCTTCACGGAACTCATCCCCCGCTCGCTGCTGGAGAACCTGCCGGCCCAGTGGCGGCCGGAGGAGCTCCAGCGGCGCTTCAACAGCTGGCTGGCGAAGGAGGACGACCTGCGCGCGACCCTGGAGTCCGCGGGGTTCGGCGAGGTGGAGACCAACGACGAACCGGTCGCCCTGGTGGCCCCGTCAGGCGCCGTGTGGGTGGAGTGGTCCCACACCCAGGGCATGCGCCTGTTGTGGGAGCACCTGCCCGACGACGACCGGGAACGGCTGCGGGTCCGCCTCACCGAGGCGCTGGACGACATGCGCACGGACGGCGGACCGGTGTCGATCGAGACTCCGGTGCGCTACGTCACGGCGAGCGTGGCCCGTTGAGCGGCGGTACGACCACCCTGTACGGCACCGCGGCATCCGGCACGATTCCGTCCGCCGGGGAGCGCCGTCCGCGCCGTCTCCCCCGCCCGCGTCCGAAGGGCCGCACACCACGAGGTTGCTGATCACCGGCGGTGCCGGCTTCATCGGTTCGCACTACGTCAGAAGCCTGCTCGCGGGCCGCTACCGCGGCTACGAGGACGCGCGGGTGACCGTCCTGGACAAGCTCACCTATGCCGGCACGCTGACCAATCTGCCACCCTCCGGTCCGAGGCTGGCCTTCGTCCGGGGCGACATCTGCGATCACGGGCTGCTGATGGACCTGCTGCCCGGCCACGACGCCGTGGTGCACTTCGCGGCGGAGTCCCATGTGGACCGCTCCATCGCCGGCTCCGCCCCCTTCGTCACCACCAACGTCACCGGCACCCACACCCTGCTGGACTGCTGTGTCCGCACCGGGGTGAGCCGGTTCGTGCACGTCTCGACGGACGAGGTGTACGGGTCGGTGGAGCAGGGGTCGTCCTCGGAGGACTCCCCGCTGGAGCCCAACTCCCCCTATGCCGCGTCCAAGGCGGCCGCCGATCTGATCGTGCGGGCCTTCCACCGCACCCACGGGCTGTGGACCACGATCACCCGCTGCGCCAACAACTACGGACCCCACCAGTTTCCCGAGAAGGTCATCCCCCTGTTCGTCACGCACCTGCTGGAGGGCAGGAACGTCCCGCTCTACGGTGACGGGATGCACATGCGGGAGTGGTTGCACGTCGACGACCACTGCAGGGCGGTCCAGCTCGTGCTGGAGTCGGGCCGGGCGGGTGCCGTCTACAACGTCGCCGGCGGGACGGAGCTGACGAACCGGGACCTGACCCGGCTGTTGCTCGGGGAGTTCGGGGCCGGCTGGGACCGGGTGGACCACGTCACCGACCGTCCGGGGCACGACCGCCGGTACGCGCTGAACGCCGAGAGGATCAGGACGGAGCTCGGCTTCGAGCCGGGGATCCCCTTCGAGCGCGGACTCCCCGAGACCGTCCGGTGGTACCGCGACAACCGTGACTGGTGGGAACCGCTGCTGGGCCGTGCGGCCGGTCCGGCGCCTGCGCGGCCGGCCGCACCCGCCGGTTGAGCCACCGCGACGGCCTCGTGGCGCCCGGTCCGGCATCGGCGTCCGGGGCCGACCGTCACGAGGGCCCCGCCCCCGCGCACGACGGGGCGGGGCTCTGCCGGGTCGGCGGTCAGGGCCGCGGCGGCACGGTGGACCGCGCCGCCGCGCTCCCGAGTCGGTGCGCGCCGGGCGGTTTCCCGGCCCGGCGGGTCGCCCGGTACAGCAGTGCTTCGGCCGGACCGCGTCTGTCCAGGCGGCGCAGCAGTTCGGCGATCAGAACACCGCAGCACCAGGCGCCGAACGCGACGAGTGCCGACCCGTGGACACCGATCCGGTCCCCGAGCCCGAAGGCGTACGGGGCGAACAGCACCAGCCACACGACCGACTGCCAGACGTAGCAGCTCATGGACCGCCGGCCGCACTCGGCGACCGCCGTCACCACCGCCCCGCTCCGCCGCTCGCCAAGGCGCAGCGCGAGCAGGGCGACGGCCGCGGCCAGTGCGCAGCCGCCCGCGTAGCCCGTCAGGACGTGCAGCACGCTGAGTCCCAGCGTCACGCCCGAGGGCGCGGTCGTCCACGTGCCCGAGGTGATCAGCGCCAGGGGAAGCCCGCCGGCGACGCCGGTGACGGTGCCCGCCACCGCCACCCGCCGCAGCAGCAGCCAGTGTCGGCCCGGTTCCTCCAGGATCCGCTGCCGGGCCGCCCGCGCACCGATCAGGAACGGCCCGAGGGACACGACGGCGAAGAGCGGGGTGGTGAACAGCCAGGTGCCGACGCGGTACGCGGCGTCGGTCGCCGGCTCGGCGGCCAGGAACATCGCCGCGGCGGTGTCGCCCGGATCGCCGGAGGCGTTCGCCGCCATCGTGCCCCCGTACAGCAGCGCCCCCACGAGGGCGGCGGCGCCCGCCAGTGTGAACAGCGTGCGGTCACGGACACCGGTCAGACCGAGCGCGACCAGTCCGAGCAGCCCGTAGGCGCCGAGCACGTCCCCGGCGAACAGCAGCAGCGCATGGGCGAACCCGAACACCAGCAGCCATCGTGAGCGCCGCCGCAGCACCGCCCGGGCCCCGGCTCCGTCCCGTCCCCGCTCCCTCTCGCGGGCGAGGATCCGGCCCGTGCCGTAGCCGAACAGCAGGGCGAACATGGGGAAGCTGCGGCTGTCGGCCAGTACGGTGAGCAGCGCCGCCGTCAGGGCGTCCGCCGGTGAGCCGGACACCGGTGGGTACCCGCGGATCACCACGGCGCTCCCCCGCACGAACATGTGGGCGTGCACCAGGGCGACGATCAGCAGCATGAGGCCCCGGGCGAGATCGGGGGCGAGGGCGCGCCTGCTCGGGGCCCCGGGTTCGGACAGGCGCGCAGCGCCGTCGCTCATCGGTCCTTCCTCCTCGACGTGTCAGTCCCGCTCCGCGAGCACCAGGTGGACGCTGCCCCCGACATAGACCCCCCACTGGGAGGCCGTGGCCCGGAAGCCGAGACCGACCAGGCGCGACACGACCTGGCCGAGCCTGCCGTCGATGTCGTGGACTTCGAGCAGGATCCGCCGGATACGGGGCCAGCAGGCCGGATCGATGCCGTCGAGGACGTCGAGTTCACCGCGTTCGACGTCGATCTTGAGCAGGCCCACGCGCTCCACGTGGTGCTCCGTCATGACGGCGGTCAGGGTGGTCACCTCGACCGGCACCCGCCGGGTCACGTGGAAGGTCCGGCGCACGACCTCCCTGGTCCGTTCGTCCGCGTCGATGTTGTCGAGATGCGCCTCGAGGTTGCGGGCGTCGTCCTCGGCGTCGTCGTACAGGGTCGAGGCCGAGGCCACGTAGGGGCGGTAGATCAGCTCGGACTTCCCGGGTGCGGCTCCGAGCGCCTGCCGGCACGTCGTCGCCCCCGGAAGGTGACGGGCCAGGTTCTCCTCGAGGCAGGCGTAGGCCTTGGGGGCGGGTTCGAAGGCGATCAGGCGGCTGTCGGGCGCCAGTCGGGCGAAGAGCAGGGACGCCAGGCCGATGTGTGCGCCGACGTCGACGACGGCCTCGTCGGGTCGGAGGCCCTCGGCGGCCCTGCGGTAGGGGGCGGCGCTGTTGATCTCCTCCCAGAGGGTGTGTGCTTCCGCTTCCTGCACCGCCGACACCGCGCGGCCGTCGGGCAGTTCGCAGCGCGCGACGGGGAGGTCGGTGGGCAGTTCGTCGGGGAGGTCCCACGGATTCGGCATGCCGACGACGCTGTCGCACCGGTCTCGAGGAAGGCATGAGGAGCACTGGTCCACCGTCACGGGTCCGGCGGGGCCGGTCACGTTCCGTGCCGGTGCTCCCTGGTCATCTTCTCGAGGACGGGCACGACCTCGTTGGGTGTCGGCATGGCGCGGATCTCCTCGCGGAGTTCCCTGGCCCGTTCGGTGTACGAGGGGTCGTCGAGCAGCCGGAGGATCCTCTCCCGCAGCACGTCGGCGGTCAGGTCACGGGCGGAGACGGCCAGGGTCGTGCCCGACTTCTCGTACTCCTCCCCCATGTCCTCGCTCACCCACTCGTAGCCCACGATGACGACCTGGGGGACGCCGTGCAGGTCCGCCGTGGCCTTCGTCTGGTAGCCGGCGTGGTGCACGATCACCGAGCATGACGGGGCCAGTTCGTTGAGCGGGACGAAGTCGGTGGTGCGGATGTTGTCGGGCAGCTCGGGCAGGGCCTCGCGCTGTGCCGGGTCGAGCGCGGCGATGATCTCGACGTCCAGTCCGGCCAGGCTCCGGAACAGGGCGGCGAGGGTGTCGCCCAGCCGGAACCGCTCGGACTCCTCGCTGGTGATGGACGTGCCGAGGGTGACGCACACCCGTCGGCGCTGCGCCGGTTCGTGGAGCCACCTCGGCACGGCGCACCGCCCGTTGTACGGGACGTAGCGCATCGGCACCGTGGGCAGGTCGAGCTCCTGGCGCAGTCTGCCGGGCCGGGTGTCCACGACCCACTGGCCCGTCAGCATCGTCTCGTCGAACCGCCGGTCGCTGCCGAGGCGTTCGAGCGTCCAGTCGAGCCACTCGGCGGTCGGGTCCTCGCGCAGCGGCTCGGGCTGCTGGGCCCGATGGCGCAGGAAGTGCCCGCGGGTGACCATCTGCAGGGCCAGCTCGGGGCCGGACACCAGGCGCGCGTGGGCGGCGCCGGTGGCGACGGCGACGACCGCCCCCGCGATGGAGAAGCTCTCCCAGAGCACCAGGTCCGGCTGCCAGCCGCGGGCCACCTCCACCAGCTGGTCGAGCTGCGCGTCGTTGTTGAGCGGCTGGTAGAGGGCGGGGACCACCATGTTCTCGTAGGCGAGGTGGTCCTCCCAGGTCACCTTCGAGGGGTCCTGCTTGCGGGTACCGATCTCGTTGAAGAGGGCGATCGCCTCCTTCTGGAAGTCGTCCAGCCGCTCCCACAGGGTCGGCGACTGGATCGGCACCGCGGTCAGACCCGTCTGGGTGACGGTGTCGACGAGTTGCTCATTGCATGCCGCCAGCACCTCGTGGCCCGCGGTGCGCAGGGCCCACGCCAACGGAACCATCTGGTGGAAGTGATTGCCCTCGACGGAGGTGAACAGGACTCGCATCGCCGGATTCCCTTCTGTCGGTCGGGGTCAGCCGATGACCAGCGGGCAGCTGAGCAGGTGCCGGGTCACCGGTGACCGGCGGCTGCGCAGGAGAGGGCCCGCCCGGCGCGGCCGAGGACCGGCGGCCACCAGCGCGCGAAGCACGGCTTCGGCCTGGGCGCGGGCGAACGGCAGCGTCACACGGTGGTACAGGCCGGGGACGAGAGCGTCGGCGGGCCGGCCGGGGGCGAACCGGTCGGGGTGGTCGAAGATCCCGGGGTCGCGGTTCGCGGCCCCGACGAGCACCACCACCCGTTCGCCCGCCCGCACCTGCTGCCCGGCGAGCGCGACGTCGGCGCGGGCGACCATCGGATGGAGCTGCACCGGGGAGTCGTACCGCAGGGTCTCGCCCACGACCCGGGCCGCGTGCGCGGGGTCCTCCGCCACCCGCGCCCACTCCCGGGGGTGGTCGACCACCGCCAGCACCGCGCTCGCGACCAGGCGCGCCGCGGTGCGCACACCGGCGGTGGCCAGCAGGATCGCCGGCTCCCGCGTGCCGGCGGCCCCGCCGTCGTCGGGTTCCGCGAGGAGTGCCCGCAACCGGCCGACGGCGGTGACCGCTCGGCGGGTGACGTCCAGCCGCTGCGGGCACAGCAGACCGTCGAGGACGACGCCGGCGGCGGCGCAGGCTCCGGCGAGTTCCCGGCGCCGCGGCTCGGGCAACCCGAAGGTCTCGGCCAGCAGTTCCACGGGGACCTGCTCCGCGAGGTCGGTGACGAGGTCGAAACTGCCGGCCAGGCCGCCGGCCACCCGCTCGCACACCGATGCCACGGCGGAGGGGGTGACGGCGTTCGCCGCCCGCCCGCGCAGCCGCTCGTAGTGCGCCGCGTCGCCGCCCAGTCCCGCGTCGTCCACGGGTACGTGGGCGTCCTCGCCGCTCACCGGGGCGTGCGGCCAGGCGTCGCCCAGCAGCGCCCCGGCGAGGCGGTGGTCCGCCGTCACCCAGGTGCCCGTGCTACTGCGCCACAGCGGGCCGAGCGCACGGATCCGCTCGTGGCCCGGACCGGGGTCCTCGGCGTGACCGCGGAGCACATCGGCGTACGGGTCGCCCTTGACCTGCCGCAGCCACACCTCCCCGTGCGCCCGCTGCAGCCGCCTGCCCAGCTCGCCGATGTCCTCGCGTTCGCGTGTCCCGTGAATGGCGCTCACCTTTGACGGTCTCCTCTAGACGAGGGGGAAGTTCTCGTTGTCCAGCGGGGCACCGGGCGCCAGGTGGGAGATGTGGGCGTCCTCGGTCCCGGGCCGGTAGGTGGCTCCGGCGTCCATGAAGACGATGCCGTGGCCCAGCCGGGGGCTGTCGGTCAGGTTCGGTCCGGCCATGTGCACGGTGCGGCAGTGGTGGAAGGCGACGTCGCCGGCCCTCAGCGGGACGGTGGTCCGGGGCTGCCAGGCGTACTCCGGCCAGATGTCGGAGATGGCCCGGTGCTCGGCGAAGCTGGTCATGTGGGTCTGCCGGTGGGCGGTTTCGCGCAGATGGGAACCCGGCACGTAGCTGAGGCAGCCGCTTTCGACCGGTACGTCGACCAGGGCGATCCACGCGGTGAGCGTCCGGTCGAGGCCGTCGAGCGGCAGGCCCGTCTCGTCGTCGTGCACGAGCGTGGGAAGCGTGGTCAGGGTCTTGCGGCCCGGCTTGAGGAGGACGTCGGTGCTGTACAGGCGCAGCGGCACCCCGGCGAGCCGCTTCGCCGCGCGGGTGACGGCCGGGTGCAGCGCGAGGTCGCGCAGGGCCTCGTGCTTGAGCCAGGCCTGGGCGACGAAGTGCACCTCCACCGTGTCCTCGCCCGCGCCCCAGATCTCCGGGCCGTGCTGGGCCATCGCTTCCTCGGAGGCCGCCCTGAACCGCGCCACTTCGGAGGCGGAGAGGACCTGGGGGATCCGGACGAAGCCGTTCTCCTGGTAGTACCGGTACGCCTCGTCGGTGAGGACGTCGGCCGTGATCGGGTCGGTTCGTGCCGTCATGGCGGATTCACTCCTTGTCGCGGTGGTGCGGACGTCGTGCGGCCGGGCCGACCGGCCCGTTCCCGTCGGGGTTCGCGTTCAGCGGGACAGCACCCGGGCGAGTACGTCGCGCAGCGTCGCGGCGGGGTCGTCCGGGCTGGTGGCGGTGCGCCAGGCGACGACACCGTCGGGCCGGATCAGGCTGGCGCCGCCCGTGCCGATGCCGAACCGCTCGGCCAGTTCGCCGCCGGGGTCGCTGAGGTCGGTGGCCAGGCCGTGGACCTGGACCGGGACGCCGAGTTCGTCGCCCGCGCCCAGGGCCCATTCGGTCCAGCCCGCACCGTCCTCCCCGGTGATCAGCAGCCAGCCGGAGCCGAAGAGGTCCACGGTGGAGATCCGCTGACCGGCTCGCCGCACCCACACGTGCGGCATCCGGAATCCGGGCCGTCCGCTGGGCCGGGCCGGGGACTCGACCCGGTGGGGGTCTCCGTCGTCGACGAGCACGGCGTTCGAGCGGTACCGGAAGCCGAGGATCACCTCGGCGTAGCCGGCGGGCTCCGCCATCCGGTCCTTCAGGTGCGGGGCGAGCCGGGAGGCGTAGAGGTGCATGGACTCGTCCATCACCAGCCGGGCCACGAGCCCGCGCTCGGTCTCGTAGCTGTCCAGCAGCCCCGGCCCTGCCTGGCCGGTCAGTACGGCGGACAGCTTCCAGGCCAGGTCGTAGCCGTCACCGATGGCCGTGTTGCCGCCGAGCCCGCCGGTGGGCGGCACGACCTTGGCCGAGTCTCCGACCAGGAACACTCGGCCGGCGCGCCACCGTTCGGCGATACGGGCCGCCATCTCCCAGCGCTGGATGTCCAGCACCTTGGGTTCCAGGTCGGGTGCGTCCAGGCCGATGCGGACCAGCTCGACGCAGCGGTCATGGGTGAAGTCCTCGGCGGATTCTCCGCGTCCGGGGTCGTACTCCACCAGGAAGGTGTGCCGTTCGGGCCGGTCACTGCCGATGAAGATGCCGCTGAAGTGGGGGTTGCGCAGGTAGTACAGCCCGGACGCGTCCTTCGGGAGCACCTCCGACAGATCGGCTTCGAAGATCGTGCCGACCACGTGGGCCAGCGAGCCGTGGCCGTGGCGGGCGATGCCGAGTCCCTCCCTCACGGGGCTGCGGTCGCCGTCGGCGGCGACGAGGTAGCTCGCCCGGACGGTGGTCTCGGCGTCGCTCTCGCGGTCGCGCAGCACCGCGGTGACCCCGTGCGCGTCCTGCTCGTAGGAGACCAGCGCGGTGCCGAACCGGATCAGCGCCCCGTCCTGGACCGCCCGGGCCCGCATCAGCGGCTCCAGCTGGTCCTGCCAGGCCAGCGCCCAGGGCATCGGGGAGCAGGGCGCGGTGGTGGCGACCAGGTGGTCGAAGCCCTCCTCGAAGGTGTCGAGCACCTCGCCCCGCACCGTCTCGGCGACCCGGGTCGTGAAGTGGCCCTTCGCACCGCGGTGGTCGGTGACCTGCTGCACCTGCTCGGCGATGCCGCCGAGCCTCAGCAGTTCCATGGTCCGCGGGTTCTGGCCGATGGCCCTGGGGTGGATCGACGTCGTCGGGTGCTTCTCTGCCATGAGGACCCGTACGCCGAGCCGGGCCAGGAACATCGTCGTGGAGAGCCCGCCCAGGCCCGCGCCCACGACCAGGACATCGACTTCTGCGTCGGCTGTGGCCATTGCCGTCCTCCCTCGGTGCGACGCCCGGTCGGGGCCGCCGGTACCCGGGGGCCGAGACTCACCGGTGGGCTTCGAAGTCCGCTGGAGGCCCGCTGGCGCGCCCTCGTGCGGCGCTGCGGGAATCCTCGAGCGCCGTGCGAACGCGCACCGGCAGGGTGGGCCCATGCGAGTGCTGTTCACGCCGTTCCCCGCGAGCACCCATGTCCACACCCAGGTACCGCTGGCGTGGGCGATGCGGGCCGCGGGACACGAGGTCCGTGTGGCCACCCAGCCGGACGTGGTCGAGGACATCAACAACGCCGGGCTGACCGCTGTCGCGGTCGGCGAGGTCCTCGACGTTCCGGCCACGATGAACCCGGAATACACGGACGAGCCCGAGGAGATGCGCGACGAGGCCTGGCTGGACGTCCTCGACATCAGCGAGACCCGGCCGGAGAAGCTGACCCATTCCTATGTGCACGGGGTGCTCACCGCGTGGACGTCGTTCGTCTACCAGAACACGCTGCCGGACACCACGACCGAGGAGCTGATCGACTTCGCCCGGGCCTGGCGGCCCGACCTGGTCGTGTGGGACACCATGTACTACCCCGGCGCGCTCGCCGCGCGGATCAGCGGCGCGGCCCACGCCCGGCTGATGTTCGGGCTGGATCTGGTGGGGCTCATGCGCAGGCACTACCTGGGCGGGCTCGCCGCACTTCCGCCGGCCCTGCGGGAGGACCCGCTCGAGGAGTGGATGAGCCGCATCCTGCGGCGGCACGGCCGGGAGTTCAGCGAGGACCTGGTCGTGGGCCAGTGGACCATCGACCCCGTTCCGCCGTCGCTGCGGCTGCCCGTCGACCTGCCGTCGGTACCGATGCGATACGTGCCGTACAACGGCGAGGCGACGATCCCCGGATGGCTGCGGGAGCGGCCCCGGCGGCCCCGCGTCTGCCTGACCCTCGGGAGGTCGTTCCGCGAGGTGGTCGGCGCCGACCGGGCGTCCGTCGGCGATCTGCTGGCCGCGGTGGCGGATCTGGACGTGGAGGTGGTCGCCACCTTCACCGCGGACCAGCTCGATCCGGACCGGCGCGTGCCGGGCAATGTGCGGGTCGTCGACTTCGTTCCGCTGGACGCCCTGCTGGCCACCAGCGCGGCGATCGTCCACCACGGCGGTTCGGGGACGCTCCAGACCGCACTGGCGCACGGCGTACCGCAGGTGATGGTGCCGGCCAAAATGTGGTGCAACGTCCCCAAGGCGCACCGGGTACGGGATGCGGGCGCCGGACTCTGCATCGATCCGGAGGACCTGACGCCGGACGGGCTGCGCACCGCACTGGTCCGGGTGCTGGGGGAGCCGGCGTTCGCCACGAACGCGGACCGGCTGCGCCGCGAGGTCGCCGGCACGCCGGCTCCCGCCGACATCGTCCCGGTGCTGGAGAGGCTCACGGCCGAACACCGGGCGCTCCAGGGTGCGGCCGCGCCGCACACCCTGGTCACCCGGGCTGCCGGGCAGGCCCCGCACACCGGATGCGCACGCCGGGCCCCCTGAGCCGGGCGGGCATGGCGTGACCAGCCCGGTTCGGGGGTGCCCACCTGGGAGGCGTGGGCGTCAGCCGTCGTCGCCGTCCGCGGTGAAGGTGAACGTGACGGACGGCGGATTGTGGTCGGACAGCGGCCTGCCCTTGCCGTCGAGGAACCGTTGGTACTCGTTGCCGTAGCGGACCGCTTCCAGCGTCAGGCCCGGACCGCTGCGGTAGAAGATCTTGTCGAGGAGCTCGCACCCGGTGGATTCCTTGCATGTGGGTGCCGAGTCGTCGACGTCGGGCGTCGAGCCGCCCCTGACCAGTCGGACCCAGGCGTCGGTGAGCCCGTTGCCGTCGCGCAGTTCGCGGATGTTGTCGCCGGACCTCGTGTAACGGCTGTTCGTGTCACCGGTGACGATGACGGCCCTCCCGGCGGAGTGCTTCTCGATGTAGCGGGACAGCTGGCGGACGTTGTCACGGCGGGCGCGCAGCATGTCCTCCGTGCCGGAACCCGCGTTCATGTGCGCGTTGTACAGGTCGAGCGACCGCCCGCCGGGAAGTTCCAGCCGCAGGTAGGTGAAGCCCTTCGGCGTGAGGCAGTCGGCGTTGGTGCACCGGTTCCACGTCACCCGGTCGAGCTTCCTGAGCTTGAAGCCGGACAGGGTGTTGAGACCGTCCGAGAAGGGCACACCGGGCACCGGCACCCACGAGGGCACCGACGGAGGTGTCCGGTAGCGGTGCTCGTCGTGCTTGAGGAGGTCGGCGTGGTACGCGAAGTCCTCCTGGACGTTCACGATGTCGTAGGCGTTGATCCTCTTGGATATCTCCTTCGTGTTCTGCGCGGGCCGGCTGCCCGAGAGGGGTTCGGGAAGTCCCGCGATGTTGTAGGTCAGCACGTCGAAGGTGCCGGTGAGGGGTGCGTTCGGGGAGTCGTCCGCGTATGCGGCGGGGGACGCGACCGTGGCCGCGACGACCGCCGTCAGGCTCACGCAGAGCATGCCGAACCGTGCTGCCTCACGTGCTGCGGCCATGTCCTGGCCCTTCTCTGGAGGGACGGCGGGGGATGTCGGCACCACGGGGGGCCACGGCCCGTGCGGGCCGACTCGAGGCACGGCCGGCGTGAGCGCACCTGGTCAGTGGCGCGCTGGTCGCCACCTGCGGTGCGGCATCCGTCGTGGCCCCGAAGGCTCCGACCCGCGCGGGCCCGGGGGCCGCTCCGGCGTGGAACACGCGCGCCGACTCCAACTGACGGGTTGTCATGAACTCATCCTCGCGGTTGAGGACGGCCGGGCACAACCGTCCGGTCCCGGCCGGGCGGTCCTCCGCGCCCACGACGGCTGCGCCCGGGCCGCCGGACTCACGACAGGTCGACCCGACGCCCTCGCCGAAGCGCGGACATGGGACAGGCCGGCACCACCCGCCCGACGCCGGCACCACCGACACGCGCACCGCCCCACGGCATGTCCGGCACCTGACCGCCCTCCGTCCGCCGCGGCCGCGGGGAGCCGACGCCCCGCGGCCACGGCACCCTTCACTCGGAGGGTGGGGCGCTCCCGATGCGGGGGAACGGGGTGGTCGAGAAGATCACCTCGACCGGGACCTCGAAGTACTCCGCGATCCGCAGGGCCAGGTACAGACTGGGGCTGTACTCACCGCGCTCCAGATAACCCACCGTCTGGTAATGCACCCCGAGGGCGTCGGCGAGCTGCCTGCGGGTGATGGCGCGTTCCACCCGCAGCATGGCGATGCGGTTGTGCACCGTCTCGCTCCCGGTGCCGCCCCGGGAGCGTCCCTGTTCACCGGCGGCCCGCCGGCCCGCGGCGGGCTTGTCGGCGCCGGTGCCGGGCCGGGGCTCCGACGCCCCGGTCTCCGGCTCAGGCGCCGACGTGCCGCGGCGCGTCAGACCGCCCTTCCTGCCGGATGCCCTGTCACCCAACGCGCTTCAATGCCTCCTGCTGCCGTGCCTCCACCTTCGATCCCGTCTCACCGCGCGCCGTACGACCCAGGACCTTCGGCGCGATCAGCAGCGCGACGACGGCCCAGGCGAGCAGCACGACCGCGGTCATGGGCCTGCGCCAGGACTCGCCGAGCTCGACCGCGACCGCCGCCTCGGGCAGCAGCGCGGCGCGAGTGCCCAGTCCCACCCAGTACACGGGAAAGACCTGCGCGACGCCCTGGAGCCAGCCCGCCAGTGAGGTGATCGGGTAAAAAATACCCGAGATCGCCATCAGACCCATCGTCGGGAAGATGCCCCAGGTGTTCGCGCCGCGCGGGTTCTTGACCATCGCCCCGATGATCAGGCCGACCGGCAGGGTGGCGAGCAGCCCGAGGCCCAGCACCCACAGCAGGTTCAGCCATTTGGCGAGGTCGCCGGTCACCAGGTCGTCGAAGAGGAACACGCTCGGCACCAGGATGATCGCCAGCGTCAGCGCGGTGCTCAGCGCGATTCCCAGCACCCTGCCGGCGATGTACCCGACGAGGCCCTGGGGCACTGTCCTGGCCCGCAGCAGAGTGCCGTCCTCCCGCTCGGCCGCCAGCGCGAACGCCGCACCGCCCAGTGCCTGGAACGCCAGCAGTCCGCCGATCATGCTCGGCATGGAGAGCGTCGCCAGCGAGAGGTCCGTACCCTCCACGGTCGAGTTCCGCATGAAGAACAGCACCCCGAGGAACACGCCCCCCAGGACGAGGTAGTAGACGATGTCGCCGGGCGAGGTCACGCTCTGCCGGAACTCGGTCCAGCCGCGGCGCAGTCCGAGCCGCACCGCGTACGCCGTGGGATTCACTTGCTCGCCTCCCGGAACGCCGCGATCGCCTCTTCGGACCGGCCGGCCTCGTGCTGCTGGACCATGGTCATGTACGTGTCCTCCAGGCTCGCCCTGCGCACCTCGAGGTCACGGACCCGGTCGCCGTGCTGCTTGTACAGCTCGTGGACGAACACACTGGCGTCCGGGGTGGCGTGGACGAAGTGCTCGCCCCCGACGCTCCAGCGGACCTCGGCCTTGCCCGCGGCCTCCCGGGCGAGCTGGTCGGCGCTGCCGTCGGCGACGATCTGGCCGCCGGCCAGGATCAGGATGCGGTCGGACAGCTTCTCGGCCTCGTCCAGGTCGTGGGTGGTCAGCAGGATCGTGGTGTCCTCCAGGTCGGAGAGCCGGTGCACCACGTCGTGGAAGTCCCGCCGGGCCTTGGGGTCGAACCCGACGGTGGGCTCGTCCAGGAACAGCACCTCGGGCCGGCCGACGATGCCGATGGCGACGTCGAGGCGGCGGCGCTGACCGCCGGACAGGGACCCGACCTTCTGGTCCGCCTGCTGCTCCAGGCCGACCATGGCGATCAGCTCGTCCACGTTCCGCGGGCGGGGCCGCTCGGCGGTGGAGTAGGGCCGGTAGAAGTCGCCGAGCTGGGCCAGCAGCTCCCGGACCTTCCACTTCCCGTGGTCGCGCCACGACTGGAGCACGATGCCCAGCCGGGCGCGCCACCGTTCGTCACCCTTGGCCGGATCGACGCCGAGCACACTGACCTCACCCGCCGAACGGGTGCGGAACCCCTCCATGATCTCGATGGTCGTGGTCTTCCCCGCGCCGTTCGGCCCCAGCAGAGCGAGGACCTCACCCCGCCGGACGCTGAAGTCGACTCCGTTCAGCACGTCCTTGGAGCCGTACCGCATCCGGAGTCCGCGGATGTCGATCACTCGTTCCCCCGAGGCGCCGTCCGGTGCTCCCCCCGTCTGACTCAGCTCTTGCAGATCGCTAGCCCCTGCCATAGGCCCTCTACCTTTCGATCAGACCTGTTAGATCAAAGATAGTAGCTCTACTACGACCCGCACAAGTGACACGGTCGAGATTGGTGACGCATCGTGAGGAGATGTGTCAGAGAGCCAGGGGCAGTTCCAGGACGGCACCGGTGACCCCGGAGCGCAGACGCCGCAGTACGGGCCCGGTGCGCCGCACACCGGGCGCCTCGGCCGACAGGACCCGGAGCCCCGACCCGGCCTGGAGCCGTACCAGCGGCGCGAGCAGGGACGTGGGCAGACCGTCGGGAAAAGCCAGGTGCTCCCCGCTCCGCTCCCTGGCCGGGTCGAAGACGGCCGGCTCCGCATGGACCGCGGAGTCCCGGTTGGCCGCCTCGACCGCCACCACGACCTGGGCGCCGGCCGGGACGGCCGTCCCGGCCAGTTCGAGGTCCTCGTGCGCGTACAGGGGGACGAGCCGGACGGGCGGGGCGTAGCGCAGCGTCTCCTCGACCACCGCCGGCGCGAGGTCCGGGTCCTCGCACAGCGACCGCCACGATGCGGGGTGGTCGAGCAGGGACGCCACCGCGTTGCAGAACAGGGTCGCGGACAGCTCGGACCCGACGAGGGCCAGGAGCATGCACACCGACCGCACCTCGTTGTCGTGCGTGACCTTCAGCAGGGCGCTGACCAGGTCGTCCCCGGGCTGCTCGCCCCGCCGCGCGATCAGGTCGGTGAGCAGGGACCGCATGCCCCCGACGGAGGTGATCAGCTCGTGCGCCGTACGCAGGTGCGGCGAACACACCATGGCGTCCAGGGCGCCCGCCGCACCCCGGCAGAACGCGGCGAAACGGTCGCCGTCCTCCTCCGGTACGCCCAGGAGCTGCCGCACGAACTCGGCGGCGAACGGGTCGGCGACGTCCGACCGGAGGTCGAAACCGGCGCCCGCGGCGGCGAGGGCACGGCGCTGCGCCCGTTCGGCCGCGGGCCGCCACCGCTCCAGGGCCGTCGCGCCGAGCAGCGGTTCGAGGGTTGCGCGCACGCGCTCGCAGTCGGCCCGGCCCGCGGTCAGGAACAGCTCGTCGAACGGGAGGACCTCGCGCAGCGCGGGCACCTCCCACGGCATGGGTTCGCGCCGCTCCCCCTCGTCGTCCGCGGCGGGAGCGTCCGCGTCGGGGTGCCGGAAGCCGAGCCTCGGGTCGCGGAGCGCGGCCGCGGCGACCTCGTGATGGGCCGTCACCCATGCCTCGGCACTGCTCCGGTACAGCCGGCCCCGCTCCCGGATCAGTTCGCCGAGCCGATGGGGATCGTCACCGGCGGCCCTCAGCAGCAGGGCGTACGGGTCGTCCTTCGTACCGACGATCCACTGGACACCGCGGTGCGTGAGCAGCACCCGGCCCAACTCGCTCTCGGTCATGCTCGCCATGTCGTCAACTCCAGCTTCCGAGGGGGTGGGCCGTGGTCCGGTCCCGGTTCAGGTCGTACCGGGTCACGTCAGGGAGAGGCCGCCGTCGACCGGCAGCACGGCGCCGGTCAGGTGGTGGGCGCCCGGCCGGGTCAGCTGCGTGATCCACCAGGCGATGTCCTCCGGGGTCCCGACACGGCCCTGGGGTGTCAGCGCGCCGACGTGGTGGAGCATGCCGTCGTACTGCTCGGCCGACATGCCCGCCCGCTCCGCGAAACCGGAGTCGACCAGCCCGGGGGCGACGCCGACGACCCGGATGCCGCGCGGTGCGAGTTCGACCGCCCAGGTACGGGTGAGGAAGTCGAGAGCCGCCTTGGCTGCCCCGTACACGCCGTTGCCCGGCCAGGCCCGGGACCCCCGCGCACCGGACGAGCTGACGTTCACCACGGTGCCGCCGCCGGCGGCGAGGGCGTCGAGCGCGCACCGGGTGAGCAGCACGGGCGCCGCGAGGTTGGTGCCGAGCTGGGTGGTCACCTGCTCCGCGTCGACGTCGGCGAGCGAGCGATGGCCCAGTGCGGCCGCGTTGTTCACCAGGACGTCGATCCCGCCCAGCTCGCGCAGCGCGGTCTCCACGACCTTTCCCGGCGCGTCCGCCTCGGTGAGGTCCACGGCGAGCGTCCTGATGGTGTCGTACCCCTTCGCCGTGCCGACGAGGTCGGCGGCCGTGCGGCCGACGACGAGTACGGCCGCGCCCTCGTCGGCGAAGGCGCGTGCGACGGCTCGCCCGATACCGGAACCGCCGCCGGTCACCACGACCGGCCCCGGGGCGGAGGGCGGGGAAACTGTGTCAGACATCGTTCCTCGCAGGGTGGTCGTCGTGTCCCGTGGCGCCGCGGCGCCGGTGCTCGGCGGTGAGCGACTCCAGTACCGGGACGATGTCCCGGGGAGAGGGAGTGGCCAGCGTCTCCCGGCGCAGCCGGTCGGCTCCGGCGGCGAAGGACGGCTCCGTCAGCACCCGGCCGAGCGCGTCGCGCAGCTCCCCGGCCGTCAGGGTGTCCGCGTCCAGACGCAGTCCGGCGCCCGACCGTTCCACGAGGTCGGCGCGGATGCCGTTGTCCCACATGGTTCCGGGCACCAGGACCTGCGGGACGCCGTACAGGAACGCCGTGTGGACCGTCCCGGACCCGCCGTGGCTGACGATGGCCGAACAACTCGGCAGCAGCGCGTCCATCGGCACGAAGTCGACGGTGCGGACGTTGTCGGGAAGGGTGCTGACCTCCCGCAGCTGGCGGGCGTCCAGAGTGGCGACCACCTCGACGTCCAGTCCGGCGACCGCGTCGATCAGCTCGCCGATGGACGCCTGGTCGCCGCCCATCACCTCGCGGTGCGAGACCCCGAGCGTCAGGCACACCCGTGGGCGTTCGGGCGCCGCGCGCAGCCAGGCCGGGACGCTGCCCCTGCCGTTGTAGGCGACGCAGCGGACCGGCACGTACGGCAGATCCACCCGGAGCCGCAGTGAGTTCGGCACCGGGTCGATGGTCCACTGCCCGGTCACCAGGTCCTCGCTGAACGTGCCGCCGTAACGCTCCATCACCCAGCCGAGCCACTCCCTCATGGGGTCCTCGCGCAGCGCGGCCGGCCGCCGGTGCACCTCCGCCAGATAGCTCTCCCGCATGCGGCCGACCAGGTCCAGGCCGAACATCAGCCGGGCGTGCGCGGCACCGGTGACCCGGGCGGCGACGGCCCCGGCGAAGGTCAGCGGGTCCCAGACCACCAGGTCGGGCCGCCAGGCGCGGGCGAACCCCACCAGGTCGTCGATCATCTCGGCCGACGAGTAGTTCTGGAAGACCGCCGAGGTCATCGCGGTGAGGACGCCGTGCATGTGGTCGTACGTCAGCCTCTCCGGGCGCAGCTCGTCCATCGCCAGCAGCAGCTGGGCGTCGGGGGCGTCGTCGTACGTGTCTCGGGAGGCTTCCTCGCGTTCCCGCAGCTCCTCCATCACCTGGTCCTCGTTGAGCTCCCGGCCGACCGGGACCGCGGTCAGCCCGGTGCGGGCGATCACGTCGCCGAGGTCGGGGTGGCTGGCCACGCAGACCTCGTGCCCGGCGACCCGCAGTGCCCAGGCCGTAGCCACCTGGGCGTGGACGTGGTTGCGGGCGCCGAAGGTGGTGAACAGGACGCGCATCAGCGTTCCCGTACCGCGCGCTCGGCGTACTCCTTGGCCAGCAGCATCGTCGCGGTGCTGTTGCGGCCCAGCGCCTCGCGGACGAAGGCGCGTGCGTCCTCGACCGTGGAGCCCTCGCCGAGGACCGGAACGACCGCGTCGGGGTTCAGCACGACCGTGTGCGTCGAGGTGACGGCGCACCCGGACGGACCTCTTGCGATGTGCCAGCGGCCGTTGTGGACGGACATCAGCGCGGGTGTCCTCAGCTGCTTGTAGACGATGGTCGTGTCGGGGAAGCAGACCCGCACCGACGTCGTCGTGTGGATCGCGCCGTTCGCGGTGAGCGTGTCCATCTCCAGCAGTTGCAGGTTCGGGGTGCTCTCCTCGAGCTCGACCCGCTTCACGTGCGGCAGCCGCTCCTCCCACCGCCGGGCGTCGTGGAGGAAGTCGTAGACCTCGGCGGGGTCTCCGGCCACTTCCACCACGTCGTCGAACTGCAACGACAGATCGTCCGCGCCGGCCCGTTCCGCGGCCCGCCCGAGCGCGCCCAGTTCCGCGTCGCTGTTGCGGTCGACGGCCCGGGTGATCCACTCCACGCCCTCCGGGTCGTCGTCGACGGCCCGGAAGTCGTGGGTGAGGCGGACCAGGGCCCGGGACTCCGACAGCGGCTCGACGATCCATTCGCCGCCCATGGCGGCGACCGGCGGCTGGGACACCTCCTGGCGGAAGCTCACCCGTAGCCCCTGGGAGTCGAGGACTCGGCGCGAGGTCCACGTCTTGACGGCGGCGTTGGCGGTCGCCCAGATCCGGATGCGCTCCTCGCCGGCGGTCCGCTCGAGGACGTCCACGTGCACGGTCGGGGGGAAGACCCGTGGCCATGCCTCGACGTCCGCGATCAGGCCGAAGACGGTGCGCGCGGGTGCCTCCACGGTGATCCGGTGCTCGGCGCGGTGGTTGTTCGTCATGCTGCGGGTCTCCTGGTCCTCGCGCGGGCCGTCAGTAGTTGCCCAGTCCGCCGCAGACATTGATCGCCTGCGCCGTGACGGGGGCGGCCTCGTCGGTGACGAGGTAGCCGACGAGGCCGGCGACCTCCTCCGGGGTGGTGTACCTGCCGAGCGGGATCTTCGCCTCGAACCGTTCCAGCACGGCCTCCTCCGTGGTGTCCCAGACGGCGGCGTAGCCCTCGCGCACCCGCTGGGCCATCGGCGTCTCCACATAGCCGGGGCAGACCGCGTTCACGGTGACGCCGGTCCTGGCCAGTTCCAGGCCCAGCGCCTTGGTGAAGCCGACGACGCCGTGCTTGGACGCGGAGTACGGGGCCCCCAGCACCACGCCCTGTTTGCCGCCGGTCGAGGCGATGTTGATGATCCGCCCGGTGCCCCGGTCGAGCATGCCGCCCGTGGTGAGCGCCTCACGGGAGAGCCTGAGCACGCTGTTGAGGTTGGTGTCGACGACGTCGAGCCACAGCTCGTCGGTGATCTGCGCGGTGGGGCCTCCGCCGCTGCGGCCCGCGTTGTTCACCAGCACGTCGACCGGGCCGTACCGGTCCACGGCGGCGCGGACGAAGGCACCGACCTGTTCCGTGGAGCGCACGTCGCACGCCCGGCCCGCGACGTCGTAGCCCTTGTCGCGGAGCCGTTCGACGGTGTTCTCGACGTTCCGGGCGTCGCGGGCGCAGATGAACACGCGCTGCCCCAGCCGGCACAGCAGCGTCGTGACGGCGAGGCCGATGCCACTGGTGGCGCCGGTGACCACGGCGTGCCGGTCGTCTTGAGCGGACATTTCTCTCCTCATCGTTGTCGGGTCACCACCGCGGCCGCGTTGAAGCCGCCGTGCCCCCTGGCCAGCACGAGCGCGGCGGACACGGGTACGTCGCGGCGGCCGAGGACGAGGTCGATCCCGTAATCGGGCACGGGTCGCCGCACGTTCGCCGTCGGCGGGATCACCCCGTCGCGGATGGACAGCACGGCCGTGGCCAGGTCCAGCGCGGCGCCACCGGCACCGAGCCGTCCGGTCATCGTCTTGGGGGCGGTCACGGGCACGCCGTTCGGCCCGAACACCTCGCGGACGGCGTCCGCCTCGGCACGGTCGAGTTCGGGGATGCCCGCGGCGTCGGCGAACACCACGTCGATGCCGCCGGGCTCCAGACCGGCGTCGACGAGGGCGAGTTCGACGGCGCGCCGCAGGTTGGAGGGCCGGCCCGTCGCGGGTGGGGGGTCGAAGGTGGACGCATACCCGGCGATCTCCCCGTACCAGGACCGCACGCCGCGGGCGCGTGCCGACTCCGGGGACTCCAGGACGAACAACGCGCCGCCCTCGCCCGGTACATGGCCGGAGGCGTCCGCGTCGAAGGGCAGGTACGCCCGCTCGGGATCGTCGACGGTGCTGATCCGGCCGCCCGCCAGCTGCGCGACCCAGCCCCACGGCGACGGCGAGCCGTCGACGCCGCCCGCGATCACCATCCGGACGTCGTCGTGCAGCTGCCGCCGCGCCTTCGCCACCGCGTCCAGCCCACCGGCCTGCTCGGTGACGACCACACCGCCCGGGCCGCGCAGTCCGTGCCGGATGGAGATCTGGCCGGTGTTGACCGCGTAGAACCACGCGAAGGACTGGTAGGCGCTGACGTGCTCCGGGCCCTTGCTCCAGAGGTTGTGCAGTTCCCGGTGGCCGAACGCGAATCCGCCGGCCGAGCTGGCGGTGACGACACCGATGCCGTACTCCGTCAGGTCCCCGGGCTCCACCCCGGCGTCCTTGACGGCCCATTCGGCGGCCACCAGCGCCAGCCGCGTCATGTGATCGGTCTGCGGGAGCAGCCGGTTCGGGATGCCGTGCGCCTTCGGGTCGAAGTCCGCGATCTCACCGGCCAGCCGGCTGGGATAGCGGTCCGGGTCGAAGCTGCTGATCGGGCCGATCGCGGCCCGGCCGGCGAGCGTGCTGCTCCAGTGGGCGGCGGCGCCCAGGCCGGTCGGCGCGAGGACGCCCATACCGGTGATCACGGCGGTGGGGGTCATGACGCCGCCCTCTCCGGGCTCCGCAGCACCATCGCGCTCTGGAAGCCCCCGAAACCGCTGCCCACCGTGAGGACGGTGTCCACCCGCTGTTCGCGCGCCGTCAACGGCACGTAGTCCAGGTCGCACTCGGGGTCGGGCTCGTGCAGGTTGGCCGTGGGCGGGACGGTGTCGTGCTCGATGGCGAGCGCGCAGGCCGCGATCTCCAGGGAGCCGACGGCCCCCAGGGAGTGCCCGATCATCGACTTGATACCGCTGACGGGCACCCGGTAGGCGTGCTCGCCGAGGGCGCTCTTGAAGGCCGCCGTCTCGTGCCGGTCGTTCTGCACGGTGCCCGACCCGTGCGCGTTGACGTAGTCGACGTCTCGCGGGACGACGGCGGCCCGGCGCATCGCGACGCGGATGGCCTCCGCCATCTCCCGGCCGTCGGGGCGCAGCCCGGTCATGTGGAAGGCGTTGGAGCGGGAGGCGAAGCCGCTGATCTCCGCGTACACATGGGCGCCGCGCCGACGGGCGTGCCCGAGCTCCTCGAGGACGAACACCGCGGCGCCCTCGCCGAGGACGAACCCGTTCCTGGTGCGGTCGAAGGGCCGCGACGCGCGTCCGGGCTCGTCGTTGCGCGGCGTGGTCGCCTTGATCGCGTCGAAGCAGGCCACGGTGATCGGCGAGATCGGGGCGTCGCCGGCGCCTGCCACCATCACGTCCGCCGAGCCGTCCCGGATCAGTTCCACCGCGTGCCCGACCGAGTCCAGGCCGGAGGTGCAGCCGGTCGAGATCAGGGACACGGGGCCCTCGGCGCCCACGTCGCGGGCGACCTCTGCGGCGATCGAGCTCGGCACGAAGTAGTCGAACAGGTGCCGCCCGGCGTAGGCGTCATCCACGTACCAGTGACGCCCACCGTCGCTGACGACGGAGTACTCGTCCTCGAGGCTCATGGTGCAGCCCACCGCGCTGCCGATGGTGACCCCGGTCCGCGCGGGATCCAGTTCCGCGTGGTCGAGCCCGCTGTCCGCGACGGACTCCCGGGCGCTCACCACGGCGAACTGCGCCGCGCGGTCCATCCGGCGGGCCTGCTGCGGGGACAGTCCCTCCCGCAGCGGGTCGAAGTCGACCTCGGCGGCGACCTGCGAGCGGTAGGGCGTGGGGTCGAAGAAGCTGATTCTCCTGGTGGCCGTGCGCCCGGCGGTCAGGGCGTCCCAGAACGGCTTGCGGCCCACGGAGTTGGGAGCGACGACTCCGATGCCGGTGATGACGGCACGGCGGCCCGCGGACGCGGCCATCAGCGGTCCCCCGCCGCCGCCCGCTCCGCCGACACGTACTGCCGGGGGAGGTAGAGGCCGGGCTCACTGGTACTCAGTTCCCTCAACCTTGCGGCGTGCTGAGGGAAGGAGGGGGAGCCCACCGCGGCGCGGAAGGCCCGCACGTCGCGCCAGTGCGCGATGTTGATCCAGCGGTTGGGGTCCTCGGCGTGCCGGTGCAGGGTGTACCGCAGGAATCCGTCCAGGTCAGCCACGTACCGTCCGGTCTCGGCGAAGGCCCTTTCGAACTCCTCCGGCGAGGAGTGCACCGTGAACCGGTTGATGAAGGTGACCACCCCGCTCCCGGTGGGCTCAAGGTCGTTCGGCTGCATCTCGGCTCCCCCTTCCACGTGCGACGTCGGGCTTTGACGTGTGGCGTCGTCCAACGTGGGCGTCGGCTCTCGCAGCCCGCTCGACGGCGTCTGGATCCGGCGCCGGAGGTGGCGGGGAGGTGGATCGAGCAGCCGTGGAGCCGCGGGTCGAGCGAACCTCGATCCGCTGCCGATGGCGGTGTTGCGATGCTCTTCGGCGAGGAGCAGACCGAGATCCGGAGGCGTGACGATGAGTCAGAACGTCGAAGTCGTACGGCGGATGATCAAGGCGTACAACACGGGCAGGACCGGCGATGTCCACGAGTTCATCCACCCTGAGTACCTGAATCCGGCCACGATCGAGCACGGGATCGGGGAAGGGCCCGAGGCGTTCGCGATGGCGGTAGCCTGGCTGCGGATGACCTTCTCCGAGGACGCGCATCTGGAGGAGGTCAGGATCGAGGAGCGGGGCGACTGGGTCCGGGCGTACCTGGTGCTCTACGGCAGGCACGTCGGACCGATGGTGGGCTTCGCGCCCACCGGCCGCCGCTTCTCCGGTGAGCAGATCCATCTGCTGCGCGTCGTCGACGGCAAGATCAGGGACCATCGGGACTGGCCCGAGTACCAGAGCACGTACCGCCAGCTCGGTGAGCCGTGGCCGGAGCCGGAGGGCTGGCGCCGATAGAACGCGACCGTGCGAGGAGCCGATCATGACCGAACAGCGGACCGTCGACTTCTGGTTCGACCCCGTGTGCCCGTACACGTGGATCGCCTCGCGGTGGATGGTGGAGGTCACCAAGGTCCGGCCGGTGGACATCCGCTGGCGGGTGATGAGTCTTTCGGTGCTCAACGAGCACCGGGACGACAATCCCGAGGGGGAGTGGGAGGACTACATGTGGGCTCCGGTGCGGGTGTGTGCCGCCGTGGAGGAGCGGTTCGGCGGGCAGGCGCTCGGTGAACTCTTCACGGCGATGGGCACCCGTTTCCATCTGCGGGGGGACTGGGGGAACCTCACCGCGGCCCTGGCGGATGCCGGGCTGCCCGAGGAGATCGCGGAGGCCGCCGGGTCCACCGCCTACGACGAGGCGATCCGGTCCTCTCACGCGCAGGCCGTGGCCCTGGCCGGCGGTGACATCGGCACGCCGGTGGTCTCGGTCGCCGGGCCCGGTGGCGAACGCGTCGGCTTCTTCGGTCCGGTCGTCTCCCCCGCGCCCACCGGGGAGGCGGCCGGACGGCTGTGGGACGGTTTCGTGCTGATGGCCACCGTTCCGGGCTTCCACGAGGTCAAGCGGACCCGGACCGGTGAGCCCCGGTTCGACATGGCCGACTGACCCGCACGTCCGGCGGGGCCGCGCCGCCTACCGCTGCCGGTGCACATGCCGGAGCACGGCCTCGGCGAGCGGCCGGTGCACCGAGCCCGGGAGCGCGTGCCCCATGCCCGGGATCTCCACCAGCTCCGCACCGGGGATCAGACCGGCGAGGTGGCGGCCGTGCGGCGGTGGGGCGATCGGGTCCTCCATGGCCTGGACGACCTGGGTGGGGACGCGGACGTCGCGCAGTTCGGGGGCGCGCTCACGCGGCGGCGGCTGCACCGCGTAGTGCACCTGCGGCTCGGTGAGGGATCCCGAGTGGTCGACGGCCTGCCGTTCCCAGCGCCTGAACTCGGCCTCGTCGAAGGCGACCGCGTCGCCGGAGAACAGCTTCCACCGGCGCACCCGCCGGTCCAGTTCCGCCTCCAGGCCGTCCACCTCCTCGTTCATGACAGCGAGCGCCTTCAGGAACCGTTCCTGCGGCAGGGGGAGCCCGTCGGCGGAGGGCTCCCCGGCGATGGCGCGGCGGATGTTGCCGGGGAAGTCCACGTCGAGTGCTCCGCCGAGCGCCATCGACATGCTCAGCATCCGCCGGGGGTGGTCCAGCGCGACCAGCTGGCACAGGACCGCGCCCATCGACATGCCCACGAAGTGGGCCCGTTCGACGTCCCACCCGTCGAGCACCGCGACGGCGTCGGCGGCCAGCTCGACATAGCCGTAGGGGCGCTCGGCCGGATCCCAGCCGGTGGAGCGGCCCACCCCCCAGTGGTCGTAGCGGATCACGTGCAGCCCGCCGGCGACGAGCCGTTCGACGAACTCGGCCGGCCAGCTCATCGCGGTCAGGTTCCCACCCGTCACCAGGAGCAGGGCGGGGTCGGCGGGGTCACCGAAGTCCTCGCTCCACAGCTCGACGTCCTTCGACGTGACGAAGCGTTGTGCCACTGTGCCGTTCCTCTCGGGTCGGGGAACCTCCCGGTTCCGTGGATCGTCGTTTCGGCGGCGGACGGGCTCAGCGCGGGGTCATCTCCCAGAGGCACGAGTCCAGCGGCACGTTGGGCGACGCCAGGGGCCCGGTCCGGGAGACGATGTCGAGGCCGGCGGCGCCGGCCAGAGCGGCCCACTCGCGGTCGGTGCGGACCCTGCCGCCGAGGAACACCAGCATGCGCATGTCGAGCACGCTGAAGTAGAGGTCCGATGTCCGCGTCCCGCCGGACGGCGCCTCGGCCCGCTCCAGCAGGACGATCCGGCCCCCCGGCCGCAGGGCGTCACGGCAGCGGCCGAGGATCCGCAGCGCGTCCGCGTCCGACCAGTTGAGGAGCACGAACGACAGCACGACGACATCGGCGGACACCGGCAGTTCGTCGAAGAAGTCGCCGCCGACGACGTCGATACGGCCGTCCATTCCGGCCGCCGCGATGCGCTCGCGCGCCCTCTCGGCCGCTCCCGGCAGGTCCAGCAGCGTGCCGCGGGCCCCGGGCGCGGCCCGCAGGACGGCGCTGAGCAGTCCACCGGGGGCGCCGCCGACGTCGAGCACATGCCCTGCCCGGCTCCAGTCGTACGCGGCGACGGGCGCGGCGAAGGCCGCGTCCTCCCGTGTCGTCATCAGGGTGTCGAAGGAGGCACCGAGTTCGCCGTCCTCGGACAGGTCCGTCCAGAACGGCTTTCCGTAGTGGGCCTCGTACTGCGGCCGGCCGGTGCGGACCGCCTCGCGCAGATCGAGGAACGTCAGGTCCGCGCGGCCGACGGCCTGGTCCAGGTCGAGCCACGAACGTTGCCGGGAGGGGTCGTCGTCGGCGAGCAGTTCGCCGATGCCGGTCGGCGCGTACCGGCCGGGTCCGGTCTCCTCCAGGACCCCGGCGGCCGCCAGGTGCCGCATCAGCCGCGACAGCGCGTCCGGGGCCGCTCCGGTGGCCTCGGCCAGGGCCTCGGGGCTCGTGGCGCCGGCTCTGAGGTGGTCGACCAGCCGCAGGGTGGCGGCGACCCGCAGCGCCATGGGGGTCACCAGGTCCGACATCCGCACCAGGGCGTCGACGGGCCGTTCGTCCGCGTCGGCGCCCCCGACGGTTCCGCCGCTCGTACCGTTCACGTCGCACCGCCTGCCCGGTCGGATCCGAAGGCGTGCGCGCTCAGGTGGTCGACGGCGTCGGCGTAGGTGAGGGGCTGCATGAACCAGCCCGCACGCACGTCGCGGTAGTGGCGGGACAGGGGGTGGTTCGCGTTGAACGACGCGCCGCCCACCAGGGTCATGCAGTCCTCGACGATGCTCGCCGCGGTGCGGTTGACGACGAGCTTCGCGTACTGGAAGGGGGCCATCATCAGCCGGCCGCGTTCGCCGGGGTCGTCCGCCGTCCGCCGCGCGTGGTGGTCGGCGTTGGTCAGTGCCGCCGCAAGCGTGGCGCGCAGCGTGTACAGCTTCACGTCGATCTCGGCCACCAGGGTGCGGACCGCCGCCGCCGGCTGTCCGCCGCGCCGGGCGACGCCCGCGACGGCGAAGTCGCGCGCCGCCTGCGCGATGCCCGCGTAGACCCCCAGCAGTCCGATGGAGCTGACGGTCCGGCCCGCCATCGCGGCGTCGTCGCGCAGGCCGACGGGTCCGCGCAGGAACACGTCCGTCGCGGGGACCGGGCAGTCCTGGAGGACGACCTCGGTGCTGGCGGAGGCCCGCATGCCCATGCCGTTCCAGTTGTCGGGCGCCTTCAGGCCGGGGGCGTCCGCGGGCAGGAAGGCGGAGGCGAGCAGCGAGGGCCCGGCGGTGGGACGGGTCTGCGCCGCGACGACGAAGTGCGTGGCGAACGGGGCCATGCTGACGAGGATCTTCCGGCCGGTCAGCCGCCAGCCGCCGTCGGCGGCGGGCGCCAGCTCGGTGGTGACTCCGGCGTCCTTGAGGGCGCCGCTGACCAGTGCCCCTTCCCTGCCCATCAGCCGCAGCAGCCGCCCGGCCAGGGCACGCCCGGTGTCGGAGCCGTGCTCGCGCTCGTACGACATGGTGATCCCGCGGCTGAACTGCATGTGCAGCGACAGCGCAACGGACGCGTCGGCCTCGGCGATCCGTTTCACGGCGAGGCACACGTCGTGGACGCTGCTCACGCCCAGTCCGCCGAACTCACGCGGCACGGTAGCGCCGAGCACGCCGTCGGAGCCCAGGCGCCGGAAGGCTTCCAGCGGGAACGAGCCGTCGCGGTCGTGCTCGGTCGCGCCGGACGCCAGGTCCGGCAGATGCCTGCTCAGTATGTCCAGCAGTGCGTCGCCCTCGGGGGTGAGCGGCCGGGAGAGGTCCCCCGTCCACGCCCGGTGCGTGCCGCCGGCCTGGTCCGTCATGGCCTTTCCGTCCTTTCCGTCCGGATGACTTCCGTGGGGCACGTCGCCGCCAGATATCGGTCGATGGCGGTCCGGTGATAGCCCGGCCCGAATCCCAGCCGGTCGACCTCGGGCACCAGCCGTCGCAGTTTTCCCACCGAAGGGCAGTGCTCGATGCTGTCGCCGGTGACCTCCCACCGCGCGGTGACGCCGAGGCGGTGCTCGAGGTGCCGCACGATGGCGGCGACCTCCACGCAGTCTCCGGAGGCGACGTTCACGGTCTCGTCGCACACCCCGGTGCGGAGCAGGGCGTCCACGACGGTGGTGAAGTCCTCCACGTGGACCATGTCCCGGCGCGCTCCGCGCTGGACGCGCACCCGGCCGGCCAGGACCTGCGCGATGAGCGCGGCGAGGAGGCGGAAGCCGGGTTCGCCCGGGCCCGGCACATAGCCGAGCCGCAGGATCAGGTGGCGCACCCCGGAGGCCCTGATCAGCCGTTCCAGGTCCAGCTTGTGCTGGCCGTAACGGGTGGACGCGACCTGCGGGCCGCCCTCGTCGCCCGGGCCGCCCGGGCCGCCGTACATGCTGACGGTGGAGAAGAACACGAGCATCCGGTCGCGCCGCAGGCAGTGCCGGACCGTTTCCTCGACGAGCCTGTTCTCACGCCGGTGTTCCGCGTCGGGCAGCGGGTGCGTGGGCACGCCCGCGGCCAGCACCGTCGCTGCGGGATGCTCGGCCGAGAGGGGTGCGAGATGTCGTGCGAGGAACCCGTTCCCGATGATCTCCATATGGCAAGGCAGCCCTTCGGGTCGCTGGGGGCAACGACCTTCGCAGCCTGGTGTCGAAAGGCGCTCGAAAGGTCTCGGACCGCCGGCCGGGAGCGGGGCGGGAGGTCCGTTCAACGAAGCTCCGCGTGGCTTCAAGGGCGCCGGTGCAAGGTGACACCTCCACCCCGTCCCTCTCGTGAGGCGAGGAGTTCCCATGCGCGTACTGTTCGTCAACTCCCCAGGACTGGGGCACATCTTCCCCTCCGTGCCCCTGGCGCACGCGCTGACCGCAGCGGGTCACGACGTGCTGTACGCCCAGGGCGGTGACGTCGAAGCGGTGGCCGCCGCGGGCGTCAACGTCGTCGATGTGACCCCCGGACTCGACTACGCGACGGTGTTCCGGCCCGAGGAGATCGACTTCAGCGTCGACGGCGGGGACGAGTTCGTCGCCGCGCTGTTCGCCAGGGTCTCGGGTGTCACCGTCGACCGGGTGGTGGAGGTCGCCCGTGGCTGGTCCGCGGACCTGATCGTCCACTCACCGCTGCAGGGTGCCGGCCCGCTGGCGGCGGGGGCGCTCGGCGTGCCCGCCGTGTCGTTGGTGACCGGGCCGGCCGACAGCGCACCGCGCATCGACGGCCTGCTGCGCGACCACATGAAGGAGCACTACCTGCGGCACGGTGTCACCCCCGAGCCCCCGCCCGGCTTCCGGCTCAACTCGATGCCGCCGAGTCTTCGGGAGCTGCTTCCGGACCGGGTGCGGGCGGACGACGACGTACCGGTGCGCCATGTGCCCTTCAACGGCAACGGGGAGCTGCCGGGCTGGCTGCTGGAGCCGCCGCGGCGGCCGAGGATCGCCGTCACCCTCGGGTCGATCGCCGGTCTGTGGGGTGGCCTGGCCGTGCTGGCGCCGCTCGTCGCGGCGGCGGCGGGCACGGACGCCGAGTTCGTCGTCACGCTCGGCGGCGGCGACCCGTCTCTTCTCGGCGACCTTCCCCCCAACGTGAGGACGGTGGACTGGCTCTCCCTCGGGCCGCTGCTGGGCACCTGTCGCGGGCTGATCCACCACGGTGGGTCGGGCACCTCTGCGGTCGCGATGACCGCCGGCGTGCCCCAGTGCGTGATGCCGCTCAGCCCGGACCAGAAGGACAACGAGAGCGCGGTCGTGGCGCGGGGCATCGCGATCGGGACCTCGGCCGAGACGGTCGGCCAGGAGGAGTTCCGCGCCCTGCTGGAGGACGAGGGGCTGCGTGCGGCTGCGGTCGAGGTGCGGGAAGAGACCGCGGCGATGCCGTCCCCCGCGGCGCTGGTCCGGCGGCTGGAGTCGCGGGCCGGGTGAGGGGCACAGGGCCGGTCGGGCCGCGGGCGGGTGGCGCGTCAGCGGCCCGGCGGCCGGACGGACATCGCGTGGCGGAAGACGTTCGCGGGGTCCCACCGCGCCTTGACCCGCTGGAGCCTGGGGTAGTTGTCCCGGTAGTAGAGCGTGTGCCACGGCACCCCGGAGGTGTTCCAGCGGGGGTCGGTCAGGTCGACGTCCGGGTAGTTGATGTAGGCCCCGCCGTTGCGGGCGTCGGGTACCGGGACGCCGCCGGTGTCCGCGTACACGTCCCGGTACAGACCGCGCACCCATGCCAGTTGCCCGTCCCCGGGGACACCGGGCCACCACGAGGTCTCGTACGTCGCGCTGAAGAGGGAGTCGCGGTGCGGGACCGCCGTCGCTGACGCCGGGATCGTGTTGATCCTGCCTCCGAGGGTGGAGAGGTACACCGCCGATGCCTGGTGCTCGTCCCCGCCCCGGGTCAGCCAGCGGTGGATGGTCCGGATCTGCGCCTCCGACCAGCCCTTGCGCAGCAGCGCCGCCTTGGACTTGAAGGGGTATCTGCCGCCGGCGTACGGGTCTGCGGTCAGCGTGGACTTCATCCACAGCGCGGTGGAGTGCTCGGTCTCGTGACGCACCCCGGTGTTCGCGGTGACCGCCGCGACGTACTCGTCGAGCAGCGTCCTGCCGTGCGGCAGGGAGCCGTCCACGTTCGCCACGAGTGTGAAGCGCCCGCTCGCCCGGTGGTTGAGTACGAGCCAGCTGCTGAGCGGTGCGTAGCGGGAGCCGGTCCCGGACTCCTTCTCGTGCCAGGTTCCGTGGTTGCGCAGGATTCGCACGAACGCGGACTCGGTCATGTCCGCCCACGACCAGCCGACGGTGACGGAGCGAATGGTCGCCGGGGGTCGTGGCAGCAGGGTCGCGGGGTCGCCCGGGCGGGCGCCGGGCGAGCGCATCAGATAGCGGGTGACGATGCCGAAGTTCCCACCGCCCCCGCCGGTGTGGGCCCACCACAGGTCGTGGTGGGGGTCGTCCGGGTCTCGCGTCGCCAGCACCAGACGGGCGCGACCGCCGCGGTCGGCGACGACCACCTCGAGCCCGTGGAGGTGGTCGGCGACGAAGCCGTGGTGGCGTGACAGGCCGCCGTACCCACCGCCCGCGATGTGACCGCCGGCTCCCACGCCGGGGCACGCGCCCGCCGGGACGGTCACGCCCCAGCCCAGGTAGAGGGTGCGGTAGACCTCGCCGAGGGTCGCGCCGGACTCGATGGCGAAGGCACGGTGCCCGGGGTCGTAGTAGACGGACCTCATTTCGGAGACATCGACGACGATCTGGACGGCGGGGTCGTCGACGAAGTTCTCGAAGCAGTGTCCGCCGCTGCGCACGGCGATCCGTCTGCCCGTCCGCAGGGCGTCGTCCACCGCGTCGACCACGTGGTCGGCGCAGTGGACGAGGCGTACGGACTCCGGCCGGGCGGTGAAGCGCCCGTTGTAGCCCCGGACGGTCAGCTCCGCGTAACGCGGATCGCCCGGGCGTATGTCCCTGGCCGGAGGCGGCGGGAAGCAGCCGTGGGCCGTCCGGTCCGCCGCCGCCGTACCGGGCCCGGCCAGTGCCGCGACGCCGCCGGCCACGACGCTGCCCGCGAGAAACCCTCGGCGTGAGAAACCCTTCACCGTCACTCCCCCGTCTCGTTGTGGGTCGTCGGATCCGGCCGGGCGCCGCGCCTGTTCGCCTCGGCCAGCTCTTCGAGGACGGGCACGACGGCACTGGGCGCCGGCATCCGCCCCGACTCGCGGCTCAGCCGGGCGGCGGCGTCGGCGAAGGAGCGTTCCTCCAGCAGCCGCGTGAGCATGCCGCGCAGCATCCCGGCGTCGGCCCGCGCCGGTTCCGCGACGCGGAGCCCGGCTCCGCGCTCCTCCAGCAGGCGTGCCTTGTGGTCGGTGTCCCACACCCCGTCGGGCAGGATGAGCTGGGGCACCCCGCAGCCCAGCGCGGTGTTGAAGGTGCCGGCGCCGCCGTGGTGGATCACCGCGGAGCAACCGGGCAGCAGGGCCTCCAGGGGGACGAAGTCCACGACGCGTACGTTGTCCGGGACTTCGGGGGCAGACGCGAGCTGGGCCTTGTTCAGGGTGGCCACCACCTCGACGTCCTCCCCGGCCACTGCCGCGAGCACCTCTCCGAGTGGCACCCGGTCGGCGCCGAGCAGCTCACGGTGCGAGACGCCGAGCGTGAGGCAGATCCGCCTGCGCCTCGTCGGTTCGCGCAGCCAGCCGGGAAGGACCGAGCTGCCGTTGTGGGTGGTGGACCGCATCGGCACGCGGTCCAGGTCGACGGGGAGGCGCAGTGAGGGCGGCAGCGGGTCGATGGTGCGCTGCCCGACGACGAGGTCCTCGCCGAACTCGCCGCCGTACCGCCGCACCGTCCAGCCCAGCCACTCCTCCATCGGGTCCTCCCGCTGCCCGGGGGGCAGCTCGCGCACCGCGTCGAGGTAGGACTCGCGCATGCGGCCGATGAGGTCCAGGCCGAACAGGAGCCGGACGTGGGCCGCGCCGCTGGCCCGCGCGGCGATGGGCCCGGCGAAGGTGAGCGGGTCCCAGACGACCAGGTCCGGCCGCCACCACCGGGCGTGACGGACCAGGTCGTCGACCATCGCCGGTGCGGAGTACTGCTGGAAGACGTGGGTGGTCATGGCGGTGAAGACACCGTGCATGTACTCGTACGACAGCTTGTGCGGACGGATCTCTGTCATGTCCGTCCAGTACTCGAACCGCTCCGCCATCGCGCGGTGGTCGGCGGCGGTCTCCGGTTCGCTCCGGGGGCCCGGGTCCTGGGCCGTGTGTCCTCCCGCGCCCCCGTGCTCGGCGGCCTCACCGGACCCGGACGGCCCGTCGTGCTGCTCGTAGGACTCCATCCGGGCCGCCAGGTCGAGGGCGGCACCGGCCGTGACGGCGGTCAGGCCGGTGCCCGTGATGTCGGTGGCGAGATCCGGCTGGCCGGCCACATGGACTTCGTGGCCGGCAGCCCGCAGCGCCCACGCCAGCGTGACCTGCGCGAACAGATGGGACTTTGCGGTGTGTGTGGTGAACAGGACCCTCATGGGGCACCCTTCCTCGGCCGGCGCGGTCGGTGCGGGAGCGGGAGCGCTCACACCACACGGACGTCCGGGACGTAGAGGATCCACTTGCCGCCCGAGGCACGGAACTGCTGCTCCTTGGCGATGATCTCCTCGGCGTGGTTCCAGGCGAACAGCACGGCGTAGTCGGGGTAGGGGTTCTCGAACTCCTCCCGCGACCGCACCGGGATGTGCGAGCCCGGTGTCAGCCGCCCCTGCTTGTTCGGGGTGGTGTCGGAGATGAACGAGACGAGGTCGGGACCGATGCCGCAGTAGTTGGCCACCGTGGCGCTCTTGGCCGTGGCCCCGTACCCGGCGACCGTCCGGCCTTCCTCGCGCAGTCCGCGGAGCAGCGAGACGAGTTCGTCCCGGGCCCGCTCCACCCGGCTGACGAAGCCCGTGAGGGTTGCGAGGTCCGACAGCCCCCGCCGCCGCTCCCGCTCCAGCAGCTCGGCGACCGCGGGCGAGGGGGTGCGCCGCCCCGCGCGGGCGACGGTGTAGCGCACCTCGCCGCCGTGCACGGGCAACCGCTCCACGTCGACCAGTTCAAAGCCGAACCGCTCGGCCATGGTGCTCACGGACGAGACGGAGAAGAAGTAGTAGTGCTCGTCGTAGATCTGGTCGAAGGAGGCGAGGTCGACGATGTCGGCGAGGTACGGGTCCTCGAAGACGAACACCCCTTCGGGCGCGAGCAGCGCGTCCGCTCCCCGGAAGATCGAGTCCAGGTAGGGGATGTGGCAGATCGTGTTGGCCGCGTAGATGACCTGCGCCTGCCCCTCGGCCTTGCGGATGTCCGCCGCCGTCGACTCCTGGAAGAACTCGGTGGTGACCCGGATGCCCTGGCGGCGGGCGAGGTCGGCCACGCTCTGCGACGGCTCTACGCCCAGGTGCCGGACCCCTGCCTCGGCCAGGACCCGGAGCATGATCCCGTCGTTGCAGCCCAGCTCGACCAGGAAGGCGCCCTTCCGGGCGAGTTCGGTCTCCAGGAAGTGCCGCGCGGTCTCCTCGAAGTGCTTGCGCATGACGGAGGACCCGGACGACAGGTACGGGTAGTGGCCGTTGAACATCAGGTGCCGCGGCACTTCCTCGGTGAGCTGGACCATGGTGCACTCCCCGCAGACCCCGACGGCCAGCCGGAAGAAGTACTCGTCACCGAGGTACTCCGGTTCGAGGAGCCCACTGGAGAGCGGCTGCTGTCCGAAGTCCATGAACTCGTGCAGCCGACCGCCGCAGATCCGACAACTGGGCATGGTGGAAGTCCTCTTCCTCGAGAAGCGGAGTAGCGATCGTCATGACGTGCGGTGGCCGACACGTCCGGCCGGCGGCTCACAGCACTCCCGGCCAGTCGCCGTCGCCGCGCAGCAGTGCCCTGGCCAGGTTCTGGTAGAAAGCCACGACGCCGGGTTCCTTGGGGCTCAGATGGCCGCGTGCGGCGAAGCGCGATCCCACGGCGCGCTGGACGGCCTCCAGTCCGTTCCGGTCCTCGCTGTTGATCATTCCCGCGTACGACTCGGCCTGTCGGCGCAACTCGTCGACGTCGGCGCCCTCCAGCGCGCCGCGCGGCACGAGGATGCCGCCGCGGACCAGCGTCCGGTCGATCGCCTGCGGGATCAGGCTGAGCCAGATGATCATTTCTCCGGCGGCGGCCAGGCTCGCCGAGGGAAAGACGAAGAAGCCGTACAGATGGGCCTTCTCCTCGTCGGTCAGCGGCAGGACGTAGGTCTCCTGGGGCTTGGTGAACGGGATGAGAAGGCGCAGCGCCCACGGGGAGTCGACCCGTACGTCCGTGTCCGACCCGCCTGGCGTCGACGGCTGGAGGGTCTCCGGGTGGAAGCCCATCACGTGGTAGTTCTCATGGGCGTTCTCGACGGCGACCTTCCAGTTGCAGGCCCACTCCTCGCTCCACGCCCCGAGCTGAGCCATACCGTCGAGCCGGTAGTTGGCCAGGTCGTCGGAGATCCTGCTCAGTTCGGGGGCGAGGGGGGCGGCGGCCGGGTCGAGGTTCACGTACACGAATCCGTGCCACTCCGCCACGGCGAAGGCGGGCAGCCGGCAGTTCCCGGGGTCGAAGTCGGGGTTCCTGCGCATATGGGTCGCGCCGACGAGCCGGCCGTCGAGTCCGTACCTCCACAGGTGGTAGGGGCAGGTGAAGGACTCGGCGCGGCCGGCGGCGCCGGGTTCGACGAGCGGCATCATCCGGTGCCGGCAGATCGGCGACATGCCGTGCAGCACACCGTCCGCGTCGCGGGTGACCAGCACCTGCTCGCCCGCGATACCGACGCAGACATAGCTGTTCGGCTCCGCGAGTTCGTCGCGGTGGGCGACGAGCACCCAGGAGCGGCCGAAGACCCGACTGCGTTCCAGCTCGTACAGCCCGGGAGAGCTGAACGCACGTGGCGGCAGGCTGAGTTGCGGCGCAAGGTCCAGGTAGCGGCGCAGTTCCTCCAGCAGTGCGGGCACCTCACCGGGCGGCGATCCGGCGCCCTCCCCGCCGCTGCCGTCGACCGCGCCGTCGTACCCTTCGCGCGCCGTGCCCGGTGCCTCCTCGCCGGCGGTCCGGCCTGTGCTCACGCCTGTGCTCACGGTGGGACTCCAAACCTGTGCCGCGGGTCGTGGTTCCCGCCGACCCTGGCAGGGCGGGTTCGAACCCCGCTCGACGGCGCTGTCGGTCACCGCGAGGGGCTCCGGTGGCCCTCGCGTCCAGCGGGTCTCCGGCGTTCCTCTAGGGCGTGTTGCGAACGTGGCTGCGTCCGCCCGCGGGGCGGGGCAGGCGGGGCTTGGGCAGCACGCCCCGGCAGCCCGACCGACGATCGGTGCTTCCGGACCCCCGTCCCTGTCGGGTGCGCAACGAATGGGGTCGCCGTGTACGGAGCCGAACTCGCCGAGATCTACGAACTGGTCCACCGCGGCCGCGGCAAGGACTACCTCCAGGAGGCGGCCGCGGTGGAGGGGCAGGTGCGCAAGCGCAGGCCGGACGCCCGCACTCTGCTCGACGTGGCGTGCGGCACCGGCGCGCATCTGCGGTGCTTCCACGAGCTGTTCGACGAGGTGGCCGGGCTGGAGCTGTCCGAGCCGATGGCCCGGTACGCACGCGCGGCGCTGCCGCACGTACCCGTACACGTCGGTGACATGCGGGACTTCGACCTCGGCCGCACGTACGACGTCATCACCTGCATGTTCGGCTCGATCGGCTATCTGCTGACGGAGTCCGCGCTGGGCGACGCGCTGCGCCGGTTCGCCCGGCATCTGACGCCCGGCGGGGTGCTCGCCGTCGACCCGTGGTGGTTCCCCGAGACCTACCGGCACGGCCACGTCGCCTGCAGCACGGTGACCGTCGGGGAGCGGACCGTGTCCCGGGTCTCCCACTCCGTACGGGAGGGGGCGGCGTCCCGGATGAATGTGCACTACCTCGTGGCGGACGGCGCCTTTGGGGTGCGGCACTTCCACGAGACGCACCTGATCGGCCTGTTCTCGCCGGAGCAGTACGAGGCCGCGTTCACGGCCGCCGGTTTCGGCGTGGACTACGTCCCCGTCGAGCCCGCCGGCCGGGGCCTGTTCGTGGGCGTCAGGTCGGCAGGCTGACCCGGCGCCCGCCCTGGCGGGAGGGGGCCGGTGGCCGGGTACGGGACCGTGTTCCGCGGGGGCCGGGGGCCGGGGTCAGGGCCGCCGGGCCATTTGCTCGTTGGCCTGGTCGAGGAACTGCCTCAGCGTGCGGATCCGGGTCTCCGCGTCCGGCATGCCGATCGCGTACCGCCGCTCGACCTGGCTGATCGCCTCCAGCAGGGCGAGCGAGTCGTACCCGAGGGCACTCAGCTCGACGTCACCGACGTCCTCGCCGTCCAGATCGACTCCCTCCGCCTCGCCGGCGCACTCCCGGAAGATCTCGACCAGGACCGGCAGGGTGAGTTCACTCATCGCACGTACCTCTCTGCTTGTAGGGAAGAAGGCGCGCCGCCGGGCGGCGTGCGGAGGGGTGGGGCTCAGTCCGCCGCCTCCCACATGTCGCGCAGGGAGTCGCGCAGCCCGATGACGGGGTGCCAGCCCAGCACCCGTTGCGCGTGGCGGATGTCCGCCTTGGTCCAACCGCCGCCCTTGCTCTCCACCGGCCCGCCGGTCTCCTTGAGCGTCTCGGGCGGGAATCCGGACACCGCGACCAGGGTCGTCACCAGTTCGCGCATCGTCGTCGCCTCGCCGCGCCCGATGTTGAACACCGCACCGGTGGACGCCGCGTCCGCGGCCCGCAGGACCGCCGAGGCGACGTCGCGTACGTCGATGTAGTCGCGGGCGGCGTCGGCGATCACCAGTTCCAGCGCCTCCCCCGGCACCGCCCCGCGCAGCCGTTGCAGCACCGCGCCCAGGAAGCTCGCCTCCGACGGGTGGGGTCCGCACACGTTGACGGCGCGCAGCACGACCCCGTCGACGTCCCCGGCCCGGGCCGCATCCAGCACGGCCTGCGAGCCCGCCAGTTTCGTCCGGGCGTACGGGGTGCTCGGATCCGGCGTCACCGACTCGTCGATGCCGGATCCGTGCGGCACGAAGCCGTACTCGTGGATGCTGCCGACGTGGACGACGCGCGGGCGCGTCGGCAGCGCGGCGACTCCGGCGAGGAGGCGGTCCACCAGCCGCACATGGGCGTGGTGCATCGCCTCCTCGGTCACCACCCAGCCGCCCGCCACATTGACCACCACGTCCACGTGCCGCGAGGCGAGGAGGCCGGTGATCTCCGCCGGGTCCGCCGACGCCACGTCGAGCGGGACGAAGGGGCGTCCGGCGGTGTGCGGAGCGGGGCGCCGGGCCACGCCGAGCACCTGGTGTCCCGCGCGCGAGAACACCGCGCTCACCTGTCGTCCGAGGCCGCCGGTCGCGCCCAGGACGGCGACCGTGCCCGGCCGGATCGCGTCACGCGAGGTCACCCCACCGACCCCCTTCCTCGCTGCCCTCGTCGGTCCCGGCCCGTCCCGGCGCCGGGTCACGCGTGCCGGTCGTCACGCGTGACCCGGCGTGCCCGCACCTTCAGTTCGCCGTCCACCCGCACGAGCACGTCGTCGCACACGCACATCAGATGGAGCCGGGGGCTGCCGCCCCGGGGCGTGGCGATGATCTGCGCGTACGAACGGACCTTCAGCTCGCCGTCCTCGCACGGCCGGATCGACACCATGCCGAGCAGGTGCCGGTGCACCTCGCCGGTTTCGCTCAGCGCCGCGGCGGCCTTGTGCACCCCCGCGGCCAGGGCGTCCCGGCCGACGACGGGCTCAGGGAGCGAGGGCGGCGCGAACGAGCCGTCCTCGGTGAAGGTCCGCGCCCAGCCCTCGCCGTCCCCGGCGTCCAGCAGATGCATGTGGTGGGCGTAGAACTGCTGCACCTCGGCATAGAGGGACTCGACAGACGACGAGGTTCCCATCGGCATTGCCACCGCGTCCTCCTCACGCTAGTCCCGTCCGGGTCCGAACGGGCGGCATCCGCGAACGATTCCCGACGCGCTTCGACATCGGCTCGAACGCGACGCGCTCGAACCGAGCGAGGTTTGAGCGCTTCTCCGTTCACGCGGAGCACCATCTGCCTCGTCGGCGCGAGCGGCAGCGACATACGTGGGAGGTCCGTGTGCGGTTGATCGACCTGTCATCGGCGGTGGACGCCGGGGCCCATGAGCCGGATCCCGTGGTGCACGAGGTGCTGACCGCCCGTCAGGGGGCGGAGCACATGAGCGCGGAGATGCGGACCCACTTCGGGCTCGAGTTCGACCCGGACGAGCTGCCCGACGGGGAGTTCCTGTCGCTCGACCGGATCACCCTGACCTCGCACACCGGCACGCACGTCGACGCGCCGTCGCACTACGGCTCCCGGGCCGGGTACGGCGACGGCGTACCGAAGCACATCGACCGGATGCCGCTGGAGTGGTTCTGCAACCCGGGGATCGTGCTCGACCTCACCGACGCCCCGACCGGTGCCGTCGGCGCGGACCGCCTGGAGAAGGAGTTCCAGCGGATCGGCCGGGCCCCGGCCCCGCTGGACATCGTCCTGCTGCACACCGGCGCCTCCGCGCGGGCGGGTACCCCGGAGTACTTCACCGAGTTCGCCGGGCTGGACGGGCCGGCCGTGCACCTGCTGCTGGACCTGGGGGTGCGGGTGATCGGGACGGACGCGTTCAGCCTGGACGCCCCGTTCACCGACATCATCGAGCGGTACCGGGGCACGGGTGACCGTTCGGTGCTGTGGCCGGCCCACTTCGCCGGCCGTGACCGGGAGTACTGCCAGATCGAGCGCCTGGCGAACCTCGAGGCCCTGCCCGCGCCGTACGGGTTCACCGTCGTGTGCTTCCCCGTGAAGATCGCGGGCGCGGGCGCGGGCTGGACCAGGGCGGTCGCCATGGTCGACGAGTGACCGGGCGCCCTTGACCGACACCGACGGGAGAGCAGATGTACGGACGGGAGCTGGCGGAGGTCTACGAGATCTTCTACCGCAGCCGGGGCAAGGACTGGCCACGGGAGGCCGCCCACGTCACGGAGCTGGTGCGGTCGCGATGTCCGGAGGCGGAGTCCCTGCTCGACGTGGCGTGCGGCACCGGGGCGCATCTGGAGACCTTCCGGACGCTGTTCGAGCACACCGAGGGCCTGGAGATCGCGGAACCCATGCGGGAGCTGGCCCACCAGCGGCTGCCGGAGGTGACCGTGCACCCCGGCGACATGCGCGACTTCGGCCTCGGCCGCACCTTCGACGCGGTGGTGTGCATGTTCTGCGCCATCGGCTATCTGGGCACGGTCGGGGACATGCGGGACGCGGTGCGGTCGATGGCCCGGCACCTGCGCCCCGGCGGGGTGCTCGTGATCGAGCCGTGGTGGTTCCCCGAGAACCACGTCGAGGGCTATGTCGCCGGTGACCTCGGCCGCGAGAACGGCCGCACCGTGGCCCGGATATCGCACTCGACCCTCCAGGGCCGCGCGACCCGGATGGAGGTGCGCTTCCTGGTCGGCGACCGTGCCGGCATCCGGGAGTTCACCGAGATCGACGTGCTCACCCTCTTCACCGAGGACGAGTACACCGCGGCGTTCACCGACGCCGGCTGCACCGTCGAGTACCTCCCCGGCGACCCGACCGGCCGCGGTCTGTTCGTCGGGGTACGGCAGTGAGACCCGGCCAGGCGCATGCCCGAGACGAGCGGAGACAGTGACTCACCCATGACCACCTACGTATGGGACTACCTGCGCGAGTACGAGAACGAGCGGGACGACATCCACGACGCGATCGAGACCGTGCTGCGTTCCGGGCAACTCGTCCTCGGCGCCAGCGGTCGCGGCTTCGAGGAGGAGTTCGCCGCCTACCACGGGATCGGACACGCGGTGGGCGTCGACAACGGCACCAACGCCATCAAACTGGGGCTTCAGGCGATCGGCGTCGGCCCCGGCGACGAGGTCGTCACCGTGTCGAACACCGCGGCGCCGACCGTGGTCGCCATCGACTCCGTGGGGGCGACGCCCGTCTTCGTCGACGTCCACCCCGACACGTACCTGATGGACGTCGACCAGGTGGCCGCCGCCGTCACCCCGCGCACCAGGTGCCTGCTCCCGGTGCATCTGTACGGTCAGTGCGTCGACATGACGGCGTTGCAGGCCGTGGCGGACACACACGGTCTGCTGGTCTTCGAGGACTGCGCGCAGGCCCACGGCGCCCGCCGGGGAGGACGTCTCGCCGGTACGTGGGGGGCCGCGGCCGGGTTCTCCTTCTACCCCACGAAAGTGCTCGGGGCCTACGGCGACGGCGGCGCCGTCATCACCGCGGACCCGGACGTCGACGCGGGTCTTCGGCGACTGCGGTACTACGGCATGGAGGACCGCTACTACGTCGTCCGCACACCGGGGCACAACAGCCGGCTGGACGAGCTGCACGCGGAGATTTTGCGACGCAAGCTGCGCAGGCTCGACGCCTACATCGAGGGCCGACGGGCCGTCGCCAGGCGCTACGCCGAGGGGCTCGCCGGCACCGATCTGGTGCTGCCGGCCCTCGCGCCCGGCAACGAACACGTCCACTACGTCTACGTGGTGCGGCATCCGCGGCGCGACGCCGTCATCGAGGCACTGAAGGCCTACGACATCGCACTCAACATCAGCTACCCGTGGCCGGTCCACACCATGACGGGCTTCTCCCACCTGGGGTACGCCAAGGGCTCCCTGCCGGTCACCGAGAGGCTGGCCGACGAGATCTTCTCGCTGCCGATGTACCCCTCGCTGGACCCCGCCCTGCAGGACAAGGTGATCGGCGCACTCCACGACGTCCTGGCGACGCTGTGAGTCCAGTGCGCACCGGGCACGAGGGCCCCGCCCGCGGCCGGGTACGCATGGGCGTGCTCGGCTGCGCGGACATCGCGCTGCGCCGGATGCTCCCGGCCATCGCGGCGGCCGACTCGGCCGAACTCGTCGCGGTGGCCAGCCGGGACGCCACGAAGGCGCAACGGGTGGCGGACCGTTTCGGGTGCGCCGGTGTCCAGGGCTACCGGACGTTGCTGGAGCGGGACGACATCGACGCGGTGTACGTCCCCCTGCCGCCCGCGCTCCACTTCGACCAGGTGGCCGAGGCGCTGTGCGCCGGCAAGCACGTGCTGTGCGAGAAGCCACTGTGCACGACGCACGCGGAGGCCGCCGAGCTGATGGAGCTTTCGCGGCGGCACCGCCGCATCCTCGCCGAGAACTTCATGTTCCTGCACCACTCGCAGCACGCCGGGGTCCGCTCGCTCCTCGACACCGGAACCGTCGGCGAGTTGGAAGTGCTGTCCGGCTCGTTCGGCGTACCGCCGCTGGATCCCACGGGGTTCCGGTACGCCCCCTCGCTCGGCGGCGGCGCCCTGCTGGACGTCGGCGTCTACCCGCTGCGGACGGCACAGATGTACCTGTCCGGCGAACCGGAGGTGCTGGCGGCCACCCTCCGGGTGGACGACACGACGGGGGTGGACGTCGCGGGTACGGCGCTGCTGTGCGCCCCCGACGGCGTCGCCGCGCAGCTCGAGTTCGGCTTCCGGCACGCCTACCGCTCGCGCTATGCCCTGTGGGGTCGCCGGGGACGGATCTCGGTGGAGCGCGCGTACACCCCTCCGGAGCAGCTGAAGCCGGTCGTCCGGGTCCAGCAGCAGGACCGGCTGACGGAGCTGGCGATGCCCGCGGACCATCAGGTGCGCAACGCGCTGGCCGCGTTCACCGCCGCCGTCCTGGCGGGCGGGAACGGTCCGGTGGGCGAGGCCGAGTCGCTGCTCCAGGCCCAGCTGGTCGAGGGCGTGCGCAAGGTCGCAAGGGTCGTCACCGTCTGACCGGCCCCTCGGTGCCGTACCCGGAGGCTCCGGGCCCCCGGGGGGCCGGATCTCCCGGGGCCGGGTCTCCGGTCCGGGGGGCTCTCAGGCCCTCAACTCCGCGGCGATGGACATGACGTACTGCCCGTAGCTCGACCCGCCGATCTCCTCCCCCAGCCGGTGGCACGCGTCCGCGTCGATGAACCCCATCCGCAGCGCGACCTCCTCGATGCACGCGATGCGGCATCCCTGGCGTTCCTCCAGCATCCCGACGTACTGGCTCGCCTGGAGCAGCGACTCCGGTGTCCCCGTGTCGAGCCAGGCGAAGCCGCGGCCGAGATCGACGAGCCTGGCCTCGCCCCGGGCGACGTAGAACCGGTTCACATCGGTGATCTCCAGCTCCCCCCGGGCCGAAGGCGTGATGTTCTTGGCGATGTTGACCGCTCGGTTGTCGTAGAAGTAGAGGCCGGTGATGGCCCGGTTCGACCGCGGCCGCGCGGGCTTCTCCTCGATGGAGACGAGCCGGCCCTCGGCGTCGGCCTCGCCGACCCCGTAGCGCTGCGGGTCGTGCACGGGGTAGCCGAACAGCACACATCCCCGCACCTCCCGGGACTCCCGGGCCAGCACGTCGGAGAAACGGGGGCCGTGGAAGATGTTGTCGCCCAGGACCAGCGCGACCGGTTCCGTGCCGATGTGGTCCGCTCCGATGAGCAGGGCCTCGGCGATACCGCCCGGTTGGAACTGCTCGGCGTAGGTGATCTCCATCCCGAGCTGGGAGCCGTCGCCGAGCAGGGTGCGAAAGCGCGGCAGGTCGTGGGGCGTCGTGATGACGAGGACGTCCCTGATGTCCGCGAGCATGAGAATCGACAGCGGATAGTAGATCATCGGCTTTCCGCCCACGGGCAGCAGCTGCTTGGACACCACCCGCGTGATCGGATACAGCCTGGCCCCGGTGCCGCCGGCCAGAACGATGCCTTTCACGAAGACTCACCCCCACGACGCGACTGCGCTACCGGGGAGGAAGTCTCGCCGGATGCCCTCGCATGCACCTCAAGCACCACTCGTACGCCTGACCGCCGGGGGACGCCGACCCTCCGGTGATCACTTCGGCAGCCGTGCTCGTCGCGGTGGTCCGCCCCGGACCGAGGTCGCGGCGCCGGGCCGCACGCCCCCGGTCCTGGGAGCCGTCGACGCACGGGGGCGCGGTCAGGACATCGGGCCCTCCGGGGGAAACGGGCGCGGACCCGGCACGCCGGGCCACCGCCCCCTCCCCGGCTCAGCGGTCGCGGAGTCGGGCCAGGGTGCGGTCGAGATCGGCGGCGCGGGGGCGGTTGTGGGGGAGCCTGGCGAGCACGGCGGCCATGCCGCAGGTGTTGGTGAGGGCCGAGAAGACCAGTCCGGCGGCGATGCCCGCCGACAGGATCTGGAAGGCGGGGTGGACGAGGAGGCCGAGGAGGAGCCCGAGAAGGACGACGGCGCCGGCGGTGAGGCGGACCTGTCGTTCCATGCCCCAGGTGGCGCGGCCGGCGCCCTGGGAGCGGTGCAGGTCGTGGCCGTCGGCAGCCCAGGCAGCGGTGCCGCCCGCGAGCGTGGCGGTGGCGATGCCGTTCTCGGCGAGGATCCGGCAGGCGTTCTCGGACCGGGCGCCGGACGCGCAGACCACCAGGACGTCGCCGTGATCGGCCGCGTGGCGGATGTCGGGCAGGGCCCGCTGGATCCGGTCGAGGGGGATGTTGAGGGCACCGGGCAGGTGGCCGCCGGCGTACTCACCCGGGGTGCGTACGTCGATGACGGTCATCTCGTGCAGCCGGGTGCGGGCTTCGCCGGTGGCGAGCGTGGTGGGCGTGACCATGGCGGATGTCATCCTTTTCTGTCGGCGGGCCCCCAGCGAAAGGGGGTATCTTACCCCTGGGGGTATTCCATGAGGAGTGATGATGGAGCTTGATCTGGCGGGAGCGGAGCTGAAGGCGGTCCTGAACCGACTGCGCCGGGCACAGGGCCAGATCTCCGGAGTGATCCGGATGATCGAGGAGGGCAGGGACTGCGAGGAGGTCGTGACCCAGCTGGCGGCCGCGTCCCGCGCGCTGGACCGCGCCGGGTTCGCGATCATCGCCACGGGGCTGCAGCAGTGCCTGACCGAGATGGAGGACGGCAGCCGCTCCGGTGAGGACCGCGACGAGATGCGCGGCCGCCTGGAGAAGCTCTTCCTCTCGCTGGCCTGAGCCGTCCTCGGCCGCCCAGAGGCCGCGGCGGCCCGCGTGCTCAGACGACCACGTCGACGAGCATCAAGGCCGCCACGCCCAGCAGGACGAAGGCGAAGGCCCGCTGCAGGGCCTGGCCGGTGATCTTCGTGGCGAGGCGCTTCCCGTCCCAGGCACCGAGGACCGCGGCGCCGGTGAACGGGGCGATCACCTCCCAGCGCAGGTCCCCGCCGGATCCCGTCCGCGCGGTGAGCGCCGCCACCGAGTTGACGGTGATGACCAGCAGGCTGGTGCCCACGGCCTGCTTCATCCGCAGACCGAGGACCCCCACCAGGGCCGGGACGGCGAGGAACCCACCGCCGACGCCGAGGAAGCCCGTCACGGCTCCCAGACCGGCCCCCGCTCCCGCCGCCCTGGCGGGACGTATCCGCTCCGGCGGCGCGGAGTTCGCGGGTCGCAGCATGCGCAGGGCGGCCAGCGCGGCGATGAACGCGAAGGCGGCGGTGAGCACCCCCGCCGGGAGGTGACCCGCGACCGCTCCGGCGAGGAACGCCGGCAGGATGCCCGCGGCCGCGAACAGCGTCCCGGTTCTCCAGGCGACGTTGCCGTCTCGCGCATGGACGTGGAGGGCGGCGGCCGAGGTCGCGGTGACGATGATCAGGCTCGCGGTGGTCGCCGACGCGGGCGTGAACCCCAGCAGGTAGAGCAGTGCGGGGACCGCGAGCACGCTGCCACCGCCGCCGAGGGCGCCGAGGGCCAGGCCGATGACGGCCCCGGCGATCAGGGCGAGGATCAGGGTGCTCACGCTGTCGAGCCACTGTTCCCGCGATGGTCGACGACCGGAAATCCGGCGGCGACCCATGCGTTCATGCCGCCTTCCACATCCGTCGCGTCCGCTCCCCGTTCCGTGAGGAGCTTCGCGGCCTGCTGCGAGCGGTGCCCGCTGCGGCAGATCACCACGAGCGGACGACTCCGCGCGGAGGCGGGCAGCGCGGCGCCCGCGGCCAGCCGGGTCAGCGGGGCGTGCACGGCACCCGGGGCGTGCCCGGCCTGCCACTCGGACTCCTCCCGCACATCGAGCAGCACGGCTTCCGGCCGGTCCCCGCTGGTGCGGGCACGGGCCTCGTCCACGGACAGGCGTGGTGCGCCCCTACGGAAGAGGAACATCGTCCACTTCACCTTTCTCCTCGGAGTTCTTGTTCGGTCTGCTGTCGGTCTTCTTGTTCTTGCTGGTCTTCTTGTTCTTGCTGGTCTTCTTGTTCAGGCGCCTTGTCCGCGTGCCCTGTTCGGGTGCGCCGGGCCGCGGGGCCCTGCCCGGTTCAGCCGGTGACGACGGTCAGTCCGGCCTCGGCGGCGGCGTCGAAGCCGTCGTCCACAGCAACCACCCGCCGTCCGGCGGCGTCCAGCAGGGAGGCGGCGATACCGGCGCGCATGCCGCCGGCGCAGTGCACCCAGACCGTGCCGTCGGGCACCTCACCGAGGCGGCGGTGCAGCTGGTGGATCGGGATGTGGACCGATCCCGCTATCCCGCCTTCGGCGCGCTCGGAGTCACGGCGCACATCGAGCACGACGATCCCGTTCCCGTCGCGCCAGTCCTGCTCGGCGAGTTCCGCGAACGTGGCACGGGGGAAGGACGCGGGGCTCTCGCCGTCGCGGAGCCAGTCGCCGGGACCTCCGGTCGCGGCGGCGGCCGGGCGGTCGATGCCGACGCGCACGAGTTCCCGCTGAGCGGCGGCCAGTTGCCCGGCCGAGTCGGCGAGCAGGGTGACCGGCTTGCCCCACGGGATCATCCACGCCAGGTAGGTGGCGAGCTTGCCGTCCGCCTCGAAGTTGAACGAACCGGCGACGTGCCCCTCGGCGAACGCGATCCGGTGGCGCAGGTCCACCACCCACTCCCCGGCCGCGAGCCGTGCGGCGATCTCGTCCGGGTCGGCGACCGCGGGCGGGGTCAGGTCGACGGGGGCGGGGCCGGCGGCGTTGGCCGGTCCCATGTGGGCGTAGTAGGCGGGCACGTCCTCGAGTCCCGCGAGCAGGTCGGCGACGAAGGTCTCCACATCGGCGGTGAGAGCGGTGTTGGCGGCCTTCTCCTTGCCGATGGTCGTGGCGTCGCCGTCGGCCTGCGCGGACGAGCAGAAGCTGCCGAACCCGTGCGTGGGCAGCACCGCCGTGTCGTCCGGCAGTGCGTCGGCGAGGCGGTGCGCGGAGGCGTGCTGGGCGCGGGCCAGCTGTTCGGTCAGGCGGGGCTCGACGAGATCCGGACGCCCCACCGTGCCGATGAGCAGGGAGCCGCCGGTGAACGCGGCGACCGGGCGGCCCTCCACCCCGAGGACGTACGCGGTGTGGTGGGGCGTGTGTCCGGGCGTCGCCACGGCCGTCAGAGTCAGCTCCGTGTCGACGTCGACGGTGTCGCCGTCGACGACCGGGGTCCGGGTGAACGAGACCCGCGCACCGGCCGGCACGAGGTAGACGGCTCCGGTGAGACGTGCGAGCTCCGGACCGCCGGTGAGGTAGTCGTTGTGGATGTGTGTCTCCACCACATGGGATATGCGCACCCCCCGCCGAGCGGCCGCGGCAAGCACCTGGTCGACATCACGGGGCGGGTCCACCGCCACCGCCGCCCGCTCGCCGCCGGCGAGGTAGCTGCGGTTGCCCAGGCCCTCGAGCTCGATCGTGTCAACGAAGAACACCGGGATGCTCCTTTCGCGCGTAAATTACCCCCAGGGGTATTGCACTCACTCTAACACTCTTACCCCCGGGGGTATATTTCACCGAGTGGCGGCCGTCATATGTGCGGCGCACCCGCCGGGTACCCCGGCCCTGCCGGAGACGAGGTGGAGGCCGTGTCCCACGACCGGACCCGACGCTGCAGGCACCGTTCGGGCAGGTGCAGCAGGCCGTCCACCAGGGCCTGCCGAGCAGGGCTTCGGGCCCCCGACCGAGATGGACGTACCGGCGCCCCTCAGGACCTGGCCCCACCACGACACGGAGCGGCACCTGATCCTCGGCGCCCGCAGCCGGCACCTGGCGCAGGGCCCTGGAGACGTCACCTCCGGCCGCTTCCCCTCGGGCGGGGACGGGTGCGCCCGACGCCGGCACTCTCGACGCCGTCGACGCCGTCGAGCGGCACGAACCCGACGAGCACCGTCACGCGGGGGGCCACGCCGAGGGTCCGCGACCGGGCTCGCCGAGGCGGCGGAGCGGCCTCACCGGCGGACGGCGCGGACCACCGTGTCCAGTGCCTCCTCCTGCCCCACCGGGCGGCGTGCGACCTCGGCCACGACCACATCGGCGCACGGTTCCCACGCCGCCCTGACCTGCTCCACGCTGCAGAGCACCCGCGGATCCTGCGGCCCGCCCGTCCCCTGGGTGAGGTTGGCGATGTCGTGGCCGACCAGGAGCAGCGTTCCCCCGGGCCGTGCTGCCCGGCACGCGGTTTCCAGGACCCCCGCCATGTCCTGCCGGGGAAGTTGGAGGTAGGACACGAGGACCAGGTCGTAGGCGGACTCTTCGGCGGCGTACCGGGTGACGTCGGCGACCTCGGCCCGTACCTCCGCCTGCCGGCCTTCCGCCGTGTCGGCGATCCGCCGGACGGCGACCGGTGAGAAGTCGACGGCGTCGACGCGCCAGCCGCGACCGGCCAGCCACAGGGCGTTGCGGCCCTCCCCCGCGGCCAGGTCCAGGGCCCGGCCGGGGGCCAGCCCGGACGCCTCCCTGACCACCCACATGTTGGGCTCGGCCGACCACACGCGTTCCGACGCCCGGTACCGCTCGTCCCAGGCGTTCGCGTCCATGTGCCTCCTCCTCGGGTCGGCATCCGGCGCGCGAGCCGGATGCGGCCGCCTTCCTCTTGAGTGGATCCGCTCAGGTCATGTGGGCCGGGGCCTCGGCCCGTGCGGGCGGGGCGCCGGGCAGCGGGCCGGGGGTGAAGCGGCGCAGCCGGTTGGCGTTGCCCACCACCGAGAGCGAGGACAGCGCCATCGCCGCGGCCGCGACGACAGGGCTGAGCAACCAGCCGGTGAACGGGTAGAGCACACCGGCCGCGACGGGGATGCCCGCGGTGTTGTAGACGAACGCGAGGAACAGGTTCTGGCGGATGTTGCGCATCGTGGCACGGCTGAGCGTCACCGCGGTGACCACGCCGCCCAAGGACCCGGAGATCAGGGTGATGTCCGCCGCCTCGATGGCCACGTCGGTGCCGGTGCCGATGGCGAAGCCGACGTCCGCCCGGGCGAGCGCGGGGGCGTCGTTGATGCCGTCGCCCACCATGCCGACGCGCTTTCCCTCCTCCTGGAGGCGGCGGATCTCGTCCGCCTTGTGCTCGGGCAGCACCTCGGCCAGCACCCGGTCGATGCCGACCTCGGCCGCGATGGCCTCGGCGGTCCGCGCGTTGTCCCCGGTGATCATTACGATCTCGAGGCCGAGCCGCCTCAGCGCGGTGATGGCGGCGGCCGAGTCCTGCTTGACCGTGTCCGCGACGGCGACCAGGCCCAGCGCCCGGCCGTCGGCGGCGGCGTACATGGCCGTCTTGCCCTCCGCGGCCAGCCGGTCCGCCTCCGCCGACAGGGCAGCCGTGTCGATGCCCTGGTCGGAGAGGAGCGCTTGCTTGCCCACCAGCACCCGGCGCCCGTCGACGACGGCGGTGATGCCGTGTCCGGTGACCGAGTCGAACTCGCCGACCTGAGCCGGCGCGATGCCACGGCCGGTGGCGCCGGAGACGATCGCCTGCCCCAGAGGATGCTCGGAGGAGTGCTCGGCCGAGGCGACCAGTCGCAGCAGCTCGTCCTCGGCGGTGCCCTCGACGGCGAGGACGTCGGTCAGCTCGGGCCGCCCCTGCGTGACGGTGCCGGTCTTGTCCAGCACGACCACGTCCAGCCGCTGCGCGGTCTCCAGCGCCTCGGCGGAGCGGATGAGGATCCCCGCCCGGGCTCCCTTCCCGGTGCCCACCATGATCGACAGCGGGGTCGCCAGACCCAGCGCGCACGGGCAGGCGATGATCAGCACCGCGACGGCGGCCACCAGCCCGAGGGTCAGAGCCGGGGCAGGCCCGACGAGGACCCACACCGTGAACGAGGCGATGGCGATGAACACCACCACCGGTACGAAATAGCTCGCTACCAGGTCGGCGATCCGCTGGATGGGGGCCCGGGACGCCTGCGCCTGCTGCACCAGCCGGATGATCTGGGCGAGCACCGTGTCCGCGCCGACCTTGGTCACCCGGAAGCGGAAGGCCCCGGTCTGGTTGATGGTCGCGCCCACGACCTCGTCGCCCGCACTCTTGGTCACCGGGATCGACTCACCCGTCACCATGGACTCGTCCAGCGTGGAACGACCGTCCACGACCACCCCGTCCACCGGCACCTTCTCCCCGGGACGGACGGCGACGACATCCCCGGCGGCGACCTGTTCGACGGGCACCTCCACCTCCGTACCGTCCCGCACCACCCGGGCTGTCCTCGCCTGCAGGTTCAGCAGTTCGCGGATCGCCTGCCCGGTACCCGCCTTGGCCTTGGCCTCGAAGAGGCGGCCGAGCAGGATCAGGGTGAGGATGACGCCGACCGCCTCGTAGTACACCTCGCGCACGCCCGCGGGCAGCAGTCCCGGCGCCACGGTGACCAGCAGGCTGTAGCCGTACGCCGCCGACGTGCCCAGCGTGATCAGCGCGTTCATCTCGGCGGCGCGGTTGCGGAGGGCGAGCCAGCCGGTGCGGTGGATCGGCCACCCGGTGTAGAACATCACCGGCGTGATCAGCGCGAACTGCCACCATCGGTCGAGCAGCAGTCCGGGCACGTCCACGCCGAACACCTCGTGCAGCATGACAGCCGCCACGACCGGCAGCGACAGCACAGCCCCGACAGCGACGCGCCGCGTCAGATCGGCGATCTCCGCACGCCGCGCGGCCGCCTCGGCATCCTCCCGCTCCGCGGCACCCGCCTCGGGCCGCGCGAGCGGAACCGGCTCCTGCTCGGCGGGGCCGGCGGCGGGCGCGGGGATCTCACCGTCGCCCGGCTCGACGAGCAACGTTCCGTGCACCATGCTCATCCCGCAGACGAAGCCGAACCGGCCCGGCCGGTCCGGGGTGAACTCCACCACCGTCGTGGCGAACGCCGGGAGCGAGGCCGCGAGCCGGAAGTCCGGGAAGAGCACGCGAGAGGTGCAGTCCCCCGCCTCCTGCCGGTCGAAGACCATCCGAACCGGTACCCCTTGGCGGACCCGGATCAGGTCCGGCGCATAGCTGCCCTTGACCGTGATACCGATCTCCTGGAAACCGCCCCTGAGCTCGGCCCGGCTCGACTTCTTCGAACCGAAGAAGTACCAGGCCAGGAACGCGATCAGCGCGGCCGCCCCGGCCACGACCCCGATATCCGCGGCGCTCATGACGCCCTCCCTCCGTGGGCCGGTCGTTCAGCGGTGCCGACCGCGACATCATCTGGGCTCCTGAATCCGAAACTACGCCTCCCCCCAGGGGCGGCAAGGCGGCGATGCGGGGACGGAGGACTGCTCGCCGGGCAGTGGCCGCACCCCGCGCGGAACACGGGTGCGCGCTTCGGGCACGGCCTTTCGGGGCTCGCCGGCCGGAGCCGGCACCAGGACGTGGCGGTGGAGCGTCACGGCCGAGCAGCAGCGGAGCGACACTCACCGACCCTCCGAAAGGGCACGTCCTCACCTCGCCGGAGCGGACGAAGACCTTCCGTCCAGCGGGGCTCCAGGGGTCAGGCCGTGCTCAGCATGCCTTCGCGCAGGCGGGTCAGGAGACGGGAGATCAACCGGGACACGTGCATCTGGGAGACGCCGAGACGCTCACCGATCTGCGCCTGGGTGAGCTCGTCGACGAAGCGCCAGTGAATGATCTTGCGGTCACGCTCGTCAAGTGCGGCGATCATCGGTGCGAGGGCGTGGAAGTCCTCTACCAGGCCGAGCGCGGCGTCCTCGTCTCCGATGAAATCCGCCAGCGCTGCCTCGCCGTCCTCGCCGCCGCTGATCGCCGCCTCGAGAGACGCCGACCTGTAGCCGTTGGATGCCAACCGGGCCTCGACGACCTCGCTCTCAGGCAGGTTCATCAGATCCGACAGTTCCTTGGTCGTCGGCGTCCGACCCAGTCGGCTGCGCAGTTCCTCGGTGGCCCGGGCCAGTGCGACCCGGGCTTCCTGCAGTCGACGCGGCACGTGCACGGCCCAGGATGTGTCGCGGAAGAACCGCTTGATCTCGCCCACGATGTAGGGAACGGCGAAGGAGGTGAACTCGACCTCGCGGGACAGCTCGAACCGGTCGATGGCCTTGATCAGACCGATCATGCCGACCTGGACGATGTCCTCCATCTCCTCCGCCCCCCGGCTGCGGAACCGGCCGGCCGCGAAGCGGACCAGGGTCATGTTCATCTCGATCAGCGTGTTCCGCACGTACTGGTACTCGGGAGTCCCTTCCTCCAGCACCGCCAGCCGGTCGAAGAAGTGCCGCGAGAGCTCGCGTGCGTCCTTGGGAGCCACCTTGGCGGGTTCCGATATCTCCGGAACGTCCACCACACGCCCACCAGTCTGCACGGTCGTCGCCACCATCACGCACCCCTCCCAGTCGATCAGCCTGTTCTGCGCCGGAGACCGCCCGGCAGTCGCGCGCATACCCCTGTCAACGGCCGACAAGCATCGGACTTCGTGCGGCTCCCAGTGCTGCCTACCGGTGAGGACTCGCCTCGAAGACGACGCCCGTACCTGACGTGGCCTCGACCGCCGGTGGCTCGTGGCCCGTCGGTACCGGCTCAGGGCTGAGTGACGGCGACACTGTCGGGGAGCAGGGTGAAGATCTGGTCAAGACCGACGATGCGCAACACGCGCGAAGTCTGAGCCGGGACGGAAGCGAGCGCAATGTCGGCGTGGGCGGCAAGGGCGTGGTTGCGAGCAGCGATCAGGGCGGTGATGCCGCTGGAGTCGCAGAAGGTCATGCCCGCCAGGTCCAGGACGAGGCGCTGGCCCGGTGAGAGGGTGAGTGCGGTGAATCGGTGGCGCAGCTGTTCGGCGGTGGAGTAGTCGACATCGCCGACGATCTCCAGGATGGGGCCGGTGCGGTCGCCTCGGGTGGTGATCTTCAACGGGTTCATGCCGTGGTTCTGGTTCCAGGGTCGAGCGTGGGGACGCCGAGGGCGAGGAGGGCGGTGTCGTCCTCGAGGCCGTCACCCAGTTCGTCCAGCAGGTCGGTCAGTGCCTCGATCACATCGTGTGGGGACCTCCCGGCGTGGCCGGCGGCGAATTCGAGCAGGGCCTCGTCCCCGTAGAGGGTGGTGCGGCCGGCGCCGGTACGGGCCTCGGTCAGGCCGTCGGTGTACAGGAGGAAGGTGTCACCGCGCCCCAGGACGGTCGTGGCGGTGGCGAAGGTCGCATCGGACAGGACACCGACCAGGAGGCCGCCGGGGGTGGGCAGGAAGTCGGCCGTGCCGTCGGCGCGCAGGACGATGGCCGAGGGGTGCCCGCCCGAGGCGATACGGACGGTGACCTGCCCGGTGGCGGGACCGGGTTCGAGGGTCCCGAAGATCGCAGTGCAGTAGCGCGGGTCGCCCCCGGTATAACGCTCGTGAAGTACCTGGTTGAGCGTGGTCATTACGGAGACGGGGTCAGGGTCGTGCAGAGCCGCGGCGCGCAGGGTGTAGCGCGTCAGTGAGGTGACGGCGGCCGCTTTGGGCCCCTTGCCGCACACGTCGCCGAGGAAGAAGGCGAACCGCTCGCCGCCGATGGCGAAGAGATCGTAGAAGTCACCGCCGAGCCGGTCCGGGGACGCGGCACGGTAATGGACGGCTGTTTCCACCCCCGGCACCGGTGGCAGGGTGTCGGGCAACAGCGACTGCTGGAGTGCAGCCAGGGCGTCCTGCAACCGGGCGCGGTCGACCTCCGCCTGCTTGCGTGCCTCTTCCGCAGCTCTACGGGCTCGCAGAAGTTCCTGTTCGTAGGCACGGCGGTCGCGGGCGTCGAAGAGGGTGGTGCGGATCAGCAGGGGCTCGCCGGTGCCGCCGTGCTTGACGGCGGAGGACACGAGGACCGGCATGCGCTCGCCGCCGGCCTGCTTGATCTCCAGGGCTATGCCGCTGATCTCGCCCTGCATGCGCAGCAGTGGGGCAAAGTGCGTCTCGTGGTAGAGCCTGCCACCCACGGTCAGCAGGTCGGTGAACCGCATCCGGCCCACCACCGCACTCCGCTCCAGGCCCAGCCAGCCCAACAGCGTAGTGTTGATCTTGGCGATGGTGCCGTCCATCAGCGTGGACACATATCCGCAGGGTGCGTTCTCGTAGAGTTCCTCGGCGCTGTCCTCCAGCACGGCGGCGAACGCCGATGCCGAATCATCCCTTTCGTCCGGTTCCTGCACCGTGCGGCACATCACCGCAGGCTCGCAAGGAAATCGGTGATCGCTGCGTTCGTGGCCTCCGCCGCGGAAAGGTGCGGGCAGTGCCCGGTGGCGTCCAGAGTGACCAGATGCGAGTCGGGGATCGCCTGGTGGACGTAGGCTCCGACCTCGCGCGGAGCGATGGCGTCCTGGGTGCACTCCAGGATGAGCGTCGGCACCGTCACGGCCTTCAGATCGTCCCGCGAGTCCGACAGGAACGTGGTCCGGGCGAAAACACGCGCCATGTCCGGATCCGTTGCGCAGAAGCTGTTCTTCAGCTCCTCCCCGAGTTCGGGTCGGTGCGCGTTCCCCATGATCACCGGCGCCATCGCCGCCGACCAGCCCAGATAGTTCGACTCAAGCGATTCCAGCAGCTCGTCGATGTCGTCGGCACTGAACCCGCCCCGGTAGCCGTCGTCATCGATGTACCGCGGTGACGGGGCGACCATCACGAGCGCGCCGATGCGCCCCGGGGACACCCCGGCGGCGAGCACGCCGATCATCGCGCTGACCGAGTGCCCCACGAACACCGCATCACGCAGATCGAGCGCCTCACAGACGTCGACCACGTCTTGGGCGTAACCGTCCAGCGAGGCATAACGGTCCTCGGAGAACGCGGACGGATCCGACCGACCCGACCCGACGTAATCGAACAGCACCACTCGGTAGTCATCAGCCAGGGCAGGTACGGTCAGTCGCCACATGTTCTGATCACAGCCGAACCCATGTGCCAGCACCACCGTCCGCCCCTGAGGGTTGCCCGTGACGGTGACGTTGTTCCTGCGTTCGATATCCATGCCCGCCACTCTCCCAGATGCGCCCACTCCACCGGCACGGCCGGGACCCCCGTGGACCCCGCCCGACGCCTCTTACCGCGCCCACAGGCGCTCACACGCTCTTCACAGGCACGGGAGAGCAGAAGAATCGGCGGTGTACTCCGCCTCGCGAAGGGCACCAGGAGCGGCGGAGGTCGATAATCATGATTCCCCTGCTTCTCGTTCTGCTCCTGGCTCTCATCCTGTTCGGCGCGGGCCGGCCACCGTCCAGCCCCCTCCGACGACACCGCCGCAGTGACCACCGCCGGCCTCTGCTGAGTCGTCGAACGAGTCATCGAGGCCGGCCGTCGGGCACCGGTGAGTGGGCACCGTCATCGGAGACCATGCCGGCGACGACGTCACCCGGCCGGGCGGGGTAGCGTGATGTGCGGTACGCCGGTCCGAGGGTGCTCGGTCACCTCGGCGTCGACGCGATAGACGTCCGCCAGCAGTTCGGTGGTGAGGACTTCCGACGGGGACCCGGTGGTCACGACGCGGCCGCCGTCCATCACGCAGATCCGGTCGCAGAACGCGGCGGCCAGGTTGAGGTCGTGGAGGGCGACGAGGGCCGTCACTCCGAGCCGGCGGACGAGGCGCAGGGTGTCGAGCTGGTGGCGTAGGTCGAGGTGGTTGGTCGGCTCGTCCAGCACCATCGTGCCCGCCCGCTGGGCGAGGGCCCGGGCGATGAGCACACGCTGTTTCTCACCCCCCGACAGCCGGGTGAAGGGGGCCTGTGCGAGGCAGGCCGCGTCGAGTTCGTCCAACGCGGCCATGATGATGGCGCGGTCGTCGGCGTCGTCCCCGTCGAAGGGCCGCTTGTGCGGGGTGCGGCCCATGGCCACGACGTCCTGGACCGAGAGCTCGAAGTCGGCTGCCGACTCCTGCAGAACGGCGGCGAGTTGGCGTGCCAGACTCTTGCCGGACATCCGCTGGACGTCCTTGCCGTCGAGCAGCACCCGTCCCGAGGTGGGGCGCAGAGCTCGGTAGACCGTGCGCAACAGGGTGGACTTGCCGGCGCCGTTGGGACCGACGAGCCCCACCACCTCGCCGCGAGCCATGTGCAGGGAGGCCCGGTCCACCAGGGCCCGTCCTTCGACGACGACCGAGACGTCCTCCAAGGCCAGGGTGCCGGGTGCCGCCGTCGCCGTCGCCGTCGTCGCGGCGTCCGCTGTGACTGCTGTCGTCCTCCTCATGCCGTCCTCCGTCGCATCAGCCACAGGAAGAAGGGACCGCCGACCAGGGCGGTGAGGATCCCCACCGGGATCTCCTCCGGGCTCATGACGGTGCGTGCCGCCAGATCGACGGCGATCAGGAAGGCCGCGCCGAGCAGCGCGGCGGCGGGCAGCGCACGGCGGTGGTCGGCGCCGACGAGCAGCCGTACCACGTGCGGCATGATCAGGCCGACGAAGCCGATCTGCCCGCTGACCGCGACGATGGTACCGATCATGACGGCGACCAGCGTGAACATCGCGGCACGGAACCGGTGCACGTCCAGACCGAGCGCCACGGCCGCCTCCTCCCCCGCCAGCAGCAGGTTGAGCGGACGGCAGGCGCCGAGCAGGACCGCCGTGCCGAGCAGGACGGCACCGACAGGGATCCACACCACCGTCCAGGTGGTGCCGCCCAGCCCGCCGAGCATCCAGCGCAGCGCCGACTGCGTCTTGTGCGGGTCGTCGGAGGTGACGATCAGAAAGCCGGCGAGCGCCGACAGCACCTCGGCCATCGCCACGCCCGCCAGCACCAGCCGTACGGTGGTCATCCGGCCGCCGGACCGGGCCAGGAAGTAGACGGCGACCAGGGCGGCGAGAGCGCCGAGGAACGCCGCCACCGGCAGTGAGAACACCCCGAACAGGGTGAGGTTGAAGACGACGACCAGCACCGCGCCGACCGAGGCGCCCGACGAGACCCCGAGCAGCATCGGGTCCGCGAGGGGATTGCGCACCAGCGCCTGCAGGGCCATCCCGCACACGGCGAGTCCCGCGCCGACGACGCCGGCCAGCAGCACACGAGGCAGCCGGACGTCGATGACGATCGTCTCGCGCACCGGTGTCCAGGACGGGTCGGCCAGTGCCGGATGCACCCGGTGCAGCAGGATGCCCCAGACCTGGTCGGCCGGCACGCTGATGGATCCGGCCGCGACCCCGGACGTGACCGTGACCACGACGAGCGCGCCGAGCAGCAGGAGCACGAGCGGGTAGGGAAGCCGCTTGCGGCCCGGGACCGTGTCCTCCCCGCCCACCGCTCTCCGGAGGCTCGCCTCCGATCCGGCGCCCGCGTCCTTCTCCTCGGTCACGCCCACTGCGTCGGTCGTGCCGCTCACTTGAAGCGATCCGGGTGGATCTGGCGGGCCAGGGACTCCACTGCTGCCGGCACCCGGACACCCAGCACCGTGGACGAGAGGGGCAGCACTGCGAACCGCTTGTTCCTGATGGCGGGTACGTCCTTCAGCGCCGGATTCGCCAGCAGGAACCTCTTCTTGTCCTCGACGGGCTGGTCGCCGTAGTCGTAGATGACGATGACCTCGGGCGCGCGCTCGGCCACCTGCTCGAACGACACGTCACCGAACGCCTTGTCCAGGTCGGCGAAGAGGTTCACCGCGCCCGCCTGCTTGATCATCTCGTTGCCGATGCCCGCCCCACCCGCGGTGAAGGCGGTCTTGTCGCCGCTGTCGTAGACGAAGAGCTTGGCCGGCGTGACTCCGGCGAGCTTGCTCTCGACCGTGTCCAGGGTGGCGTGGAGCTTCTTCAGCTCCTGATCGGCTCGTTCCGGCACACCGAAGACCTTGGCCACATTCCGGATCTCCTGGTCCATCGTGGCCATCGTCACAGGCCCGGTCGGGCACTCCTCGATGTTGAGGTAGGAGTTGATCCCGGCCTTGGACAGGGCGTCGCGGCCGCGGCCCTCCTTCTCGTCGAAGGTGCTGGCGAAACCGCCGTAGGCGAAGTCGGGTTCGGCGGCCAGCAGCGTCTCGAAGGACGGGTACTCCTCCGCGATGACCTTGATGCCGTCATACGCGTCCTGGTACTCGGGGAGGATCCTGTCGTCGAGGTAGGCCGTGCCCACCATCGTCTTCTCCAGGTCCAGCGCCAGCATGACCTCGGTCGCGTGCTGGTTCAGCGACACCGCGCGCTGCGGAGGACGCTGATAGGTCGTCTTCACACCGCAGTTGGAGATGGTGACGGGGAAGCCGTCGACGGCGGGGCCGGCTGCCCGGGCGGCGTCGTCCCGGGTGGCGCTCCCGCCACAGCCGGATATCAGCAGGGCCGCGGCGGCCATCGTCGACAGCAGGGACATCGGGCGCTTGCCCATCATGTGGTGGGTCCTCTCACCGCTGGGTGGAACCGGAACGATCCGGATGGTGGTCCGGAGGACGGCCGGGTACGCCGGCCGGCCGGTGGCTGAGTTCTGTCGGTCGGGTCGATCGGGGCGGGTCGGGTCAGTCGCCTCGCGTCAGCTGTGGAGCCGCCGCGGCGGCCGATGGCGCGGAGTCCCGGCCCGGGCGTGCCGAGGCGGGGTGAGGAGGTGGAGGTCCAGGAGGTCCGGCAGCTCCACGAGGCCCGGTGCGCCCGCCCGTACCCAGGCGGCGATGTCCCCGGTCGCAGCGGAGTTGTCGACGAGGCCGACCCAGACCGGCCGGCGGCCGGCGGCGCGCCACTCCGACGAGGGCTGCACGACGACCGCGTTCGCCTGCTCGCACACGTCGGGACACTCGGTGCCCCGGACCGGGGTGTCCCCGGCCGGACGGGCGGTCCGCTCACCGTGGTCCGCACCGGTCATCTTCGGACTGCCGCAGTCCCGGCACACCACGACCCGGCACGGCACCGATCCGCCCCGCGACACCTTCATGGGCATCACGACAAGCTCTCCTCCCCGGGGAAATCCGCCCCAGTCACATCGAGGAGGCGACCGCGTGAGTCTCCTGGCTCTCGGGTCAGTGCTCGTCCCGACCTTCCCACCCGCTTCCGGGCAGTGGTCTGTTCGGGATTCGCTCGCCGATCACAGTGGCGGGACCGCGCCGGATTCACACCGGCTTCCTCGTTCCGCCGTCGCCTTTGTCGCGGGCCATCATGGCAGAAGGAAACGTCATCCCGTACGCCCGCGAAGCAATGAGCCGTGGTGAACCGCAGCACACACCCCGCGCACGAGAGCGTTGTGCGCCGCCGCGCTCGACCACGAACCGGGGCGGCCGAAGAGCTCCCGCGAATCACGTCCTCGCGGGACGCCCGGCCTGATGGTCCTTCAATACGATTTAATGCGATTTTGCTCTTTTGATCTACATAACCCATTGTGGAGCGGTGACCGTTCTGATTACCGGTGCTACCGGCTTCGTGGGTTCACGCATCGCGCACGCGTTGCTGACGACGCGCGATCAGCGACTCGTCGCACTGGGACGCGGTGAGCTTTCGGAGCTGCGCGATCGCGTCGTCGCCGCGATCGGCCTGCACGGTGCCGTGCCCAGTGACGCTCTCCTGCGGCTGCGTTGCGTCACGGGCGATGTGACACTGCCGCGACTGGGCCTGCCGCCCGCACTGCACGCCCGGTTGGCGGGGCAGGCCGATGCCGTCTGGCACTGTGCGGGAGACATCGCTCTGGCCGGGGAGCGGGAGCGTCTCTTCCGGGTGAACACGCAGGGTACCGCCCACGTGCTCGCCTTCATGGACCAGACGGGGCCCGCATGCCGACTGGTGCATGTGAGCACCATGGCGGTCGCAGGCAGCCGGCCCGCAGGACTGGTGCTCGAAGACGATCTGACCGACGTCCACGGCTTCGTGACGCACTACGACGCGTCGAAGTACGCGGCGGAGCAACTGGTCCGCCAGTGGGCGGCCCGACGTGCGCGTCCGGCGGTGGTGCTGCGACCCGGCGTGGTGGCCAGTGACCGGCCCCTGCCGGCCAGTGCGGCCGAACACCCCCTGGCTCAGCTGGGGAAGATGGTCGAGGTCCTCGCCGAGGGTGGCGCGCCCGGTATCCCTCCGGTGGCCGAACGCCCGCCGGGGAGCGAGGTGCGCTTGCGGATCAAGGCGTCAGCCTCCGCCACCTTCAACATCGTGCCGAGCGACTACGCGACCGAGGCGATGGTCCGCATCGGGTACGACACGCCCGGCGGGGACACCGGGGTGCGCACGTACCACATCGTCCACCCCACGCCCACCCGACTGGCAGACGTGCTCCGTGCCTTCGAGGGGCATCACGCCGGTCTGCGACTGGAGTGCGTGGAGGAACTCGACCGGGCGAGCGTGGCTGAACTCTTCGTCGCCAGGCACTTGACGGGCTTTCTCAGTTACTGCCGGCTTCGACACCGATTCGACCGCACCCACGCACTGGCGGACACCCCCGGGCTGCCGGAGCCCGCGGCGGTCGATGCACGGTTCCTTCAGCGGGCACTCGGATTCGACGCCCTGCCGGCCTCTTCTCCGGGGTAGCGGTCCCCGGCGGCTGCCCCCCTCATCGCCACGGCAGCGCGAGCGTTCCGCCGTGCTTGCCTGAACATCCAAACCAGTCTGTTGGGAGCACAGTTGCCCTCGCATATGCCCTCGCTGTCCGATGACGCCATTGCCGTGGTGGGCACGGCCTGTCGTCTGCCGGGCGGGATCCACCACCTGGACGACCTGTGGGCCGTGCTGGCGGCCGGTGCCGACCTGGTCGGAGAGGTGCCGCCGGACCGCTTCTCGACCGCGGACTTCGTGGACACCAACTGGCGTCCCGGGCAGTCGTACACCGCGGCGGGCGGCTTCCTGAAGGACGTCTCCGGCTTCGACACCACCTACTTCACCGGGATCTCCCCCAGGGAGGCAGCCCAGATGGACCCCCAGCAGCGGCTGCTGCTGGAGATGGCGGTGGAGGTGCTGGACGACGCGGGCACCGATGCCGCCCGGCTGGAGGGGTCGGACACAGCGGTGTTCGTCGGCTGCTCGAGCCGGGACTACGGTGAGTTGCAGTCGATGTCACCGGAGTCGGTCAACGCGTACACGATGTCGGGGATGGCGGGCGCGGTCGTCGCCAACCGCCTGTCGCACTACTTCGACTGGCACGGACAGAGTGTCACCGTGGACACCGCCTGCTCGTCCGCACTGACCGCCTTGCACCAGGCGTGCGAGCACCTGCGCAGCGGACATGCCCGCCTCGCGGTGGCCGGGGGCATCAACGTTCTCCTCAACCCCCATCTGTACGCCGGTTTCTGCAGCGCCTCCATGCTGTCGCCGACAGGCCGGTGCCGGCCGTTCTCCGCCGAGGCGGACGGGTTCGCCCGAGCGGAGGGCGGCGGCCTCGTACTGCTGAAGCGGCTGGCCGACGCCCGGGCCGACGGAGATCGTGTCCACGCGGTGATCCTGTCCAGCGGCGCCAACAACGACGGACGCACTCCCGGCCTGGCACTGCCCAGCAGCGTCGCTCAGCAAGCGCTGCTGCGTCAGGTGTACGCGCAGGCCGGGCTGGTAGCCGACGACGTCGCGTATCTGGAAGCCCACGGCACGGGCACCCAGGCCGGGGACCCGCTGGAGGTGGAGGCCATCGGCCGTGCGCTCGGGGTCGGCCGCCACCGGGGGCCCCTGCCCATCGGTTCGGTCAAGAGCAACCTCGGGCACATGGAGGCCGCCGCCGGCATGGCGGGCCTGTTCAAGGCGATGCTGGTCCTCAGGCACCGGCAGATCCCGGCCACGCTGCATGCCGAACGACTCAACCCGGCCATCGCCTTCGACGATCTCAACGTGCACCCCGTCACTCGACCTGAGTCGCTCGACTCACCCGGAATGGCGGTCGCGGGTGTCAACTCGTTCGGCTTCGGCGGTGCCAATGCCCACGTCGTCCTGGCCGCCGCCCCGGCGGCCCCCGGCGACCGGCTGCTGCCCGGGACATCACGGTCGGCTGCTCTGCCGGTGGTGGTGTCCGCCCGGACCCCGGCGGCCCTGAAACGGGCCTGCGAGCAGATGGCGGAGCACCTGCAGTTCACCGAGGACGGTCTGTACGACATCGCCTACACCGCCACCCGGCGGCGCACGCGCCACGAGCACACCGCCTGCGTGTGGGCCGAGGACCCGTCACAGGCGGCCGACGCCCTGCTCCGGCTCGCGGGAGGCGAGACGTCCGAGGCGGCGGCGACCGCCGTACGCGCGGCACCGGGGCGTGTCGCGTTCGTGTTCGACGGCAACGGTTCGCAATGGGCGGGCATGGGCGCCGACCTGATGACGGAGCCGGTCTTCGCCGCCGCCGTCGACGAGGTCGACGCCTGCCTGCGCCCGCACCTGAGCTGGTCCGTGGCGGAGGGGCTCGCGGGAGGTTCACCCGACCTGGAGCGCACGGAGGTCGCCCAGCCCCTGCTGTTCGCCGTGCAGGTCGGCGTCGTCCGGCTGCTGGAAGCCGCCGGTATCGAGCCGGACGCCGTCGTCGGGCACAGCGTGGGTGAGATCGCCGCCGCGTACGCCGCCGGCTGCCTCGATCTGGAGCAGGCATGCCGCGTCGTGGCGGTACGCAGCCGGGCCCAGTCCGCCACCGCAGGCAGCGGGCGCATGGCGGCGGTCGGCCTGGGCGCCGACGAGGCCACCAAGGAACTGGCAGCCTTCGACGGACGACTGGAACTGGCCGGTGTCAACAGCACCACCGACGTCACCCTCGCCGGCGACCCCGTCGCGCTGGCGGAACTGGGCCGGCAACTGGCGGCGCGCGGCGTGTTCTTCCGGCTCCTGGACCTGGACTACGCCTTCCACTCCCGGCACATGGACCCCGTGCAGGGCGATGTCACCGGGCCGCTGAGCACGCTCCGGCCACGACAGGGCCGACTCGCGTTCGCCTCCACCGTCACGGGGGCCCTACTGGCGGGACAGCGGCTCGACGCCGGTTACTGGTGGCGGAACGTACGCGAACCGGTCCTGTTCGCCGACGCCGTCCGGTCCCTGGCGGATGAGGGCTGCACCCACTTCGTCGAGGTCGGCCCCCACCCCGTCCTGGCCACCTACCTGAAGCGGTTGCTGCCCGCGCGGACCGGCGCGCACGCCACACTGCGCCGCGACACCCACGGCCCCACCGCCGTGCGGCGTGCCGCCGCCGCGGTCATCGCGGCCGGCGCCCGCCCCGGCGCGCGGTGCTTCCCCCGGCCCGGCAGGGTGGTGTCCCTGCCCGGATACCCCTGGCAGCGCGAGCGGCACTGGAACGGAACACCCGACTGGTGGGCCGCGGTGCCTCAGGACAGGACGGTCGTGCATCCCCTGCTTGGCCGGCGGGCGGCTGTCGCCGAGCCGACCTGGCATCAGCAGCTCACCGGCAGCAGGCTGCCGTGGCTGGCCGACCACCAGGTCGACACGGACGTCGTCATGCCGGCCACCGCGTACCTGGAGGCCGCCCTCGCGGCGGGCCGTGCGGGTCTGGGCGCCCTGTGCGAGGTCACCGACCTCACCGTGCTCAGGCCGCTGACCCTGCCGCGCGCCGAGGACCCGACGCCCGTGTCCGTGCAGACGTCCCTGTCCGTCGAGGACGGCATCGTCCTCATCGCCTCCCGCCGGGACGCCTCCGCGACCTGGACACCGCACGCGCGCGGCCGGGTACGCCGGCTCACCGCGCCCGCTCCCGCACCGATGACCGCCCCCGAGGGGGGAACGACGGTCGACGCCGCCGTGCACTACGAGCACACCGCGCGCGCCGGCCTGCACTACGGACCCGCCTTCCAGGTCCTGACCACTCTGCGGGTGTCCGACACCTGGGTCACGGCCGCCTACGAACTCCCCGCCGCTGCCGCGGAGGACGGCCATGCTTTCGAGGCGCACCCGGTGATCAGCGACGGCGCCCTGCAGACGACCGCACCGCTCCTCGCCCCGGTCGCGGACGGCCGGGTGTTCCTGCCCACGGCCGTCGAGACCGCGCGCGTATGGCACCAGCCGCCGGCCCGCGGACTGATCCACGTCAGGCTGCGCCACCTCACCGGCTCGGACGCCGTCGTCGACGTCACCGTGAGCCGGGAGGACGGCACCGTCGCCGCCGAGCTGTCGGGCTGCCGCCTGCGCGCCGTCGCGGCCCGGGACCGGTTGCAGGAGCTGGCGACCGTGCTGCGTCACGCGCCGCTGCCCGGCCGGTCGCCGGCCCACTCCACCGTTCCGCTGCCGGGACCGGAGAGCTCGACGGCGGCCACGGCCGCGGCCCGGGCGGCCTTCGAGGCAGACCAGGCGGACGACTACCCGCGCTTCGCCGCCATGGTGAAGACCACGGCGGGGCACTATGCCGCCGCCGCCTTCGCCGCTCTGCTCCCGGGCACCGGCCCCGTCTCTCCGGGCGATCTCCTGGACGCGGGCCTGCGACCGCACTACGTCCCCTACGCGCGACTGCTCGCGGGACTCGCGGCCAAGGCCGGACTGCTCCGGCCCATCTCGGGTGAGGAGCGCTGGGAATTCACCGGTGTGCCCGCCATGCCGGAAGCCCAGATGCGGCAGTGCGCGGAGCGCTTCCCCCAGTGGATCACCGCCATCGCCCTGTTTACCCGCTGCGGAACCCATCTGGCCGAGATTCTCACCGGCCGCACCGACGCCCACGAGGTGCTGTTCAACGAGGCCGACCGCCACCTCGTGGAAGCCTTCTACACCGACACCCCGCAGATGCGCGCGCACAACCACTACGCCCGTCTCGTCATCGAGGAGGCGTTGCGCACCTGGCCGGCCGACCGCCCCCTGCGCGTGCTCGAAGTCGGCGCCGGCACCGGTGGTCTCACCACGGCGCTGCTTCCCGTGCTCCCGCCCCACCTCACGCGCTACGCCTTCACCGACGTCACGCCGGCCTTCTTTCCCCGCGCGCAGGCCCGGTTCGCCGACCACGACTACCTCGACTACCTCACCCTCGACCTGAACCGCGACCCGGCGGAGCAGGGTTTCGCGCCCGGGTCGTACGACCTGATCGTGGCCGCGAACGTGCTGCACGCCACCGCCGACCTCCGGGCCACATGTACGCGGCTGGCGCGGCTGCTCGACACCGGTGGGCAGCTGCTGGCGGTGGAGAGTCACGACGAGGAGATCCTCGGCCCCTGCTTCGGGCTGCTGCCCGAGTACTGGTCGTTCACCGACGACCAGCTGCGCACCAGCCCTCTGCTCCCACGCGCGGCATGGCCGACGCTGCTGTCCGACTGCGGCTTCGACGCCGTCGCCGATGTCGGCAGCGAACAACCGGAAGCCGCGCAGGACTACTGCCTGCTGGTCGCCCGGCGGAGCACGGCTCCCCAGGCTTGCCCTCCCGGCCCGCCTGCCCTGGGAGCGTCACCCCTGGCCGACGGCCCGTGGCTGGTCGTCACCGACACCGCCGGACAGTCCCTGGCCGACGCATTGGCCGACGGCCTCCGTGCGGCCGGGGCCCAGGTCACCGGCAGGCGTGTGCCGGACGCCTGGGACCGAGGGCTCGGCGACCTCACCGGCCGGGTGCCATCACGCGTGGTGCTGCTCTTCGGCACCGAGCAGGAGCGACCCGACGCCGATCTCGTCACGGAGGCCGCAGGCGTCGTGAAGGCCGCGGCAGCCGCCCTGGCCGCCGCCGGCCACGCCGACCCTCAGCTGTGGTTGGTCACCCCCCCGACCGGCCTGCACCCCGCGCCGGCGGACACCGGGGGCCTGCCCTGGGCCGCCGCGCTGTGGGGGGTCGGCCGGGTCGCGGCCAACGAGCACCCGACCCTGACCGTACGCCGTATCAGCCTCTCCTCCTCCGGGGAGTCGGCACAGGACGCCGCCCGACTCGTCGCGGAACTCCTCGCACCGGCCCGGTCCGGCCCGCCGGGCGAGGAGGACGAGACGGTGCTGGACACGCACGGCCGCTTCGTTCCCCGACTGCGGCCGCTCCCGCCCGCGACCCGACAGGCCGGACGCCACGACGCCTACCGGCTGCGGCTGCGCCGCCCCGGGCGCGGTCACCGGCTGACCTGGGCCCCTGCCGAGGCGGAACAGCCGGGCCCCGGCGAGGTGCTCGTCCGTGTCAAGGCCGCCGCGCTCAACTACCGCGATGTGATGCTCGCCGAAGGCCTGCTCCCGCCCGACGCCGAACCGGCCACCCCCACAGGTCCGCTGCTGGGCCTGGAGTGCGCCGGCATCGTGACCGCCACCGGACCGGACGTGACCGAGTGGTCGGTGGGCGACCGCCTGTTCGCCTTCGCCCACGGTGCGCTCTCCTCGCACGTACGGGTACGGACCGAGCAGGCCGGCCGCATGCCCGATCACATGACCTTCGAACAGGCGGCGACCCTGCCCGCTGTCTTCCTCACCGTCCAGCACTCCCTGGAGACCCTCGCCCACCTGCGTGCCGGTGAGACCGTGCTGGTCCACGGCGGCGCCGGCGGCATCGGCCTGGCCGCCCTCGCCTACGCGCGCCGCATCGGCGCCCGGGTGATCGCCACCGCCGGCACACCGGCCAAGCGGGACCTCCTTCGCACGCTCGGTGCCTGTGCGGTCTTCAACTCCCGGGACCTCTCCTTCGCCCACCAGGTTCGGGACGCGACCGCCGGCCGGGGGGTGGACGTCGTGCTGAACTCGCTGGCCGGCGAGGCCATCGCCCGCAGCCTGGAGTGCCTGACGCCAGGGGGCCGGTTCGTCGAACTGGGCAAGCGCGACATCTACGCCAACACCCCGTTGCTCCTGCGTCCGTTCCGGGACAACCTGGCCTACTACGGCGTCGACATCACCCGCCTCATCGCCGACGCACCCGATTCGGCCGCGGCCGCCTTCCGTACCGTCAGTGAGCGCGTGGCCGCCGGCGTCTACCGGGCCCTGCCCCACCAGAGTTACCCGGCTCCCCGCATCAGGGACGCGTTCAGCGCGCTGCGCCACTCGCGTCACCTGGGCAAGGTCGTCATCTCCTTCACCGACAGCTCGCCGGTCGCCGTCGACCAGCCCGATCCGGCAGTGCGGCTCGATCCCGACGCCACCTATCTGATCACCGGCGGATTGAGCGGCCTGGGTGCGGCCACGGCCCGCCACCTCGCCGACCGGGGCGCCCGTCATCTGGCTCTCGTCTCCCGGCGCGGTTGTCAGGCGCCCGAAGCCGCCGACCTGGTCGCCGGTTTGGAGAAGGCGGGCACGACCGTACGGGTGTACGCCGCCGACGTCACCGACCCCGAGGCCGTCGAGGCGGTCATCACAGAGGCGGATCAGCTCCGTCGTCCGGTACGCGGAATCGTGCACGCCGCCATGCACCTCGACGACGCGCCCCTGAGCGACCTCACCGCCGAGCGGTTCGCGAAGGTCATGGCCCCCAAGGTGCGCGGCGCCTCGGTACTCCACGACCTCACACGCGACCGCACTCTCGACTTCTTCGTCGTCCACTCCTCCGTCGCCGCCCTGATCGGCAACCAGCACCAAGCCCCCTATGCGGCCGCCAACCTCTACCTGGAAGCACTCATGCGAAAGCGCCGGGACCACGGCCGGCCGGGTCTGGCCCTGGCCTGGGGCGGCATCTCCGAGACCGGCTACGTCGCGCGGACGCGGATGGCCGACACCATCGCCCGCTCCGGCATCGGACTGATCACGCCGGCCACCGCTCTGGCCGCCTTCGACCGGCATCTGCACCGCGCGCACGGCCAGGCAGCCATCGGTGTCATGGACTGGGACCGGCTCACCGGCCTGCTTCCCGCGCTGTCCGTGGCCCGCTTCACCGCCCAGCTGGCCCACGCGGACCATCGTGCCTCCCGCGCCCAGGCCGACGACCTGCGCAAGCGCCTGAAGGCCGCCGAGAGCGACCAAGCGCGCCTCGACCTGATCACCGAGACCCTGGTCGACGCGACCGCCCACATCCTGCAGACCACCACGGACCGCGTCGACCCCACCGCGAACCTCGCTGACCTCGGCCTGGACTCGCTCATGGGCGCGGAACTCTCCGTCTCCCTCCAACAGACCTTCCACTGCGAACTGTCCATGATGGAGTTGATGGCCGCCGCGACCCTCGACGGGATCGCTCACCGCATCCACCGCACCCTGCACCACTAGCGCGACGACGAAGACCGGTGGGGCCTTTCGCACGGCGGGAGAGGCCCCCTCACCTTCACCTTCTCACCCGGGCCGGTCAGGCGGGCTCCGGACGGGACGGACAAACGCCCACGCGGGCGGCCTCGAGCGGGAAGCCACCAGTGGCACGCGGCCGGTTCTCGTACTCGCGGCGGGCCTTGCGCTGAGCCGGGACCGCAGGGACGCCCTGGGCGCCGTCGAGCGGCTGGCAGCGGGCGAGGAGCTGGGGGTTCATTGGATGCGCCGCCTGCCTGTCGTCAAGCGATCCTTTGACGACAGGCGGCGGGCCACCTCGATCGGGTGCAGCGCGCCTGCACGCCTACCCCTCCGCCGCCACGGCGCGTCATGCGCGGGCCTCCAGGCGGTGGGCGCGAGCGCTCAGGTGGCGGCGTTCGGGGGTACTGGTGGTGCGGCGGGCGGCTTCGCGGTAGGAGGCCGCGGCGGCCTGGTGTTCGCCGAGGAGTTCGAGGAGGTGAGCGCGGGTGGCGAGCAGCCGGTGGTGGCGGGCCATGCGGGTCTCTGTCTCCAGTGCCGTGATCAGGTCGATCCCCGCGGCGGGGCCGTGGACCATGGCGACGGCGACCGCGCGGTTAAGGGAGACCATCGGGTTCGGTCCGAACCGTTCCAGGATCTCGTACAGGGCGAGAATCTGGGGCCAGTCGGTGGCGTCGGTGTCCTCGGCCTCGTCGTGCACGGCCGCGATGGCCGCCTGCAACTGGTACGGGCCGACCCGGCCGCGCGGCAGGGTCCGGCTGATCAGGTCGACTCCTTCGGCGACGGCGCGGCGGTCCCACCGGCCGCGGTCCTGTTCCGCCAGCGGCACCAGTTCCCCGGAGGGGCCGGTGCGGGCGGGGCGGCGCGCGTCGGTGAGCAGCATCAGAGCGAGGAGGCCCGCGGTCTCGGTGTCGTCGGGCACCAGGCGGTGCAGCATCCGGGTGAGCCTGATCGCCTCGGTGGACAGTTCCGGTGCGGTCAGGCCGGTGTCTTCGGTACCGCCGGTGGTGGTGTACCCCTCGTTGAAGATCAGGTAGAGCACATGCCGGACCTCGGCCAGCCGCTGGGTCAGCTCGGTTCCCTCCAGCGCGGCCAGGGGAGTACCGGAGTCCCTGACGGTTCGCTTGGCCCGGCTGACGCGCTGCGCCATGGTCGCTTCGGGCACCAGGAAGGCGGCGGCGATCTGGGCGGTGGTCAGACCGCCGACCGCGCGCAGGGTCAGGGCGATCCGGCCGGCCGGTGACAGCGCGGGGTGGCAGCACAGGAACAGCAGGGCCAGCGAGTCGTCCCGGTCCGTGTCGGGCACGGTGTCGGCGGCGTGGCTGAGCAGTTCGGCCTGCGGGGTGGCCAGGGCGAGGGTGTCCTCACGGCGCCGGCGGGCGCAGTCGCTGCGGATCTGGTCGACCAGCTTGCGGGAGGCGACGGTGACCAGCCAACTCCGGGGGTTGTCCGGTACGCCGGTACCGGGCCACTGCAGGGCGGCGGCCAGCAGTGCTTCCTGGACCGCGTCCTCGCACGCGTCGAAGACGCCGTAGCGGCGCACCAGCGCGCCGAGGACCTGCGGCGCCAGCTCGCGCAGCAGGTCCTCGGCGGCGTGGTGCGGGGCGGCGTGGTGCGGGGCGCTCACACGTCCGCCGCGGACTCGTGCAGGACGGGCCACAGCTCGACCGGCTCCACGTCGGCGAACGGCATGTCCGCCGCGATCGCCTGCGCCCGCTCCAGGCTGTCGCAGTCGAGCATGTAGAAGCTGGCGATGTACTCCTTGGTCTCCAGGTACGGCCCGTCAGTGACCGCCGGGACGCCGTCCTCGCGACGCACGAGCTGGGCGTTGGCCGCGTCCGCGAGGCCGTAGGCGCCGATGAGTTCACCGCTCTCGCGGTACTTCTCGTTGAACGCCTCCTGCCTGGCGATCGCCTCCGGCCACTCCTCGGCCGGGAAGGAGTCCCACTTGGCCTGGTTGCCGTAGATCATCGCGACGTACTTCATCTCGGGTGTCCTCCCTGTTCCGCGCGCCCCGTCGGCGCGCTGTCACCCTTCAGTCGGAGCGGGAGGCGGCTCCTCGACATCCGACGACGACTTTCTTCAAAATCCTTTTTCGCACGTCCATCGAACAGCCCAAACACCGAAGCGACGCAAGCGATCAACCTACAACCCGGCTGCATACCGGAGTTGCCCCGGCGCCCTGGTGAAGAGTCGGGCTCAGTCGCGGTGCCGTCGTCGTCCTCGTCCAGCTCGGACGCGTCCGGGTCGCGCAGCGGGCGCAGGGCTCCGGCGGCGGGGACGCCGGCGGTGAAGGTGTAGCGGCCGAGCAGGTTCGGGTTGCGGTGCTTGCGGGGAGAGCCGGCCCACATCCTCGTCGCGGATCTCGTGGCCCTCGGCCTTCAGCTGGGCGACGGGGACGTGTCGATGTACTTCGTGGTCCACGGCACGATGGCGTTGAGGAGCAGGCCGAGCGCGCCGAGCTGCCTCCATCCGGCGTCCAGGCCCCGCACCAGCTCCGCCAGGTGGTCGGTGAAGGGCACGGTCCACCACGCCCTGCGGCAAGTCCGGGTTGGCGTACACCGCATTGCGCCACGCGGGCTGCGCCGGCTTGTCGTCCACCTCGCGCGGCAGCAGCGGATTGACCCCCACCTTCCGTCGCGCCGGCGCCGGAAGGCCACGCACCCCGGCCGGCACCCGCTTGCCGGCACTCGCCGCGTCCAACGCCTTCGAGTCGCCCAGCAGCGACAGGAACGGGCGCACTGTGGCGTACCGGTTCGCGAGCGCGGCCGCACGGCGGCTTCGGCCGAGTTCTCGTCCTCGGGCACCAGCGAGACCGCCGTGGCCGCCGCGGTCATCCGGGACGAGGCCCTGGACCTGTTCCAGATCCTCATGCACTGGACGGACCCAGGTCTCCGGAAAACCCGGGGAGGTCCCGCCCGACTTCTCCAAGTCCTACGTCCTTCCCGCTGGTTCACGCTGAGCCGTGATCGTGCCTATGGCGTGAAACGGTCGTTAGCCGAGCGGTGGAATCGACGCTGTGCGCCCGTGGGCGCTGGGGCGCACAGCACGACCCGACGTTCGCGGAGCCGGTCTTCGGGGCCGCGTCCACGCGTGCTTCCTGTGGACGGCCGTCCGCCACCGGAAACAGTCGATTGCATGTACGGCAGCGCGGCGGCATGGGTGCTGCCGCGCGCCATGGCCTGTCGAGTACGGAGAAACGATGACCAGAGCACGCACCACAGGGATTGCCCATCAGGTCGCTGCCTTTCTGAAGAGGATGACCGGGGACGCCGTAGAGTTCGGGATCCGGGCGTGGGACGGGAGCGTCGTGGGCGCCGAGTTGGGGTCTGCCCTGGTACTGAAGGGCCCCCACGCAGTGCGGCGAATGCTGTGGTGTCCCGGACAACTCGGTGCCGCCCGGGCGTTCGTGGCCGGGGACATCGACATCGAGGGTGACCTTGTCACTGTCATGCGGCAGTTGGGGTCCGTCCTGGGATCGTCCCGGTCGGACCTCGCGCGCGCGGCGCTGTCATCATGGCGTCTCGCCGTGAACCGGCAGGTCCTGGGACCACCGCTCCGCCCGCCGTCCGGGGAGGTTCGACCCTCCCGTGGCGCCCGGGCCGTGCGCCACCACTACGATGTCGGTGACGACTTCTACAGGCTCGTTCTCGGGTCCTCGATGGTCTACTCCAGCGGCTACTGGGGCCAGGGGGCGGGTCTGGCCGGCTTCGAACTGGACGACGCACAGAGCTCCAAACTGGAGCTGATCTGCCGCAAGCTCGACCTCCAACCGGGCATGCGGCTGCTGGACCTCGGCTGTGGATGGGGCAGCCTGCTTCTGCACGCCGCCCGGCACTACGGCGTCGATGGTGTGGGTGTGACTCTCTCGCCGAACCAGGCGCGACTCGCCACCCGGAGGATTCAGGAAGCCGGCCTGTCGGATCGCCTGCAAGTACGGCTGCAGGACTACCGCGCGCTCCCGGACGGGCCCTTCGACGCCGTGGCCAGCGTCGAGATGACTCAGCACCTGTCACGCCGCGGTCAGAGCGAACATGTCGATGCCCTGGCGCGTCTGGTCGTACCGGGCGGACGGGTCCTCAGTCACGAGTTGTGCATCCTGCAACCCGGACGACGTCTGGTGCGCAGTCCGTTCATGCTCCGTTACGCGTTCCCGGACTTCAATCCGGGTGAGATCGGCAGCAGCGTGCTGCAGGCTGAGCGGTCCGGCCTGGAAGTTCTGGACGTGGAAAACCTCCGGACGGACTTCGCTCTGACGCTCCGGGCGTGGCTGGACCGGCTGGAGATGCGGCACGAGCGGGCCGTCGAACTAGCCGGCCGCGAGACGGTGGCCGTCTGGCGGTTGCTCTTCGCCGTCGGCCTGCTGTCCTATGAGGCGGGTCTTCTGAACCTGCAGCACATGGTCTGCGTCCGCCCGCACCCGGTCAAGAGGCGGATCTTCACGCCCCAGCCGGGCTCCTATCGACGTCCCGTCCCGTCCACGACGGGAGTGTCGGAGAGAGTACCGGTCGATTGAGGCGGGCCCCACGCGGGAGGGACGAGGTCGCCGCCCCAGTGCGCCCATCACCACGAATGGTTGGTGACCCTCCGCTGTCGATGGGTGGGACGGGCTGTCGTACGGTCCGGAACCAGTACCCCGACTCCCCGTCCCCCTGGAGCCTGACAACGTCATGAGGAGGTGTCGCCGGGCTCGGCTTGTGCCGTCGGAGACGCTCTTCCGAGGTCCGGCCACCGGCCCGGGCCCGGCCACTGCGGGAGGGCAGCGCGATCTCCACCGTAGAGGGCGGCACCGACATCACGGGCCCTGTCACGGAAGAGGGGTGTGCGCCCCGGTCTGCCGGGGAATGGGCGGTGACCGGCCTCCCGCGGGCACGGGCGGTGGTCTAGCGTGACCGGGGGACACCGGTTCCGCCCGATTGTGAGGACCTTCGTGCACATCGCGCCCCTCAGCCCCGACGACCCTTCCGAGCTGGACGGATACGAGCTGCTCGGCCGGATCGGGCAGGGCGGGATGGGCCAGGTGTACCTGGGCGAGTCGCCCGGCGGGGAACCGGCCGCCGTGAAGGTGATCAAGCCGTCCGTGGTCGACTCCGAGACGCGGACGCGGTTCGCTCAGGAGGTGGAGATCCTCAAGACGATCTGGGGTGCCCGGATCGCCGCTCTCCTGGACGCCGACCCGGACGCCGAGCGCCCGTGGCTGGCGACCGAGTACGTCGAGGGGCTCGACCTGAGCCGGCACGTGGCCGCCCACGGCCCGCTCCCCGCGCTGCTGACGGCGGCGCTGGGCGCGACGCTGGCCGAGGCCCTGGCCACCGTGCACCGGCAGGGTCTGCTGCACCGTGACCTGAAGCCGGCCAACGTGCTGCTCGGCCCGAACGGACCGAAGGTGATCGACTTCGGGCTCGCGGTGTTCGCCGAGTCGAGCGTGTCGCTGACCGCGCCGCACACGGTCGTCGGCACCCCTTCCTGCATGCCGCCCGAGCAGGCGAACGGTGAGAAGCCCCTGACACCGGCGGTCGACGTGTACGCGCTGGTCGCCGTCCTGCTGTTCGCCGCCTCGGGCCACGCCCCCTACCGTGTGGCTCGGGATCACCGCAGACCAGCTCGCCGCCATCTTCAAGTCGCGCTACCCCCAGTTGTACGACTACGAGGCCGCAACCTGGTTCGATGCCAACGGACGTAAGATCGCCGCCGATTTCAACACCTACGGCTACTGTCAGACCAAGCAGGACTACCTCGACCTCATGGCCCACCTGGCAGACCCGGAGCGCACCCCGCCCCCCGAGGGCTACGAGGGTCCCTTCTACAAAGCCGACCGCGAAGCAGAGATGCGAGCGGCGCACGCCCACTTCCAAGCGCGGCTGGACGCCGAGATCGCCGCGGGCCACTGGACCCCGCCCGCCCGCGAGAAGGCGAAGGCGTAGTCGGCCAACGCGGCCTGACACAGGTCTGTCCCCGGTGCACTACCCGGGGGCAGACCTGTCGCCTACTGCGCAGCGAAGCCGACGAACGCCGCCCAGGCGGAAGCAGCGACCGAGAGAGCAGGTCGGCTTGTGTCCTTGGAGTCACGGACACGAACGACGTGGGCGCAGTCGGCGACCTCGACGCACTCTCCCCCAGCCCCACCACTGTAGCTGCTCTTACGCCAGCGCAGTTCGCCCACCGCACTCAGGGTCTCGTTCACTTCACACCTCTCCAAGCAGCTTCTCAACGAAGGCCATTGACTCGCGCGGAGTGAGAGCCTGCGCACGGATGATGCCGTACCGCGACGCGATTCCCTGGACCTCCCGCCCGTCGCTGACCATTGTGCTGCGTCCCTGCGCTTCCAGGTAAGCCACTTGATCGCCACCAGCGCGGTACAACAAGGTGAACGGCCCGTCCACGCCTGCGTTGTCCTCACGGTCGAGCGGCATGATCTGAACCTCGACGTTCCGGTACGCGCCGACCAACATCAACTGCTCCAACTGACCACGCATGACCGGCCAGCCCCCCAACGGCCGACGCACAACCGCCTCGTCGATGACGAAGCTCAGCAGAGGGGCCGGCCTGCGCTCGAAGACACTCCGGCGCGCGAGACGGGCCACGACCCGCTGCTCCAAGGTCTCCTCGTCCAGCAACGGACGCCACATGCCGAACACCGCCCGCATGTACTCCTCCGTCTGAATCAGTCCGGGCACCGCCTGGTTCGCGTACACATGCAGCTCAACCGCCTCCCCCTCCAACCTCGCCGCATCCCGGAAGAACGCCGGATACTGCGCCCGAGCCACCTCCTCCTTCATCTCCTGGAGGACCCCGCCCGCGTCCAGCACCTCGTCCGCCCGGTCGATGAACCTCGGCGGACCGCACCGGCAGCGTGGGCCATATGAACAGCCGAATCTCCACCGCCCGGGTGCACACCCCGGGCGCCGAGGCCGAAACCGCCCACCCCTGCACGAGTTCGCGATGGCGTTCACCTCCTCCCCGCGCGGCGCCCGCCTGGCCCGCAGACTGGTCTCGCACCGGCTCGAGGCGTGGGGGCACCCGTACGGCGGCCAGGTCAACGACACGCTCACGCTGATCACCGCCGAGCTGGCCGCCAACGCCGTCCGGCACGGGCACGTCGCCGGACGGGACTTCCACGTCCGGCTCACCCGCACCACCGGCACCGTGCGCGTCGAAGTCACCGACACCCGGACCGAACGCGTGCCCGTGCTCTCCGACGCGGAACCGCCGGGCGACGCGGAGTCCGGGCGGGGTCTGCTGATCGTCGCGGGACTGGCGACCCGCTGGGCCGTGGCGCCGCGCGACGGCGCGCCGGGCAAGACGGTGTGGGCCGAACTGTGCCTGGCATGAGACGCACACGTCCCGGCCATCGGTAACCGTGTTCACGCCAACGCCGAGGCGGGCACAGCGCATTGGGCGGTCGGTGTCAGTGGCGGACGCTAGTGTCGTGCGCCCGGCAAGGAGCCGGTGAACTCACGGGGAGCACGAGAACACCATGCACGACAACCACAGCGGATACCGGATCTCCGTCGTCGACGAGGACCCGCTGCGCGCCCGCAAGGACGCACGCGAACTGCTCGCCGCGCTCGCCGAGGCGGACTCCACGGCCAGGATGGACCTGCCCGAACCGGGCAGCCTGGCGGGGGTCGGCGACAAGGGCGGGCCGTCCGCCGAGACCGTCGGGCTGCTGCTGAGCGCCGGGTCGTTCGTCGCCGCGCTGGTGCAGGTGTGGCTGGCGCGGATCCCTCAGCGCACCGTCGTGGTCCAGCGGCCCGACGGGGCGGTCCTGCGCATCACCGGCAAGGAGGCCCGCGAGGACGACACGCTGGTCGAGCGGTTCCTCGCGGACGACGGCGACGACGGCACGGCGGCGGGCTGAGCGGCGATGACCGACAACGACCGCCACGCGTTACTCGTCGGCGTCTCCACGTACGACAGCGAGGCGTACCAGAACCTCTCGGCCGTGCGGGCCGACCTGCACTACATGCGGGCCGTGCTGGAGAACACCGAGATCGGCATGTACAACGAGTGCGCGGCGGCCGCCGAGCCGACGCGCGCGGAGATGCTGCACGCCGTCGAGGCGTTCCTGGAGGCCCGGCAGCCCAGCGAGACCGCGCTGCTCTACTTCAGCGGGCACGGCGAGTACTGCGAGCAGGACGGCCAGCTGTACTTCCTGACCCGCGACACCGACCCCGCCGACCTGCCGGGCACGGCGGTACCGGCGGAGTTCCTGGAGCGGATGCTCCAGTCCTGCCGGGCCGCCTCCAAGCTCGTCCTGCTGGACTGCTGCTCCAGCGGTTCCGTCGTCCAGGGCTGGACCGCCAAGGGCCCGGGGGAGCCGGACCGGCCCGCGCCGAGCACCCTGCTGAAGCCGACCGGCGTGTACTTCATCACCGCGTCCGACGCCCTCCAGGCGGCCTCCGCGATGGCGCCGCCCGGGTCGGGCCTCGGCACCTCCCGGTTCACCGGGGAGATCGTCGAAGGGCTGCGCAACGGCCGGATCAAGGACGGCGGCTGGATCACCCCGGACGACCTCTTCGACTACCTGACCGCCCAGATGGCCCGCGACGGCGTCCCGGAGGAGCAGCGGCCCACCAAGTCGACCATCAGGGCCACCCGGAGCCTCCCCTTCGCCCGGTCGGTGGCCCGGCCCGTACGCCTGCCCGCGCTCCCCCACGACGCCACCGACGCCGCCCGGCGCTCCCCCGCGCTGCTGAAGGCCCGGGAACTGGCCGAGGCGGACGAACGCGACGGCGTCGACCCGCAGCGGCTGCTGCGGTACTACGCGGACTGCCTCACCGCGCAGGCGGCGGCCGGAATGCGGCCCGACCGGGACGCCGGCCGCGACAAGAAGTACTTCCTGCTGGCCCAGGGCGAGGAGACCATCCAGTCGGGCCGCGGACCGCACATCGTCGCGCCCGGGTCCCTGCCCCGGCCCCAGGACGGGCGGGCCGGGTCGGACGGCGGGGCAGGGACGCGGCAGGAGTACTGGTACGGGTATCCGGCGATCACGCTCCCCTCGCGGGACGGCGGCCGGGGGCGGCGCGCGACGGTCGAGCTGGCGCCGCTGCTCATCCAGCAGATGGAGCTGGCGCCGGACGAGAACGGCCGGGACCTGCTCAGGCCCAGCGGCGTGCCGTCCCTGCACACCGGGGTCGTCTCGGAACTCCTGGACGCGGGCGACGCCGCCGACCTGGTCACCCGCTGGCAGCCGGCCTGGCAGGAGGGCAACGACGCCCAGATGCTGCGCGCCGTCCGGGAGTTGCTGGAGGAGCTGGGGCTGCCGGAACTCGAACCGCTGGACCCGTCCGCGCTCAGCGACCGCACGGTCATGCAGGCGCTGCGGCCCGGCGCGCACAACGCGGCCGTGCTGCTGGTGCCGTCCGGTGCTGAGGCCATGGCCACCCAGGCACTCGTGGACAACCTGCTGGAGATCTCCACGCGGACCGCGCAGATCCCCGGCACCGCCCTGAACGCGCTGCTGGACGGCGGGGCCCGGCAGGCACCCGCCACGACGGGGGCCTCGGCGAACCCGGTGACCCCCGTCGCCCCGGGGCCGTGCAACGAGAGCCAGGAACAGGTGATCACCTCGGCGATGAGCCGGCCGCTGACGGTGGCGACGGGGCCGCCCGGCACCGGCAAGAGCGAGGTCGTCACGGCGGTCGTCACCACCTGTGTCGCCGCGGGACAGTCGGTGCTGGTCGCCTCCACCAACAACGAGGCCGTGAACGTCGTCGCCGAGCGCTGCGACGACATCGCGCCCGGCCTGCTGATGCGGACGGGCAACGCGGAAGCGCTGGAGCGGGAGGCGTCCAAGCTGGAACGGCTGCTCGCCGAAGCGGTTCGGGCGCCGCGACGCGGATCGGCCACCGTCGGCGGCGAACTGCGCAACACCCGGGATACGGCCGACCGGCTGCGGACGGAAGCGGCACACCGCGTCGGTGAGGAGACGCGGCTGCTGGAACTGCTCGGCGACCGGGAGGAGCGGGCGGCCGAACTGGAGCTGCCCCTGCCCCTCCTCGAAGGGGTTTGGGCGGCGGACACGGACGGCCTGGCAGCCTTGGGCCGGTGGGCGGACCGGGCCCGGAAGACGGCCGGGGCCCGCTGGTGGCAGCTGGGCACATGGCGGCGTGACCGTGCGCTCGCCGCACTGGTCTCGGGGGACCCGGAGCAGCCCGAGGGGGCCGGACCCGCGTGGCCGGAGTGGGCGGCGGCACGACCGGTGCCGCCCGGGTTGCTGGAGTCCCTGGCCGACGCCGTGACCGTGGAGCGGGAGGTGCGCCAACTCGTCCGCGGGCAGAGGGACTGGGACGAGGACGGACTCAAGGCGTCCCGGTCGGCGACGGCGGAGGCGCTGTCCGGCCTGGCGGCGGAACTGTCCCGCGCGCTGTCCGCCGAGACCCTCGACCGGGCCGCCGGGCTCATGAACCAGCGGCTCCAGGCGCTCCGCCGCCGCTCCGGCTACCAGCGCAGCCAGAAGAACCTGATGACGCAGATCAAGGGATGGGCCGTCAGCACCCACTCGGTGCGGCAGCTGGAACTCACCCCGAAGCTGTTCGACCTCGTCGTCATCGACGAGGCCAGCCAGTGCTCCATCCCCTCGGTGCTGCCGCTGCTGTTCCGGGCCCGGCGGGCACTGATCATCGGTGACCCCATGCAGCTCGGGCACATCCCCGGAGTGTCACCGCAGCAGGAAGGGCAGGCACGGACGCGGGCAGGGCTGAGCGCCGCGCAACTGGAACACCACCGCCTCACCTACCACGTGTACTCCTCGTACCACGCGGCCGAACAGCACGGCGAGGGCGCGCTGCTCCTCGACGAGCACTACCGCTGCCATCCGCGGATCGCGGACGTCGTCAACAGCCACTGCTACGGCGGCCGGTTGCGGGTGCTGACCGACGTGCGGCGGCAGGTGCCGGGACACGACCCGGTGGGAGCGGCCGACCCGGCACCGGTGCTCGGCTGGGTCGACGTACCGTCCGGGGCGTCGGCGCGTGGCGGCGACGGGCGGTCCTGGCGGAACGCGGCGGAGGCGGAGGCCGTGCGGCGCGTGGTCGACGGACTGCTGGCGGGACTTCCGGCGGACGCGACGGTGGGGGTGGTCACGCCGTTCCGGGCGCAGAAGGAGACACTGGCCCGGATCTGGCGGGACGACGACCGGGTCCGGGTCGGCACCGTCCACACCTTCCAGGGCGGACAGCGTGACGTGATGGTGCTCAGCCCGGTGGCCGCGCACAACACACCGCCCCGGACCACACACTGGGTCGCGAGCCAGGTCAACCTGTGGAACGTGGCGGTCACCCGGGCCAAGTCGCAGCTGGTCACCGTGGGCTGCCACGCCTTCTGGCAGGAGCAGAGCGGGCTGCCGGCCCTCCTCGCCGCGCGCTCGGCACCGCTGGGAGCGGGCGACGGCGGCACCGCGGCCGAGGCCGGCCCGCCCGGTCCGGTGAGCGAGGCGCGCGAGGACCTCGCCGACCGCCTGCAGCGGTACCTGACGGGACGGGGCGTCACCGATCTGGAGCGGGCCGTGCCGGTGGGCGGGCACCCCGTGGACCTGCTGTTCACCGACGCCGGCCGGAACACGGCGGTGCTGATCGACCCCGGACCGAGGGCCGGCGAAGATCCCGCACGGCACCTCCGGCTCACCCACGCGCGAGGCGACCTGCTCGCCGGACTGCCCTCCGGGGGCCACGGCGCCAAGCCCGGCCCGGTGAGCCGGACGGTGCGGGTGCCCGCCTGGCGGATCATGGCGGGCGAGACCGCGCTTGCACCGCTGTTCGACTGAGAATGCGGTACGTGATCTTCCGTACGGCAAGCAGTACGGCTGGTCGCCGTGCTGTTCGGATATCCGCCCTCCGCGCCTGGTTACTACTGGTGGGCCATGATCCTGGAAGAGACTGTCACGGCAACCCACTGGGCAGTGACCGCAGCTGCCTTCACCCTGGCCGCCGCGCATTACACATTCACTCCCGTCGTGCTGGGGCACGTCGGGCGCTTCAATCGAACTCGCCGCCCCGCACACTGCGACACCCAAGCCCAGTGAACCCACAGGGCCGCGCGAGGAAAGAGCCCGGTGACCGGTGAATCCTACGAAAGGCACCTATGCAGCAGCAGGTATGGACCATCGCCGCCGCGCTTGTCATCGCGAACATCATCGGATTCGGGGCAGCGCTGCTCTTCAAGAAGCTGCACAGGATCCGTACCTGCCGCCGGGGATGAGGTGTCTCACGCCGGAAAGCACGAAGTGAGAGTTCGCGGACCAGCTGGCCGCCTGGCGGAACAGATAGGCGCCACCGCCCGCCCGGGGAGCCCGGTGCCCCGGTCCACCGCCGACGGGGACTGTCCGCCGGCCCCCATACGGTGGTATCCGATCACCAGCACACCCGCATCGCAAGGGGGAGCTCATGCCGCCAGGACCGCGCCTGTCCCATAACCCTTCCTGCAGGCGCCCAGAGCGTCAAACGAGCGTCCGCCCCACTCAGTGGACGTTAAGTCCGTTTCTGGTAGCGGCCGCGTTCGGGTTGGGTGAGGAAGCCTTGGCGGGTGAGGCGTCCGAGGCTGCGGGTGATGTTGACGGACGCCTCATGGGTGGGCATGCCGAGGAGCTCGTGCAGCTCGCGAGCCCTGAATGCCTGGTAGGGGTGCTGGTTGAAGGCGTTCACAATGGCCTGGTAGGCGGTGTTCGTCTCGGTCGGATCCGGCTCGTCTCGGGTCGGCGCGAGTTCCGCGATGACCTTCCGGGTGGTGGTCAGATCCGTAAGTCGCGCTTCGGTCTCGGCCAGGGCGGCGGTGAGGTGCTCGATCTGGCCGCGTAGTTCCCCGGCTCGGGCGGTGGCCTCGTCGTGGTGGGATGGAGGCCGGCGAGGAGTTCGGCGACGTTCACGCGGCCAGCCCGAGGGGTCGCGCCAGGCGGGACTCGGTGTGGTGAGACGGCAGGTCATGTTTGCCATGGAGGCCCAGTAGACGCGTGAGGCAGAGGTGTCGGGCCGGTGGCCGTACTCACGGGTCAGACGCCGGTGCAGCATCAGCGTGCCGTTCGTCTGCTCGACCACCCACCGCTTGGGCTGAGGGACGAAGCCTTTGCCCTGGTCAGCAGGGTTGCGGCAGACGACCTCGACGTCGATGTCCAGTAGGGCGCCGTGCATGATGACCTCGCCCTTGAAGCCCTGGTCCACCAGGGCCTTCTCCAGACGCATCCCGCACCGCTCGGCGGCCTGGTCGAGCAGGGCGGTGCCGGCGGCGTTGTCGTGGGCGGAGGCGGCCAGCACGACAACACCGATGATCAGCCCCAAATCGTCCACTCAGTAGTCCTCGAAGTAGTGCTGCACGATAGGCCAGGACAGGCCCAGATCCCGGCCGGCCTGCACCACCGATCGTCCGCCGCCACACACTGCGGCCCCGGCCGCCCGCCGAAGCGCCCCGGTCGTACGCATCCGCGCGGGTACCTGGCCTGTGGACTCGGTGAACGAGCGGCGGTCGCAGTCGAGTTCGGTGCAGTGCCAGCGTGCCTTGCGCCAGCGGATACTCACCGGGCGCAAGACAGGTGTCTGGGGGCGGTGGTGCGGTAGTCCTTGAGCCTGGTGGAGAAAACCCCGCACGAGGGACGGGCCCTCGCGGACTCCTCATTCGTCACGACGTACACCGTCGATCCGCCCGCCTTGTCGTCCTTGACCTGCGTCACACTCACCCCCTCCAGCCCAAGCAGTCGCGTCGCAGCCTCGTTGGTCCCGGTAGCGTCGATGCTCAAGCCCGTGGGTTCTTCATGATCGGTTGCCTAGACAACAACCGTGATCACGAAGACCCGCGGGCTCCTTGCGTCCAAGCCACCCACACCCCAGGCCCGTCACGTTCGGTGACCGAACATCAGGCCGTCACCGCCACACCCCCACTAAAATTCGAAGACCCGCTATCCGGCTACAGTAGGTGAGCCCGTTGGGTGGCATAGCGAATCCGTGCAGAGAGGGGCAGCGGGGAATGAGTGTGGTGGAGACCTGGTCCCGCGTGATGAGTCTTCTTCGGGAGTATGCCCCGGCCGATCACGCGGATCTGCCCGGTCCGGCCACGGAACAGATGATCGCGGCCGCCGAGGAGCGGATGGGGATCTCCTTTCCCCAAGACCTGCAGGCGTGGCTGCTTCTGAACAATCTGGATCTTCCCGAGGAAGACGTGGACGACGACGTCGCCTGCTGCGGTTACGCCGGGTTCCCGGACGAGGGGATCTTCTTTCTGGGCATCCGGGCGATGGAGAAGCTCTACGCGAATCACCCCTTGTCCGGTGGGGACGAATGGCGCGAAGAGTGGATCCCGTTCCAGTCGGACCGGGACGGTTGGATGGGACAGTTCATCGACGCGAGGGACGGACGTATCGGCAGATGGTTCGTGGGTGAGCCCACGATCACCGGCGAGTACGCGTCACTGGCTGACTACTTCGATTCCGTGGCGGAGATGCTGACGAGGATCGGCGCGGGGGACTATCCGATCTGTTCCGTTGTCGAAGGGCGACTTGTCTGGTCGTGAGGTTGTGAGGTCGCGAAACGGAAGTGCCCCGGAACCGAAGAACGGCCGGGGCACTTCTCATGGTCCGGTTACGGAGTGGGTGCGGTGAATCCGGCGAGGTCGAACCAGTAGTCGTCGTCCTCCATCAGGCGCTGTTGCTTGATGAACTCGCCGAACGGCCGCATCGACTGGGTGTTCTGCCAGTTCGACATCGAAGACCGGCCGCACGGCTCCTTCCACGTCGGTGCCGGGGCATCCGGGCGCAGGTGGAGCGTCATGGTGTCGTCGGCGTTGCGCCGGAGATAGGTCTGCACGCATTCCGCGCCGGTTTCGGTGACGTGGCTGGTGGTGGTGCTGTAGAGGTTTCCGGCGCTCTGGTAGGCGTTGGCGAAGGCAAACTCGTCGCAGCTGATCAGGTCAGGACGCGGCGCGCCCGCGTCCAGGGTCCACATGTCGGTGAACAGGCCGGTGTCCGGGTACTTCGTCCACTTTCTTTCGCAGATGACCTGACGGTTGCGGTACTGCTGCGTCTTGCCGGTGCCGTCGGCGGACAGCTTGTTGGCCAGGTAGGTGAGCGGCTTTCCACCGTTGCGGTTGCCCCACTTGACGTTGGTCTTGCGCCACATCCGGATCGGGAACGGCGCGGCCGACCAAGTGCAGCTCGACGTCTATGGCTACGTGATCGAGACCCTCTATCTCGCGCACGAGAGCGGCGTCGCCCCGTGCGGGGACACCGCGGTCCTGCACCAGCGGCTCGTTGAACACCTGGCCGAGCGATGACAGATGCCCGACGAGGGGTTCTGGGAAGTCCGCGGAGAGCAGCGGCACTTCGCCCACTCCAAGATCATGACCTGGGTGGCCGTCGACCGCACCATCCGCCTGGTCGAGGCCAGCGCCATGGAAGCCGACCTGTTCGCGCTGATCGAGCTGCGCGAGGCCATCCACCACGACGTGTGCACGCGCGGCTTCGACCCGGTCCGCAACACCTTCACCCAGTCCTACGGATCGCAGGAGGTCGATGCCGCCCTGCTGCTGATCTCCCGAGTGGGCTTCCTGCCACCGGACGACCCGCGCGTGATCGGAACGGTGGAAGCCGTACGCCGCGAACTGTCCACTCCCGAGGGGTTCGTGCACCGGTACCGGACCGCCGGGAAGCTCACCGGGATCGACGGCCTGACCGGTACACGCCGCCTCTGACGCGCACGGGAGGCCGGCCGGAGACCCATCGCGCCGCGCACATCCTGCCGACCGTTGGTGCACACCCGGTTGATCGAGCGCGTCAGGAACGGTGGCCCGCCGCCCGTGGATGCGTTCCACCGGGGAGTACGTCCGAATGACTGAAAAGGCAGAAGAGGAACCTTTCGTCAATTTATCCCAATTCACGGATCAAGGCATGGTGATCACGACATTCCCCCTTCGTTCTCAAGGAGGACACGTGACCGCTGCGGCACAGGACGTCATCACCGTCAAGCTCGAGCGCACGTTCGAGACCATGGATGCCAACCAGGACGGCTATCTGGATTGGACGGACTACCAGAAGCTCGCCGACCGCTACATCACGGCGTACAAGCTCGCCAAGGACGACCGCCGGGCCAGGGCGCTCCAGACCTTCTGCCAGATCTACTGGCTGGAGCTCCTCCGTCACGCCGGCGTCGACGGCGACCGACTCACGAAGGAACAGTTCGTCACGGCCAACCGCCTCGCGGTGATCGACACCAGTCGGCTCAACGTGACCGAGGGCGGCGGCCATGCGATCTTCGACGTCATCGACGTCGACGGCGACAACCAGATCAGCAAGGACGAGTTCGCCCGCTTCCTGAGGGACGTGTGGAAGAGCGACGCGCCCGATGCGATGGACATGTTCACCAAGCTGGACACCGACGGAGACGGCGCGATCTCGCGCCACGAGTTCATCCGTGCGGTGCGCGAACACTTCCTGTCGAACGACCCGAATGCGCCGGGCAGCCTGTTCTTCGGGCGCGTCTGAGCGGATTTGCGTGAGCTGGTACTGCAATCGCGTCCCCGGAATGCGCCCCGGCTGAACGATACGCCGTAGCAGCACTCCGGGGACGGGGCGATCACCTCCGGGGGAACAGGACACCGTGTGACACCCCCGACCGGCGGTAGCGCTCCGGGTGCGGTTGCAGTACTGCCCTTCGGTATTCAGCAGGACATCCCCGAAGGGCTTCCTCAGCGGGATTCAGGGTGGGCGGAGGTATGTCCGGTGGATCGGTCAAACCCGCCGCTCACCGCCCCGTTTCAGCTGCCCTGCCTCCCCTTGTCGAGTACGTTCGCTCCCTCTTCGTCGCAGGAGCTTTCACGCGGGCCGGCCGGTCTCATCCGCGACCCCGGCGAACGACTCGACGAACCGTGAAAGGTCATTTCATGCTGACGCAGCATTCCCACACGTCCGGCGACGTGGGGGCTTTCTACAACCGCCACACGGATGTGTACGACGATGCGCTCGGTGGGAACATCCACGTCGGCTACTGGGACGACGAAGCGGACGGCAGTTCCATGCAGGTGGCGACCGACCGGTTGACCGACCTCGTCACCGAACGCCTCGCCCCGGCCGAGGGCCAGCACCTGCTCGACGTTGGCTGTGGACACGGGAGCACCGCGGCACGCATCATCGCGCACCACGCCGTACGGATCACCGGAGTCAGCGTCAGCGACTACCAGGTCGAACTGGCCAACAGCCGGCCGCAACCGGCGGAGCTTCCCGGACGGGCCACCTTCCAGTGGGCCGACGCCACGCAACTCCCCCTGCCGGACCAGTCCTTCGACGGCGCGTACGCCATCGAGTCCCTGATGCACATGAAGGACAAGGCGGCGGCCCTGGGCCATATCGCCCGGGTCCTGCGTCCTGGTGGGCGGCTGGTCATCGCCGAGCACAGCCTCGAAGGCGAGCTCGCTCCCCCGGACGCAGACCGCATGGCCGAGGCGTGCAGGTTCTTCATGGTTTCCCTCAGCCCCGACCGGTACGGGACGCTGCTGCGGGAGGCCGGCCTGGAAGTGGTGGACTACACCGACACCACCGAGAACGTACGCCGCTCCTACGACAGCATGACCGACGGCTGGCGGAAGGCCGCACACGATCTCGACGGCCAAGAGGCGCGCGAAATGGAAACAGCAGCCGAACTGGGCGCCTGGTTCTTCGCATTCCCACAGCTACGGTACGGACTCCTCACAGCCATGCGCACCTGAGTCCGACCGACACCCCAGCCGAGGCCGCGCAACTCCTCGCGGACCTCGTGATCAAGACCGAGCGTCCCGGCGACGACATCGCCGGCGCTTTGCTCGACGCCCACCGCGGGGGCCGGCTCACCGAACGGGAGCCGGCCGACCAGATCTGGATGGTGCTCGGCGCCGGCTATGGGACCACGGCGAACCTGCTGGACCACGCCGTGGTCAACCTGCTCACGCACCCGGCCCGGCCGGACCTTGCCATGGCAGGCCGGGCCGGCTGGGACCAGGTCGTGGAGGAAGCCCTGCGCCGGCAGGCTCCGGTGGGCCGACTTCATGACGCACGGTCGCACCAACTGTCTGGGCGCCCAACTCGCGCTTCTGGAAGGGCGCATCGCGCTGAAAGCCCTCTTCTCCCGGTTCCCCGCCCTCGAACTCGCCGTCGAAGCCGACTGTCTGTCTCCGCTGCCTTCCCTCATCTTCGACGGGCACCAAGAGATCCCTGTACGGCTCGAAGGAAACCCCAACAGTTGAACATGAACCACCACACGCTGTACCCCTTGACGGCGTATCAGCGCGACGTATGGTCCGTCGGCTCCCAGGCTCCGGAGTCACCACAGTTCAACTGCGTTCTCCACGAGCGTCTGGACGGCGGCGTCGACCACGAGCGGCTTGCCGTGTGCGCGGAGCGCGTGTTGCGGCGTCATGAGACGTTCCGGTTGCAGTTCGCCGAACGCGCCGGCGTTCCCTTCCAACGAGTGGCAGCGGCGAGGGTGCCGGTCGTTGTGATCGACCTCTCGCACCGGCCCGAGCCGGACGCCGCCTGCGCCGAGTGGATGCGCAGGTGTATGGCCGACGCCCTGCCGCTCAGCAGCGGCCCCCTGGTCGAAGCCGTCGTCCTGCTGGAGAGCCCGGATGTCACGCATCTGCACATCAAGGCGCACCACATCGTCGCCGATGGCTGGACGCTCGATCGGCTGAGCCACGAGATCCTCCATGAGTACGCCCGGGTGCCGGACGGCGATCCGCATGGGAGCGCCCGGGAAACGCCTTCCTATGTGGCGTTCGTCGAGGAGGACTCCGCCTACCGCAGCGGGACGGAGGGTGACCGCGACCGTGCCTTCTACCGCGAATACCTCGGTGGCGTGGCGCCCGCGCTCTTCGCCCGTACGAAGGACAGCGGTCCGCGCGACCGCGGCCGTCACTCGTTCGTGATCGACGGTGCCCTCATCGACCGGGTCCGCGCAGCGGGCCACTGGCCCTTCACCTACGTCGCGGCCATGCTCGGCACCTATCTGACGCGCCTGCACGGGAGCGAGGAGGTGGTCCTCGGCGTCCCCTTCCTCAACCGTCCGACAGAGCGGCACAGGGGCGTTCTCGGTCAGTTCGCCAACACCCTGCCGCTACGGGTCGAGGCGCCCGGCGGGCTGACCGTCCGGGAACTGCTCGCCGACATCCAGAACACGACCCGCGCGCTGCGGCGCCACGAGCGGCTCTCGCTCGGCGACATCCTGCGGGAAGCGCCCGCGGCGGCCCGGGGCCCACGGCAGCTGTTCGACGTGACGCTCTCCTACATGAACTGGTCCCGGCCGAAGACTCCGGGGATCGTGCGGCGGGGCACCCTGAGGGCTCCCTCGCACGACCGGGACGCACTGGGCGTCCTGGTGTCCGCCTTCGACGGCACGACCGACGTCCGTGTCGACCTGGACTACGCCCGGGACGTCTTCGACGAGGACCTTCCCATCACCTCCGTGGCGGGGCACCTCACCATGCTCATGGAGCACGGTCTCGACCTGTTGGACCGGCCGCTGTCCGACATCCCCATGCTGTCGCCAGCCGAGCACCGGGACGTCACCGCCGGGCGCGCCCACGGCGGGTACGTGCCCTACGCGGACCGAGCCACCCTGCACGGACTGTTCGAGGCGCAGGCCGCCCGCCGGCCGGACGGAACCGCCGTCGTCGCGGCGTCCGGGGAGGCGCTGACCTATGCCGAACTCGACGAGCGCGCCAACCGTGTCGCGCGGGCCCTGCGCGCGGAGGGCATCGGCCCGGACGACCGTGTCGCGGTGATGATGGAGCGGGGCCCGCGGTTGCCGGTGGCGCTGCTCGGCATCCTCAAGTCCGGCGGCGCCTACGTACCGGTGGACCCCGGCCACCCGGCCGATCGGGTGGGCTTCCTGCTGCGGGACAGCCGCGCCAAGGTGGTCATCGTCGACGACGACGCTCCCGCCGGTCTTCCCACGGATGCGACGGTGCGGCGCGTCGGTGACCTGCTGACCGGCAGTGGCGCCCCGGTCGAGCCGCTCGCCACCTCCGAAGACCTCGCTTACGTCATCTATACCTCCGGTTCGACCGGGCGGCCCAAGGGCGTCATGGTCGAGCACCGCAGCGTGGTCAACCGCCTCGCGTGGATGCAGCGCCGCTACCCGCTCGAAGGAGGGGACGTCCTCCTGCAGAAGACGCCGGTCTCCTTCGACGTCTCGGTGTGGGAGCTTTTCTGGTGGGCCGTCGAGGGTGCGGCCGTGGCCCTGCTCCCGCCGGGCGGCCAGCGGGACCCGCGCGAGGTCTGCCGAGCGATCCGCGAGCACCGGGTCATCGCCGTGCACTTCGTTCCCTCGATGCTCGGTCCGTTCCTCGACCTGCTGGAGGACTCGGCGGCTGCACGCAAGGTCCTCGGGACCCTGCGGTACGTGTTCTGCAGCGGTGAGGCTCTGCCGGGCCCGCGGGTCGAGCAGTTCAATCGCCTGGCCGACCGGTGTCGTCGTGAGAGCGGCGCGGAGGAGTCGGCACGGCTCGTGAACCTGTACGGCCCGACCGAGGCGACGGTCGACGTCTCCTTTTACGACTGCCCGGCCGACCCCGCCCACGGCATCGCACGGGTGCCCATCGGCCGCCCGATCGACAACACCAGTCTGTACGTGCTGGGCGCCGACGACCTGCCGCAACCCGTCGGTGTTGCCGGCGAGCTGTGCATCGGCGGAGCCGGCGTCGCTCGAGGCTATCTCGACCGTCCGGAGCTGACCGCCGAGAAGTTCGGCAGCGACCCGTTCGTGCCGGGCGGCCGCATCTACCGCAGCGGGGACCTCGCCCGGTGGCTCGCGGACGGCACCCTGGAGTACCTCGGACGAATCGACGACCAGGTCAAGGTCCGGGGCAACCGCGTCGAGCCCGGCGAGGTGGCAGCCGCCCTGCGCGCGGTCCCCGGGGTACGGGACGCCATCGTGGTGGGCCGTACCACCGCCGACCGGGGGGCCGTCCTGGCCGGCTACTACGTCGCCGACGCCCCGATCGACACGGCGCTGCTGCGCGAGAGGCTCGGGCGGACACTGCCGCCGTTCATGGTCCCGGCGTCCTTCACACGGATCGACGGCATTCCGCTGTCCCCCAACGGCAAAGCCGACCGCGCCGCGCTTCCCCCACCGCACGACACCCTGAGAGCCACTGAGGGCGGGCAGCCGCGTAACCGTACCGAGGCGGTCCTCGCCGAGGTCTGGGCCCGCGTCCTGGGGCATGACACCGTGGGGGTCCACGACGATTACTTCGCCCTCGGCGGCGACTCGATCACCATGCTCACGGTGCGCGCCGAGGCGGAGGCCCGGGGCCTGCGCTTCTCGCTCACCGATCTTCTGCGGAACCCGACGGTGGCCGGCCTCGCCCCGTGCGCCGAGGAGTGCGACGCGTCCGAGGCCGAGACCGTCCCGGCCGCGTTCGCCCTCGTGGCCGACGTGGACCGGGCCCGGCTGCGGGACGCCGAGGACGCCTACCCGCTGACCCGGCTCCAACTCGGCCTGCTCTACCACAGCCGCAGGCACGAAGCCTCGGCCAGGTACCGGGACGTCTTCCGGTACACCCTGGAGATGCCGTGGAACGAGGCGCAGTTCCGTCACGCCTTCGACCGGCTGACAGCACGGCACCCAGTGCTGCGGTCGGCCTTCGACCTGACCGGCGCCGAACCGCTGCAGGTCGTCCGGCCCCGGGTGCACGGCGGCCTGGAGATCGCCGACCTGCGTCCGCTCGACAGCGTGGCAGCCGAGGCCCAGGTGCGCGCACACATCGAGGCACGCCGCCACCACCCCTATGTGTTCGACCGGCCGCCGTTGTATCTGTTCCGCGTCCATGTGCGGCCCGCTGCCGTGGACCTGGTCCTCAGCTTCCACCACGCGCTGCTCGACGGCGGCAGCGTCGCCACCCTGCTCCGGGATCTGCTCCAGGACTACGTCCACGGCCTCGGCCTGGACATCGGCCCCGTCGAGGGCACGGCGCCGCCCTCACCGGCGGCCCACGCACGGCTTGAGCGCACCGCCCTGAGGTCGGAGGAGGCCCGGCGCTATTGGCGCGGCAAGCTGGCCGGCTGCGAACCCCCGCCGATCGAGTCCTTCTCGCCCCACCTGCCCGGCACCGGCCGGCAGCCGGCCTCCCGGCGGGTCGAGCTGTCCGCCGCTCTGGTCGATCGGGTGCGGCACTTCGCGGCCGAACACACCTTGCCGGTGAAGTCCGTGCTCTTCGCGGCGCACGCTCTGACCCTGGCCGCGCTCGCCGGCACCCGTGACGTCACCACCGGCCTGATCACCCACGGTCGGCCCGAACTGGCCGGGGCGGAGCGCACTGCCGGGCTCTTCCTGAACACCGTGCCCGTGCGCCTGGACACCGCGCGGGACAGCTGGCTGGAGGTGGCGCGCGAAGGATTCCGCCAGGAGCGGGACGGCCATCCCCACCGCCGCTACCCGTTGAGCGCTGTCCAAGAGGACCACGGCGGGCCCGTCCTGGACACCGCTTTCAACTATGTGCACTTCCACCAGCTCGCCCCCGTCCTCGGCCTGCCCGGCCTGCGCCTCACGGCGTTCCGTACCTGGGAGGAGAACGACTTCCGTCTCCTGGTGAACGCGGTCACCGAACCTGACGGTACCGGCATGTGGCTGCGGATCGACTGCGACGGTGCGACGTTCCCGGCCGCTCAGGGCGACCTCTACGCGGCCGACTACGTGCGCATCCTGGACCGCCTGCTGGAAGAGCCGCACAGCAGGCCGGACCTCGCCTTCCTCGCTCCCCGTCCCGTCCTCTCCTCCTCTGCGGAGCACCCCACGGTCGTGGCCCGCTTCGCCGACCAGGCCGCGCGCACACCGGACGCGACCGCCGTGGTGATGGGCGAGGAGCGGTGGAGCTACGCCCGGCTGGCCGAGGCCGCCGAGAACGTGGCCGGGCGGCTGCACGCGCTCGGCGCCCCGGCGGGCGCCCGGATCGGGATTGCCATGAACCGGTCCCCGCTGACCATGGCGGTGCTCCTGGGCGTCATGCGGGCCGGCTGCGCGGTCGTCCCGATGGACGTCGGCTACCCCGCCGCCCGGCTGGCCACGATGGTGGAGCAGGCCCGGCCCTTCCGCGTCGTGGCCGAGGCCCCGTACGCCCACCTCGCCGGTGATCCGGCGCTGCTCCTGCCCGCCGAGTCGGTGGCCGCTCCCGCGCCACCGTGCCGGGGGCTGGGCGGGACGAACGTGGAGAGCACCGCGTACGTCCTGTTCACCTCGGGCTCCACCGGGACCCCCAAGGGCGTCGCCATGCCGCACCGCACCCTTGCGGCCCTGGTGGCCTGGCAGGCCGGGGCGCCCAGCGCGGCCGTGGGCGGTGTCACTCTGCAGTACGCACCGCTGAGCTTCGACATCTCCTTCCAGGAGATCTTCTCCACGCTGAGCTACGGCGGCACCCTGTGCCTGGCCGGCGACGCGGAGCGGCGGGACATGCCCGCGCTGCTGCGCCTGCTCGACCGCGAGCGCGTCGAGCAGGTCTTCCTCCCCCCGGTGGCCCTGCAGCAACTGGCCGAAGCCGCCGGCACGCTGGGCATCTTCCCACGGACGCTGCGGTTGATGATCACCTGTGGCGAGCAGTTGCGCGTCACCCCGGAGATCCGCGCATTGTGCGCCGCACTCCCGGGCGCCGTCCTGGAGAACCAGTATGGTCCGACCGAGACCCATGTGGTCACCGCGTTCACCATGACCGGCGACCCCACGGCCTTCCCCGCGCTGCCGCCGATCGGCGTCGCCGTCGACGGGGCCGAGGTACACGTCCTGGACAAACGGATGCGTCCGGTGCCGGTCGGGGCGCGAGGAGACGTCTACCTGGGCGGCGGCTGCCTGGCCGAGGGCTATGAGGGCCGCCCGGACCTGACCAAGGAGCGCTTCCTCCCGCATCCCTTCGCGGACGGCGATCACAGGCTCTACTACACCGGCGACATCGGCATGGTGCTGCCCGGCGGAGACGTCGTCTTCCTCGGACGCGACGACGCACAGGTCAAGGTGCGGGGCTTCCGCGTGGAGCCGGCCGAGGTGGAGCTGGCCGTCACCGGCCTGGCGCAGCGGTATCCGGGACTGCGCGACGCCGCGGTGGTGGCCCGCCGGCGGACGGACGGCGAGACCTTCCTCGCCGCCTTCCTCCTCGGCGAGGGCACGGACGAGGACGTGGCCGACATTCGTGAGCGGCTGCGCGGCACCCTGCCCGATCACATGGTCCCCGCACATCTGCAATGGGTCTCCCAGTGGCCGCTGACGCCCAGCGGCAAGCGCGACGACGCTGCACTGCGCCGCGTCCCGCTGGCCGTCCCCGGTCGCGCCCCCGCCGCCGCGCCGCGCGACGCCTACGAGCGGGCTCTGACCGAGATGCTGGCGGACGTGCTGTGCCTGGACACGGTGGGGGTGCACGACAGTCTCTTCGACCTCGGAGGCACCTCCCTGGCTGCGATGCGGCTGGTGGTCCGGATCGAACAGCGCTACCGGGTGTACATCCCCCTCGCGGAGTTCATCGCGACGCCCACCCCCGCCGGACTCGCGGCACGGCTGCGCGACCGCGGAGCAAGCGCCGCGTTCGACCCGTTGGTGCCGATCCGTCCGCAGGGCACCCGCCCACCGCTGTTCATGGTCCACCCGATGGGTGGCAACGTGCTGTGCTATGTCGCCTTCGCCCGGCATCTCCCGGACGATCAGCCGCTGTACGCGCTTCAGGCCGCCGGAGCCGACCCCGGCACCACACCACTGCGCAGCGTGGAGGACCTGTCGGACAGCTACCTGACCGCGTTGCGGAAAGTCCAGCCGCACGGTCCCTACACCATCGGCGGATGGTCCTTCGGCGGCTTCGTCGCGTTCGAGATCGCCCGTCGACTGCGGGCTGCGAACGAGCAGGTCGCCCTGCTGGTGCTGGACACCACCGCCCTGGAGCAGGGGCCGCGCGCAGCGCACGACGACGACGGCCTGCTGGAGTGGTTCTTCCACGAACTGCTCTGGCCGCGAGTCGGCGGGGCGTCACCGGCACGGATCATCCCTGACGGACTCGGTTCGACGGAGGAGAAGTTCGCGTTCATCGCGCGCGTCGCGAGCGAGCGGGGCGTCCTTCCGGCCGGCAGCTCCGGGGCCGTCATCCGCCGCCTGTTCGATGTGTACCGGGCGAACTGGCAGGCGACACTGGACTACCGGCCCTCGCGCGAGGAGCAGGACCTCATGTTGATCCGCGCCGCCGAGCCCCTGCCCGCCGTCCTGTCCGCCATGCACAGCGCCGCCCGAACCCGTCATCAGGACCCCTGCAACGGCTGGAGTGCCATGACCAGCGGGCGGATCCAGGTGGTCCGTGTCCCCGGCGACCATCTGACGATCATGGAAGAACCGCAGGTGGCGCACCTGGCTCATACCGTCGCGGAGCTGATCAGCACCGACTTCACCCGAACCGGCCGGGAGAGCTGACTCATGCGATCGGAGCGGCATGTGAAAGCCCCTGTCATCGGTTCCGGCATCGACGGTCTGACCTGTGTGGTCGCGCATGCCCTCACCCGGCGAACCGCCCAAGACCCTCCGGACGGTCCGGCCACCGGACCCAGCAGCGTCCACCGCGAGCTGAGCCCTTTGGAGCGCCTGTACTGGATCGCCGACCGGACCTCACCGCTCAACGTCATCGCCCGCGCCCGCGTGCACGGACATCTGCCCCCGTCGCTGCACCGCCACGCACTGGACACCCTCCAGCTCCGGCACCCCTTGCTGCGCGTCGCGATCGCCGATGACGGCACCGGAGCGCACCCCGCCTTCATCCCGGTGGACGGGCGGCAGATCCCGCTTCGGTTCGCACATGTACCGCCGGACGATCCCACGGCCGACACGCGGTGGGAGCGCGAGGTGAACGACCGCGAGCTCGTGGAAAGTGTGGACTGGCGCGCCGGGCCACTGCTGCGCGCGGTGGTGATCACCTCGGGAGGGACGGGCAGCGAGAACGAAGAGCACGCCCATGACCTGCTGTTGACGGCCTCGCACATCATCGCCGACGGCAAGACGTGCCTGTCCCTGGTCCGGGAGTGGATCGAAGCGGCCGCACAACTGGACTGCGGCACGCGGCCTCAGGCCACCCCGCGACGGGCACTGCCCGCGACGGACGACCTGCTCCCTCCTCGCCACCGTGGCGCCGCGGGTATCGCCGGGTTCGAGGCCATGATGCGCCGGGAACAGCGGGCGGCCCGACGGCGTCCCGCACAGCGGGTCGTCCCCAGTCACCGGGTGACTTTCGAGCAGCGGCGCACCCGGATGGTGCACAGGTGCCTCACCACCGAGCAGTTGGAGCTGCTGGTGACTGCGGCCAAACGGCACGGCATTACGCTCCACGGAGTTCTGGCCGCCGCGATGGTGACGGCGGTCGCCCGGGACGCGAGAACCTCGGCGGCGGCACTCTTCTCGATCGGCTCGCCGGTCGACTTCCGCGGTGATCTCGAACCGGCCGTGTCCCCCGACGAGGTCGGCACCTACGTGGCCACGGTTCCTTCCCGCGTCCGCTACGAGCCCGGCCGACCGCTGTGGTCGATGGCCCGGGCCATCAGCCAGGACCTGGTGCGGCGCCGGGGACGCCAGGAGCACCTGGCCACGGTCAGCCTGCCGCGCTGGACAGGACCGGCATCACTGGCGGACAGCGAGCCGTTCATGCGGTTCATGGACGAGAAGGGGCCCATCAACCTGTGCCTGTCCAACGTCGGCCGCTACGAGTTCCCCGACCGGGCGGGCTCGTGGCGAGTCGGTGAGGCCCAGTTCCTCACGGGCGTCTCGGTGATGGGCGCCATCGTTGCGACGGCGACCACGAGTCACGCCCAACTCGCCTGGAACTTCAGCTACGTCGAGGACCTGATTCCGACGCTGCGCGCACGCCGCATCGCTGACGACTCCGTCCGCACCGTGCTGTCCGCTCTCGCCGAGTGACCGGTCGAGCCGCATACGTGCCGGATCTCGCGGATCCCCGGGGCCGTGCTCATCCAACCCCGTCGGCCGCCCCCTTCCCATGGAAAGGTTCCTCGATGACCGATACTCCGATCCAGACGCAGACGCGGCGCCGTGTCCTGCCCGCCGGCGAGAACGGCTCGCTGTGGGAGGCTCAACCCTCGTGCGGGATCTTCGGATTCCGCGGCATGCGTCTGCGGCTCACCGTGGAGAACCCCGCGAAGGTCCTGTTCCCGACCGACTGCGGGCTGAGCCTGATCGCCGCTCTCAACGGAGACAGCGCCCCTGATCTGGAAGGCGTCAACGCACTGGACATCGGGTCCGGTTCCGGTCTCTACAGCGTCGCCCTGCTCGCGGCCGGCGCCGAGCGGATGACCGCACTGGACATCAACCCCGCCTCAGCCGCCCAGACGACGGTGAACGTGATGGCCAACGGTCTCGACGCCACCCGGCTGACCTGTGTCACGTCGCCGCTGGAGGAGTACACACCGGACGAGCGGTTCGACTTGGTGATCACCAATCCGCCCCACCTGCCCTACGACCCGAGTTACGCGAGGAAGGACGGGCTGGAAACAGCTCTCGTCGCCCGGAGGGGCGGCCGCGCGGTGTACGACTCCGTCGTCGAGCGCGTGGACATGCTCCTCGCGCCGGGCGGCACGCTGCTCATGGCACACTCCTCACTCGCCGACATTCCCCGGACCGTCGAGGAACTCACCACGCGTGGCTATGAGGTCAAGACGCTCGAGGTCTTCGAGATGGACATCCCGCTCCTGGCGTACGCCGAGCACAAGGAGACCGTGCTGACCCTGCTGAAAGAACGGCGGGCAACGGGCCGGGCCGAATTCGACGGGTCGCGCTTCACCGTGCACGCCCTGATGTTCCGGCGCCCTCGGAACGCCACCGGCCGCTGACGTCGCTTCAGCGCTGCCTGGCGGTATCGGAGCGGATGGGCCCGTCGAATCTCTCGGCGGGCCCATCGGGACCCCAACCGCCCCGGCAACCCCTCGACACATGCTCGAGCCGCGGCGCGCTGCCGCACCGGTTTGCCCACGCGGTGCGGCTGCCGAACGATCCTGCTGGTGGTCGGGTGTACAACCCCAGGGACGTGGCTCTTCAGACCGGCGCGTCTTGCTTGTCCTGCATCAATTGCGCGATCTCGCCCAGGGTGTTCGCTTCCGCGAGTTCGTCGAAGCTGATCCGCAATCCCGGGTCGCTTTCCAGCACGAGGGACAGTTCCACCACGAACAGTGAGTCCAGGCCGAGGGCTGTCGGCGTGGCTTCGGGGGAGACCAGCTCGGGCTGTACCTGGAACTTGTCAGTCAGGATGCCGACCAAGATGTCGTACATACCGCTTCTCCGAATGAGTTAGTGCGGGCGGGCGAGGTGCGGCCACACGACGGTGGTGGCGCCCCAGGCCAAGCCGCCGCCGAAGGCCGTCAGCAGGACCCGATGTCCGGGCTTGAGGCTTCTTGCGCGGTTGGCGTGATCAAGGAGGATCGGGATCGACGCGGCCGAGGTGTTGCCGACCTGCTCGATATTGGACAGTGCGCTCTCCGCCGTGACGCCCAACCGCCCTGCGAGCATGGAGATGATCCGTGCGTTCGCCTGGTGGGGGACGATCCGGTCCACGTCCTGCGGCTTCCATTCCGCGACGTCCAGAGCCGCTCGGGAGGCGGAAGTCATACACTCCACTGCTCGCCAGAACACCTCTTGCCCCTCCAGACGCAGATACGAGTCCGCCGGGGTAGCGCCGATCGCCGAGTGTTCCTCGGATCCGCCGCCGCGTACAGTGATCAGGTCACGGCCACCGCCATCGCTGCCCAGCACGCAAGGCCCCAGGGCACCGGGTTCCTCGTGGTGGCCCGAACGCAGAACGACAGCGCCGGCTCCGTCGCCGAAGAGCATGCTCGTCGGGTCATCCGGGGCGACGCTCAGCGACAGCGTGTCTGTCCCGATCACCAGAACGCTGTCAGCCGTGCCCGCGGCAATCAGGCCCTGCGCGACACCCAAGCCATAGACGAAACCGGCGCACACGGCCTGGACGTCCAGCGCGGCCACCCCAGTCATGCCCAGCCGTGACGCGACGCTCGGAGCGGTACCGGGGCACGGCCTGTCCGGCGATGTGGTGGCGACGACCACGGCTGCGACATCGCGGACCGCGGAACGGGCCAGAGCCTCGCGGCCCGCCGCGACCGCCAGGTCCCCACTGGTGGTACCCGGCTCGACGACGTGCCGGAACCTGATACCGGAGCGCTGGAACATCCAATCGGGCGACCTACCCAGGCGCTCGACCAGTTCTTCGTTGGCCACCCGGCGTGGTGGCAAGTGCGACCCGACACCCACCAGGACGGACGCCGGGACTCTTCGATCCCTCACTTCCCCACCCTTGACTTCGGACACGGACCGGGAGCCCGCTTGGGCAACCGGAGCAGACAGCCCTGCGCACTCCCAAGAGAAAGTCGACACTCTCAGTAGCCGTACACATACACAGTGTCCCACATTGCCCCGTGTCGTCACCCTCGGACCTGCCCCGATCCATCCGCAGGGAGGTCCTGGTCGTCCACGGTTTCGCGGAACCAGCGCCAGGGGGGCCACAGCCTGTGCCGGTTCCCCCGCCGACACTGAGGTCGGCCTGTCCGAGCAACCGGTCCTGTACACGCCGCGTTCCTGTCGGCGTACCTCCACACGGTCGCGTCACCCGAGGGCCGCACCTACACCCCACGGGAATTCGAGCAGTGGTACGCCGAAGCGGGTTTCGAGCCGATGGATCGCCGGATTTCCGGGCGATTCGACGTCATTCTCCGCGCCCGCAAGCCAGCGTCCGGCTGAGACTTCGCAATTCGGCCGCTCGGCACGCCTCCCGCAAAGAACACGTAACACGATCTTGTCGGCGACCGCAAAGCGCAACAAGGGTGCCGAACCTCAAGGACGTTCAGGGAGCGGCGGTGCTGGAACGGTGACCTGAGTCCGTGAACTCGGCTCGCGCTGGACATTGCTCGGCTCGGCCGCGGGGCCGTCCTGGAAGACGAGTGCCTGAGCAATCCGCCGCGTGAGGATGCGGCGCGGGGTCAGCCGGAAGGAACCATTCCGGACCAGCCGCCGGACAGGACGGGCCGCCTGCTCGAGGTCGCTCATCCTGCGGGACTCGGCCACCATCGACCTGGTGCGGTCGCGGCGGCGCCTTTCGTACGCACGCAAACTTGCCACCAGGTCGTGACCTGTCGCGGGCTCGGCGAGCGTGCGTGCCAATACGATCGCGTCCTCCATCGCCATGCCGGCGCCCTGGGCCAGCGTGGTCAGCATGGGGTGGGCGGCATCGCCGATCAGAGTGACGGGGCCGTCGCCCCAGCGCTCCAGGAAGGCTCGGTCATGGGAGGGGACGGTGAGGATGTCCTGCTCTGGAGTGGCCTCGATCACGGCCCGCACCTCGTCGGCCCAACATTCGTACGCCTGGCCGAGACTGTCCTTGACCCCGTGTGCGGGGGATGCCCCGGCGGACGTACTCATGGCCGCCCACCAGTAGCAGCGTCCGTGGCCGATGTCGATGAGACCGAAACGCTGTCCGCTGCCCCAGTAGTGGCGCACGGCGCCCGTGGTGAGGAGAGGATGCCGAAGCTCAGCGATGCCGAGCCGGAAGTGGTGGTCGGTGCCCCGAGCCGGCTCCGGCCCGAAGAGATGACGTCGGACAGCCGAGTTGAAGCCGTCGGCGCCGATCAGGATGTCTCCGCTCGCCGAACGCCCGTCGGTGAAACGGACGGAGACGCCCGTCTCGGCTGTCTCGAAGCCGGCAGCGGTCGCGCCGAGGTGGATCGGGCAGTCCCCGGCTTCCACCAGCAGGGCTTCCTGCAGGGCGGTACGGCTCAAGCAATAACTGGGCGCGCCTGCGCGGTCGCAGGCGTCATTGAACGGCAGGTCTCTGATCCTTCGGCCACGCCGGTTCATGATTCTGAACGACTCCACGGCCTGACCGCGCTTGTCCAGGCAGAGATCGATACCCAAGCCGGACAGGGCGGTAACGGCGTTGCTCATGACCGCCAGACCGGAGCCGGCGGCGCGGAGCTCGGTGGCGCGTTCGTAGACCTTGACGTCGACGCCGACGCGTCGCAGCGCGATCGCACAGGTCAGACCGCCGATACCGGCGCCGATGACCAGGGCCCTCACGGGCCGTTCACACACCACGATGTCGGCTCCTCTGACCGGCGTGGGTGAAGGCTGCCCTGCTCGGCTCGGCGACGGTGCCGGCCACATCTGCCATGTACGGTTCCTCCGTGATCGTCGAGCGGTCGCCGGTGGCGTGGACGACGTGAACCCGGCCGCTGGTTGCTGCTCCAGCCATTGCAGGGGTCCTTGTGGCGGGTTCCCGCGGCACTGCACACGGCCGACAAGACGGCGGTATGCGGTTCGCGGGAACGCCGTTGCTGTCGGTGCACCGCAGCCGGAAGGTCTCCTGGCGGTGCAACACCCGCTCTGCGGAGGGCGCGAGCCTGGCCAGGTCGACGCTGCCGTGCCGGCGCTCGTGAACCACGCAGTCGAACCGGGGCGATTCCGGAGCCTGCGAGCCAGCCGACCACACAAGCCGCTGACACACCGTCAAGGGATACGACCTCTCGTGCTTCATGTTCACTGATCGGGGGTTCCTTCCAGCCGTACGGGGACCTCCTGGTGCCCGTTGAAGATCAAGGAGGGCAACGGAACCAGACAGTCGGCTTCGACGGCGAGTTCGAGCGTGGGGAACCGGGAGAAGAGGGCCTTCAGCGCGATGCGCCCTTCCAGACGCGCGAGTTCGGCACCCAGGCAGTAGGTGCGGCCGTAGCTGAAGGCCACGTGCTCACGAGTGGTGGCGCGGGTGATGTCAAAGAGATCGGCATCCGCGCCGTGGACTTCGAGATCGCGGCCGGCCGCGGCGTAGTTGATGACGATGGCGTCACCTCGCAGGAACGTCAGTCCGGTCGCCTCGTCGTACAGATCCTCCGTGGGGAAGCGCATCATGAAGTTTGCCACCGGAGCCTGGTGACGCAGAGTCTCCTCCACCACTTGGTCCCAGCCGACCCGGCCTGCCATGGCAAGGTCCAGCTGGGCCGGGTGCGTGAGCAGGTTGACCACGGCGTGGTCCAGCAGGTTCGCTGTGGTCCCATAGCCGGCACCCATCATCATCCAGAGGCTGTCGGCCAGCTCCCGTTCGGTGAGCCGGCCCTCATGGTGGGCCTGGACCAGGGCGGAGCTGACGTCGTCACCAGGGCGTTCGGTCTTGAGCGCGATCAAAGCCCCGAGGAGCCGCTCGGCCTCAGCCGTGTTGGCGGCGACCTGCTCCGCGGTCAGATTCGTCATGAACACCGTGTCGTTGATGCCCTGGAAGCCGTGCTGCATGTTCTCCGGCAGACCGAGGAGCGCGGTGACCGTCCGCCACGGCAGCTGCTCCGCGAAGTGCCTCCGCAGATCGACGACCCCGTCGGGCGCAGCAGCCGCTGCCACCGCCAGGTCGTCGAGCAACGCGCCCGTCGTCTCCTCGAGCCACGGGGCGAGCGCGCGTACGCGGCGGGAGGCGAACGTGGGGACCAGCGGATGACGCAGTCGGCTGTGGTCCGGCCCGTAGGCGGTCTGGACGGTGCGGATGTCGACCCAGATCCTCAGCGGCCAGTCGGGGGGGAGGTCACCGTCGAGGAATGCGGGCCAGTGCCGGTGGGCGTCCTTGGAGATTCGGGGATGGACCAACAACCGCCGGACGAGGCCCGGGTCGGTCACCGACCACGCCGGTACACCGCCGGGCAGCTCGACTCGGGCAGCTGGCCCCACGGCACGCAATGCTGTGGCTTCACCGTGGATGTCCGCGGCGCTGCCATCCAGCCGGTAGGGGCAACGTCCGGGGGTGTCCTGCGTCGCAGTGGCCATGCTCATCCTCTGGGTGAGGGGGATGAAGCGAACAATAGTGGCGATATAGACCACTCTCCCTATCCCGCAAGCAGATGGGTCAATCTCTCACCTATAGGGCTGAAAACAGACACTCACGCCATAACCAAAGCGACGCCCCGATAGTTGCCTCGAAGAGTGAGCGGGCGCGTGGGCCCGTTGCTCAGGCACACCGCGGGCTTGCGGTGCCTTCGTCACCACATGACCGTTGGCTGCCGCACCTCCCCGCATCTTTGTCGGCTGTGATGCGACGGTCGTCCGGCCCTGGCAGGCCTTGCCTGCGCGTCGCAGCCGATACCGGCCATTGACGGGTCAGAGTCTGCATCCTTCTCGTGCAGCGGGGTGATCGCCGCACAGCTGGTGGAGCGGTTCGTCGAGGGAACTCCGGGCGCGATCGTGCTCCGCGTCCAGGTCCTGGTTTTGGAGGAATGACGTGTCGAGAGCTTCGTGCGCGACGCCGCCTGCGGGCCGACCCGTGGTCATCACCGGGGCCTCATCTGGCCTGGGGAAGGCATGCGCGCTCCACCTGGCGAAGGTCGGCTTTCACGTCTTCGCCGGAGTGCGCCGCCCTGAGGACGGGGATGAGTTGCGCCTGTCCGCCACCGGACGGCTGACCCCCGTCGTCATCGACGTGACGGACGAGAAGACGGTCTCGGCCGCTGTGCACGAGGTCACGGGGGCGGTCGGTGAGGCCGGCCTGTGGGGGCTCGTCAACAACGCCGGCATCGCTGTCACAGCTCCGCTGGAATGCGTGCCCAGCGAGCTCATGCGTCGGCAACTGGACACGAATGTCACGGGTCAACTGTTGGTGATCCAGGGCTTTTTGCCGCTGCTGCGGGCCGGTTCCGGACGGATCGTCAACGTGACCTCGGGCCTTGGGAACGTGGCCATCCCCTACCTCGGCGCCTACGCCGCCGCCCAGTTCGCCAAGGAGGCACTCAGCGACGCGCTGCGCCGGGAACTCGCTCCGCAGGGGATCCCCGTCACTGTGGTCCAGCCCGGCGCAGTCCTCACCCCGCTGTGGGAGAAGATGTCCGACGCGGGCAGTCGGGCGCTGGAGAGCGCCCCAGAGCCGGTCCACAATCTCTACCGCGGCACATTCCCGCGGTTCATGGTGAACAACGAGACCTCAGCTCGGACCAGCCGCACGACCCCCGACGACGTGGCCCGAGTGATCTTCCGAGCACTGGTCGCCAAGCGGCCCGGGACCCGCTACGGGGTCGGCCGCGACGCCAGGGGAAGCCGCGTGCTGGCCAGGCTGCTGCCTGACCGGGCGATCGACCGCATTCTGGGCGGGATCGTCACACCCGCCAGATGACCGCCATCCTCACCACCCGGTACCACAAACATTCAGAGAGGAGCACCGTCATGAGCGCGACGCAGGGGCTGAAGGACCTGTTCAAGCACGGCCTGGACCTGTTGGAGGAGGGGAGGATCGAGGAGTGGATCGACGGCTTCGCCGAGGACGGCGCGCTCGAATTCCCTTATCCCGCATGGGGCCTCCCCACCCGGATGCAGGGTCGGGAGGCGCTGCTCGCCCAGATGACGATGTTCCGTGAGCAGCTCAAGGTCGCGTTTTCCGAGCCAGAGTTCTACGCCACCACCGAGGACGGCCTGGTCGTCGCGGCCTTCACCGCCGACTGCACCTTGCTCGCCACCGGGGGCCAGTACCACCAGACCTACCTGTCGGTGGTGCGCTACGAGCAGGGAAAGATCGTGCTCTTCCGCGACTTCTGGAATCCTTGGCTGGTGATGGAGGCTGCCGGCGGCGAACGCGCCTGGAAGGAGCTCCTGCCGAGGATGGCTCGGACCTGACTCCCCGTGCCCGTTATTCAGATGCCGGACCGCCGCGTGAGTGCCGACAGATCACGGGGCACCGCAGCGCATTCGGGTGTCTGCACGGCGGGCGCCGCCGCAGCCGGAAGTGATCCCTCATCAGGTCCCGACAGCAGGCCACGGACGACAGCCAGGCGGTACGCGAATGGCGCGGGCTTCTGGACGAGTTGGGAGAGGACGGCTGGGACGCGGAGTTCCAGCACGACGAGTGGACGCAGGTCATCCTCGGCCAGGCCGTCGGCACCCGCACCAACCGCTTCCGGGCCCGGCGCGCCGGACGTGGCAGGAACGTCGGCCGCGCCGAGCACGCCGAGATCTGGCAGCTCGCTGAGCGCTTCACCCAGCGGCTGGACCGGCTCGGGCGGCAGACCTGGGACTCTCCCACGCAGGTCTGCTCGACCAATCCACCTGTTGCATCGCCGGAATCATGTCGGCACGCCCCGCCCGCAACCTGGGGAATCAGAAAATCAGCAGGTCAGCGACTCAGCGTACCTTCGGTGCGCGCCGGGGCGTGGTAAATGCCGTGGCGTGCGCCGGGGGTGCTTCTGTCTGCCCTGATGTGGGCTGCGGCCGGTCCGGGAAGCTGAAGGTGTTCGTTCCGGCCGAAACCGAGGCTTCTGTGATGCCGGTGAGCTCGCAGGTCAGCATGGTGCCGAGGGCCGTCCACGGGAACCGTGGAGTGTTGCTGTGAGCACGCGCGTCAGAATTCCTGTTCCACCCTGGCCCTCCCGGAACGGCGAGTCGCCCGCTCGTCCGGTGAGGGAGGGAGCAGGGCCGTGGACGTGCTGCACGAACGCTGCGCCGGCCTGGACATCAGCAAGAAGGACGCCAAAGCGTGCGTCCGCGCCCCGAGCACGAAACGGCGGGGAACATTCACCACCCAGACCACGACCTGGGGTTCGACCACGAACGCCGTGCTCGCCCTGCGGGATCATCTGGTCGCTGCCGGGGCCACCCTCGTCGTGATCGAAGCGACCTCGGACTACTGGAAGCCGTTCTACTACCTGCCGGCCGAGGACCTGAACGTGATCCTGGTCAACGCCCGGCAGGTCAAGAACCTGCCCGGCCGCAAGACGGACGTCTCCGACGCCGCCTGGCCGGCCCAGCTCGGCGCGCACGGCCTGGTCCGTCCCTCGTTCGTGCCACCGCAGCCGGTGCGCGAACTGCGGGACCTGACTCGGGCCCGCACCCAGATGACCCGCGAACGCGGGCACACCTCGCCTCCTGGGCCGGGGTCTGCCCCGGCCACCACGAGTCCGCCGGCCGCACCAAGAACACCAAGGTCCGCCCCGGCAACCCGTATCTCAAAGGGGCCCTCGGCCTGGCTGCCTTCGGCGCGGTGAGAACCAAGGACACCTACCTGCAGGCCCGCTACAAGCGGCTGACCGCCCGCCGCGGGCCGATGAAGGCCCTGGTCGCCGTCGAGCACTCGATCATCACCGCGATCTGGCACATGCTCACCGCCAACGTCCCCTACCACGAACTCGGCGGCACCTGCTTCACCCAGAGCGACCCCGAACGCGCCACCCGCCGCGCCATCACCGCCCTCAACCAGCTCGGCTACAGCGTCACCCTCAACCCGATCGAAGGCGCAGCCTTACCGCTCACAGACCAAGTGCCCGGCGGCCCCGACGACCACCGGTCACCCAGCCCTGCCCAAACAGCCCCTGACCCGCACCTATTTACGCGTCAGGAGCCCTTTGCGGCCGGTTCGAGGATGGCGACACACTCTACGTGATGCGTCATCGGGAACAGGTCGAACGCCCGCAGCGTCCGCGGCCGGTAGCCGTGCTCGCGGAAGTACGCCAGGTCCCGTGCGAGGGCCGCCGGGTCGCAGGCGACGTATGCAATGCGGCGGGCGCCGAGGCCGGAGACGTACTCGACGGTGGAGCGGCCGGCGCCCGCGCGGGGCGGGTCGAGGACGACGAGGTCGGCGTCGGTGATACCGGTGCGGGGCAGGACGGACTCGACCTTGCCCTGCTCGATGCGCACCCGCGGCAGGTCCTGGAGGTTGTGGCGGGCGTCCTCCACGGCGCGCTTGCCGGACTCGATGCCGAGCACCGCGCCCTTCTCGCCGACGCGTTGGGCGATCGCTCCCGCGAACAGGCCGACGCCGCAGTAGAGATCGAGCGCGGTGTCGCCCTTGCGCGGCAGCAGACCCTGCATCACGGCCTCGACGAGCGTCTGGGCCGCCTTCGGGTGGACCTGCCAGAAGCCGCCCATGCCGACCCGGTAGGTGCGGTCGTCCGCACGCTCGCGGACGAAGGGGCGGCCGTGCACGCGGTGCACACTGCCGTCGCCTTCGTGGACGCGCAGGACGGAGACCGGCCTGTCGAGTTCCACGATCGGTAGCCGGGCACCGGGCCTCGGGGTGAGGATCACCTGGCGGTCCTGGGAGCCCGTCGCGGCGATGGCCTCGATCGAGGCCATGCCCTCCCAGGTCCGTCCCTCGATGCCGAGTTCCGATACCCCGGGCGCCGCGATCATGCAGTGCTCGACCGGTTCCACCTCGTGGGAGCGGTGCCTGCGCAGGCCCGCGCGCCCCTCCGCGCCGACGGCGTACTGCACCCTCGTGCGCCAGGCCGGGACCTGGCCCGCGGGCAGCTTGTCGCCCTCCGCCGGAATGACGGTGCCGTCCCAACCGGCCTCCTCCGGGGTGAGGCCCGCGAGCCGCTTCAGCTGCTCGGCCACGACCTCGCCCTTGAAGCGCCGCTGCGCGCCCGGCTTGGCGTGCTGCCAGTCGCAGCCGCCGCACCGGCCGGGCCCGGCGTAAGGGCACGGCGCCTCGACGCGGTCCTTGGACGCCTCAAGGACGCGCACCGCGTCGGCGCGCAGATAGCGGGAGCCCTCCTCACCCTCGGTGATCCGGGCCACGACCTTCTCGCCGGGCAGCGCGTGCCGGACGAAGAGGACCCGGCCGGCGTCGGTGCGGGCGATGCAGTGCCCGCCGTGCGCGACGGGGCCGACCTCGACCTCGTACTCCTCCCCGACGAGCGAGGCATCGGAAGCGTTCGGCATGGCGGGATGACTCCAGGGATACGAGAGGGGGCCGTCGCCCGTCCGCGGACGACAGCCCCCCAGTCTACGTGGGCCGGAGGGTGCCCAGGCCCGTGCCCGCACCCGCGTCAGCTCCGGCCGCTGGGCTCCTTGGCCTGATCGCTCACCGGGCCGCGGCGCACCGATCCGGGCGCGTTCCACTCCTGGCGCTTCCTGGCGCGCTTCTTGGCCAGCTCGGAGGACTGGAGCTGGTAGGGGACGGAGGTGACCATGACGCCCGGGGTGAACAGCAGCCTGCCCTTGAGGCGCAGGGCGCTCTGGTTGTGCAGCAGGTGCTCCCACCAGTGGCCGACCACGTACTCGGGGATGATCACGCTGACGGCGTCGCGCGGGCTCTCCCGCCGCAGGCTCCTCACGTACTCGATGATCGGCCGGGTGATCTCCCGGTACGGCGAGTGGAGGATCTTCAGCGGGATGTTGATGCCGCGCCGGTCCCACTCCTCCTTCAGCGCCTTCGTCTCCGCCGGGTCGACGTCGATGCTCAGGGCCTCGAGCTTGTCGGAGCGCATGAGCTTGGCGTAGGCGAGGGCCCGCAGGGTCGGCCGGTGGACCTTGGACACCAGCACGATGGAGTGGACCCGGGAGGGCCGGACACTGTCGTCGGAGGGCTCGTCGGGCGCGGCGATCTCGTCGGACACCCGGTCGTAGTGGCGGCGGATCGCCGACATGGTCCCGTAGAAGATCACCATGCCCAGAAGCGCCACCCAGGCGCCGTGCGTGAACTTGGTGACGAGGACGACGACCAGGACGAGACCGGTGAAGAAGGCACCGAAGGCGTTGATCGCCCGCGAGCGGATCATGCGACGCCGTGCCGCCGGGTCCCGCTCCGTCCGCAGATGGCGGTTCCAGTGCCGGACCATGCCGGTCTGGCTGAGGGTGAAGGAGACGAAGACACCGACGATGTAGAGCTGGATGAGCTTCGTGGAGTCGGCGTCGTAGACCCAGACCAGCAGCATGGCCGCGCCGGCGAGCAGCACGATGCCGTTGGAGAAGGCGAGCCGGTCGCCGCGGGTGTGCAGCTGGCGCGGCAGGTACCGGTCCTGGGCGAGGATCGAGCCGAGCAGCGGGAAGCCGTTGTACGCCGTGTTGGCGGCCAGGAAGAGGACGAGTGCGGTGGCCGCGGCGAGCAGGACGAAGAAGAAGGTCTGCTCGCCGAAGACGGCTGCCGCGACCTGCGAGATCACCGGGTCCTGGACGTAGCCGGGGCCGACCGGCTGTCCGTTCTGGATGAGGTCGTGGGCGGGGTTCTCGGCCATCCGTACGTCGCTGGCCATGGCCAGGCCGATGATGCCGCAGAACATGGTGACGGCGAGCACGCCCATGAGCAGCAGTGTCGTGGCGGCGTTCCGGCTCTTGGGCTTGCGGAAGGCGGGGACGCCGTTGCTGATGGCCTCGACTCCGGTGAGCGCGGCACAGCCGGAGGAGAAGGCGCGCAGCAACAGGAAGACCATGGCGAAGCCGGCCAGGCCCTGCTGCTCGGGCTCGATCTCGAAGTCCGCGGTCGGGGCGCGCATGGTGTCGTCGAGGACGATGCCCTTGAAGGCTCCCCAGGCGATCATGGTGAAGACGCCGAAGACGAAGACGTACGTGGGGATCGCGAAGAGCTTCCCGGACTCCTTGACCCCGCGCAGGTTCATCAGGGTCAGCAGCAGGATGATGACGACGGCGCTGAGCACCTTGTGCTCGATCACGAAGTGAACCGCGGAGCCCAGGTTCTCCACTCCGGAGGAGATCGACACGGCCACGGTGAGGACGTAGTCGACGAGGAGGGCGCTGGCGACGGTGAGGCCGGCCCTCGGGCCGAGGTTGGTGTTCGCCACCTCGTAGTCGCCGCCGCCGCTCGGGTACGCGTGGACGTTCTGCCGGTAGGAGGCTACGACGGTGAACATCAGGACCACGACGGCGGCCGCGATCCAGGGGCTGAACTGGTAGGCCGACACTCCCGCGATCGAGAGGACGAGCAGCACTTCCCCGGGTGCGTAGGCCACCGAGGACAGCGGGTCGGAGGCGAAGACGGGGAGCGCGATCCGCTTCGGCAGGAGCGTCTCGCCCAGCCTGTCGCTCCGTAGCGCCCGGCCGATCAGGATGCGTTTGGGCAGGTCGGTCAGTTTGGACACGGAGAGGATCGTAAGGGGTTCCTGCTGACGGCGCCCAGCCGTGGGCCCCTGCGCCACGAAATCGCCTCTGGTCTGCCACGCTGCGGCAATGCGCCGGCCACGGAGTGCTACGCCGCCGGGTCTACCGGCGGTATCGGTACCGCGGATGAGGGCAACGCGGGTGGTGCGTCATAAGCTCGTCTGGGGCGGCAACCGCACACTGAGCCCCGTCGTTGCCCGGCAGAGCCGAGAGAGAAGAGTGAGCAGGGTGTTTGCGCAGGTCATCGGGATGACCAGGACTGCGGGGTAGATAGGTGCACATCGTGATCATGGGCTGTGGGCGCGTGGGAGCCGCGCTCGCGCAGACCCTGGAGCAACAGGGGCACACCGTCGCCGTCGTCGATCAGGACCCCACCGCCTTCCGTCGTCTGGGCTCCGGGTTCGGCGGGCGCCGGGTCACCGGTGTCGGCTTCGACCAGGACACGCTCCGCGAGGCGGGCATCGAGGAGGCCGGCGCCTTCGCGGCGGTCAGCAGCGGTGACAACTCCAACATCATCGCCGCGCGGGTGGCCCGAGAGATGTTCGGGATCGAGAACGTCGCGGCCCGTATCTACGACCCTCGGCGCGCCGAGGTCTACCAGCGGCTGGGCATTCCCACCGTGGCGACGGTCCGCTGGACCGCGGACCAGATGCTCCGCCGGCTGCTGCCCTCCGGGGCGGAGGAGCTGTGGCGGGACCCGAGCGGCGCGGTGCAGCTCGCCGAGGTCCACACCTCCCCGGCCTGGATCGGCCACAAGGTCAGCCGGCTGCAGGAGGAGACGGGCGTGCGGGTCGCGTTCCTCACCCGGCTGGGCGAGGCGGTCCTGCCGACCTCCCAGACCGTGCTGCAGGAAGGCGATCTGGTGCACGTGATGATGCGCACGGACGAGATCGAGAAGGTAGAGGCGGCGTTCGCCCAGGGTCCCGAGGGGGGCGGTCACTGATGCGGGTGGCGATTGCCGGGGCCGGCGCGGTGGGCCGTTCCATCGCGGGAGAGCTGCTGGAGAACGGGCACGAGATCCTCCTGATCGACAAGGCGCCCACCGCCATCTCGGTGGAGCGGGTGCCGCAGGCGGAGTGGCTGCTGGCCGACGCCTGTGAGATCACGTCACTGGACGAGGCGGCGCTGCAGCGCTGCAACGTGGTGATCGCGGCGACGGGTGACGACAAGGTGAACCTCGTCGTCTCCCTGCTCGCGAAGACCGAGTACGGCGTGCCGCGCGTGGTGGCCCGGGTGAACAACCCCAAGAACGAGTGGCTGTTCAACGAGTCGTGGGGCGTCGATGTCGCGGTGTCCACGCCGCGTCTGATGTCGGCGCTGGTCGAGGAGGCCGTGAGCGTCGGCGACCTGGTGCGGCTCCTCCGCTTCAGCCACGGCGACGCCAACCTCGTCGAGTTGACCCTTCCGCCGGAGTCGGCGCTGGCCGGCACGCAGGTGGGCGATGTGGCCTGGCCCGAGGACACCTCGCTGGTGACGATCATCCGGGGGCCCCGGGTGCTCACCCCGCACGACGAGGAGACCTTGGAGCCGGGCGACGAGCTCCTGTTCGTGGCCGCGCAGGCGCGTGAGGAGCAGCTGGAGGACCTGCTGTCGGTCCGCCGTGAGGACCCGACGGCGACGGGCTGACTCCGCACGGACCGCGGAAGGCCGAGCGCCGTACGGGACCGGATCCCCGGTCAGTCCGGCGCTCGGCCTTCCGGCTGCCGGCGCCCGGGGAGCGCCGGCAGGCGAGGTCCGGGTGCGTCCGGGCCGCTTACGCCTCGCCCTCGCGGGCCGCGGCCGCCTTGCGGGCCTCCTCGGCGCGCTCCTGCTCCTCCATCTCGGCGAAGACGTCGATGGGCGGCGGGGCCTTCGCCAGGAACACCCAGGTCAGATAGACCGCCAGCAGGAACGGCGGGATCTTGAGCGCGACCAGCACCCAGCCGAGCTGGGTCGTGTCCGCCCACCAGTAGAGCGGGAAGAGGATCGCGCACTTGGCGAGCAGGATCAGTCCCCAGGCCCAGCTGGCCTTGGCATAGGCCTTCTTGCGGCCGGGGTTGCGGGTCCGCCAGGAGAGGTTCTCCTTGAAGACCGGCCCGAGGATGAGGCCGATCAGGGGGACGCCCGCCAGGGTCGTGATGATGTACGCGAGGGCGAGGCCCAGGGTGTACAGCATGCCCGGCAGGTAGAAGTCCTTCGCGTTGCCGGTCATCATCGCGAACACGACGCCGAAGGCCACGCCGAAGACTCCGCTGAAGGCGTGCTTCACGGTGTCCCGGCGGACGAGCCGGACGGCGACGAGGACCAGGGACAGCCCGAGGGCCGCGATGGCCGAGAGGTGCAGGTCCTTGTTGATCGTGTAGATCGTGACGAAGAGCAGTCCGGGCAGGACCGTCTCGACCGTGCCCCGGATACCGCCGAAGGCCTCGAACAGGGCCGCTTCGGTCACGGCCTTGGCGTGCCGGGCGTGACCGTCGTCGTCCTGTTCCTGCGTGGTCGGCTTGTCGAGGGACGTCACCGGCTACTCCTGTCCGAGCGGTCGGAGCTCGTATTTGGGATTGAACAGCACCCGCCGGCCCTGGCTCATGGAGATCCGGCCGGAGGCGATCATCTTGCGGCCCGGCTCTATGCCCACGATGGAGCGCCGGCCCAGCCACACCACGTCCAGGGCCGCGGAGCCGTCGAAGAGTTCCGCCTCCAGGGCCGGGACCCCGGCCCGCGGACGCAGGGTGACCGTGCGCAAGGTACCAGTCACCTTCACGATCTGCCGGTCGCCGCAGTCGCAGATCGGTGTGCAACCCGATGCCTGCGCGTCCTCCTTGAGCTCCGCGGACTCGAGTTCCTGCTGGGAGCTGGACAGACGGTCGAGCATCCGCCGGAAGCGGCCTGCCGGCTTCTCGGCGTTCCCGGATCGAGGTACAGCACTCATGGTGAAAGCGTACCGGGGCGATGTACGGGCACCGTCAAGAGCGTGTGGTGCGGCCGGTCAGGGGCGGGCGCCGCGCGGTCGGCGTGGCAGCCATCGCCGGGGCGTCCTCCGGCCGAAACCGGTGGTCCTGGCCGCGGCACCCCGGGGAGTACGGCGGCCGAGGCCCTCAGCGCTCGAAGCGGTAGCCCATGCCCGGCTCGGTGACGAAGTGCCGCGGGTGCGACGGATCGGCCTCCAGCTTGCGGCGCAGCTGGGCCATGTAGACCCGCAGGTAGTTCGTCTCGGTGCCGTACGAGGGCCCCCACACCTCCTGGAGCAGCTGCTTCTGGCTGACGAGACGGCCGGTGCTGCGGACGAGGACCTCCAGGAGGTGCCACTCGGTCGGGGTGAGCCGGACGTCCCTGCCGTCCCGGTTGACCTTCTTCGCCGCGAGATCGACGGTGAAGCCCTCGGTCTCGACGATCACGATCTCGTCCTCGTCCCCGCCGGCCGGCTCGGCACGGCGCACCGCGGCACGCAGGCGGGCCAGCAGTTCGTCCATGCCGAACGGCTTGGTGACGTAGTCGTCGGCACCGGCGTCGAGGGCCTCGACCTTCTCGTCGGAGGTGTGCCGGGCCGAGAGGACCAGGATCGGCACGCGGGTCCAGCCCCGCAGGCCCTTGATCACCTCGACGCCGTCCATGTCGGGCAGCCCGAGGTCGAGGACGACGACATCGGGGTGGCGCGCCGCGGCGACCCGCAGGGCCGTCGCACCGTCGGGGGCGGCGTCGACCTCGTACTTGCGCGCCTTCAGGTTGATCACGAGGGCGCGTACGATCTGCGGCTCGTCGTCGACCACGAGCACTCGGGTCATGAGTGCCTTCCTTCCGTCTCTCGTCCGTTCGCCGGGGTTGGCTTTGCGGGGTCAGCCGGCGACCCGCGTGGCGGGGGTCCCGGTGCCCGCCGCGGCGGTGCCGGGGGCCGACCGGAGGGTGAGGACCATCGTCAGGCCGCCGCCGGGGGTGTCCTCCGCGGTCAGTGTGCCGTCCATCGCCTCGACGAAGCCCCTGGCCACGGCGAGGCCGAGCCCGACCCCGGCGCCGCGCGGTGCGTCGCCGTAGCGCTGGAAGGGCTCGAAGATGCCGTCCTTGGCGTCGTCCGGGACGCCGCGGCCCCGGTCCACTACCCGGACCTCGACCCGGCCGCCGTGGGCGCTCGCGGAGACGAGGACGGGGGTGCCGTCGGGGCTGTACTTGACGGCGTTCTCCACGATGTTGGCGACGGCCCGCTCCAGCAGGCCCTTGTCCATGTGCACCATCGGCAGGGTCTCGGGAATGTCCAGCTCGACGCTGCCCTCCGGAACACCGACGAGGGCCATGGGCACGACCTCGTCGAGGTCGATGCCGCGGATGAGCGGGGTGACGGTGCCGGTCTGGAGCCGGGACATGTCGAGCAGGTTGCCGACCAGGTGGTCCAGGCGGTCGGCACCGGCCTCGATGCCTGCGAGGAGTTCGGCCCGGTCGTTCTCGGACCACTCGACGTCGTCGGAGCGCAGCGAGGAGACGGCCGCCTTGATGCCTGCGAGCGGGGTGCGCAGGTCGTGGCTGACGGCGGCGAGCAGCGCGGTGCGGATACGGTTGCCCTCGGCGAGCTTGCGGCCCTCCTCGGCCCGGTGGACGAGCCGCTGCCGCTCGAGGACGACGGCGGCCTGGGCGGCGAAGGCGCCGAGCACGCGCCGGTCCTCGGCGGGCAGGACGCGGCCGGAAAGCGCCAGGGCCATGTTCTCGCCGACGGGCATGTCCACGTCGGCGTCCTCGGGGCGGCCGACGGGCCGTGGTCCGACGCTGCCCGCGCAGGTCCAGGGGTCCACGTCGCTCTGGCGTTCCAGCAGGGCCACGGACTCCATGCCGAAGGTCTCACGGACCCGCTCGAGCAGGGCGTCGAGGGCCGTCTCGCCGCGCAGCACACTGCCCGCGAGGAACGAAAGGATCTCCGACTCCGCGCGCAGCCGGGCAGCCTGCTGGGTCCGCCGGGCGGCGAGGTCGACGACCGAGGCGACGGCGACGGCTACCCCGAGGAAGACCACGATGGCGACGATGTTCTTCGGGTCCGCGATCGTGAACAGGTGCAGCGGCGGCGCGAAGAAGTAGTTCAGCAGCAGCGAGCCGAAGGCGGCGGAGGCGAGGGCCGGCAGCAGGCCGCCGAGCAGTGCCGCGGTCACGGTCAGCGACAGGAACAGCAGCATGTCGTTGGCCAGCCCGAGGTCAGCGTCGGTGTGCGTGAGCAGCAGCGCCAGCAACGCCGGGCCTGCGACGCCGACGAGCCAGCCCGCGACGATGCGTGCGCGACTGAGCCTGGCGCGCCGGGCCGCGGGCAGTCCGCGACCCTTGGCGGCCTCCTCGTGGGTGACGATGTGGACGTCCAGGTCGGGGCCCGACTCCCGGGCGACGGTGGCGCCCACACCGGGGCCGAGGACGTACTGCCAGGTCTTGCGCCGTGAGGAGCCGAGCACGATCTGGGTGGCGTTGACCCCACGGGCGAACTCCAGCAGCGCGGAGGGGACGTCGTCGCCGACGACGTGGTGGAAGGTGCCGCCCAGGTCCTCCACGAGCGTTCGCTGGACGGCGAGTTCCTTGGGCGAGGCGGAGGTCAGTCCGTCGCTGCGGGCGATGTAGACGGCCAGCACGACCCCGCCCGCGCCCTTCTCCGCGAGGCGGGCGGCGCGCCGGATCAGGGTGCGCCCCTCGGGGCCCCCGGTGAGGCCGACGACGATGCGCTCGCGGGCCTGCCAGGTGGAGCGGATGTCGTGCTCGCCTCGGTACTGCTGGAGGTACTCGTCGACGCGGTCGGCGACCCACAGCAGGGCGAGCTCGCGCAGGGCCGTGAGGTTGCCGGGGCGGAAGTAGTTGGACAGTGCCGCGTCGACCTTGTCGGGCTTGTAGACGTTGCCGTGCGCCATGCGGCGGCGCAGGGCCTGGGGCGACATGTCGACCAGCTCGATCTGGTCGGCGCGGCGGACGACCTCGTCGGGGACGGTCTCCCGCTGGCGCACGCCGGTTATCGACCCGACCACGTCGCCGAGTGACTCCAGGTGCTGGATGTTGACGGTGGAGATCACGTCGATGCCGGCGGCGAGGAGTTCCTCGACGTCCTGCCAGCGCTTGGCGTTGCGCGAGCCGGGCACATTGGTGTGGGCCAGTTCGTCCACCAGGGCGACGGCGGGCCGGCGGGCCAGGACGGCGTCCACGTCCATCTCGGTGAAGACGGCGTCCCGGTAGTCGATCTCGGCGCGTGGGACCTGCTCCAGTCCGTGCAGCATGACCTCGGTCCGCGGCCGGTCGTGGTGCTCCACGAAGCCGACGACGCAGTCCGTGCCCCGCTCGACGCGCCGGTGCGCTTCGGAGAGCATCGCGTAGGTCTTGCCCACCCCCGGTGCGGCCCCGAGATAGATCCGTAGCTTGCCGCGCGCCATGGCCTCATTGTCCTTCACCGGCAGCCGGGCACCGACTGCTGCGTCCGCCGTGGACGCCCTGCCGAAACTACATCCAGGAAATCCGACATAGCGGGCCGCTCGCTCTGCCCTGGGACGTATTGACGCGATTCTGATGCGCCTGGCTCCAGACAGGGAGGGCCCTGGCGGTGACCTCGGCGATCTCGCCGTCGCCAGGGCCGGTACCCGGTCGGCGAGGCCCAGCAGCCGGGCGTCGTGGGTGGCGACCAGCGCCGTGGCGCCCTCGCTGCGCACGACCGTCCGCAGCAGTTCCATGACGGCGAGGCCGCTCTCGGCGTCGAGCCGACCGGTCGGCCCGTCGGCGATCAGCGACGCCGGCCGGGCGGCGAGGGCCCGGTGACCGCGACCCGCCGCTGCCGGCCGCCATGCGGTTTCCCTCCCCCGTCGTCCCACCGGTGCCGGTCCGTCGTCCCCGGCTCCCCCGCCCCGGAACGACGGACCGGTGCCGGCGGGAACAGCCCCGGGGAGCAAGGAGCTTGCACGGCGGTGGGCCGCACCCCGCCCCGGGATGCGGCCCACCGCACGCCTCCACGGCCCGCCGCCGTGGAGGACTCCGCCTCAGCGCACCTCGGTGATCTCCGGACCGCGCTGGAGCTGCCCCATGCCTCCGGAGAAGCGGGACGTCTCCTGCTCCTCCTGCTGGACGCCCTCGGGCACCATCTGCGCGTCGTTCGGCAGCTTCAGGACGATCGGGTCGCGGGGCGCCATCGGCCCCTCGCCGCGGACCACGACCGTGTCCCGGAAGATCTGCTCCAGCAGGCCCGCGGCCTGCGGCTGCACGGCGCCCTGCCCGGAGATCACTCCGCGCAGGAACCAGCGCGGCCCGTCCACACCGACGAAGCGAACCAGCTGCACGCCGCCGGTGCCGTCGGGCAGCTGGACCGGGACCTGGGCCCGGAGCTCCCAGCCCAAGGGGCCCTCGACCTCGTCGATGACGCCGCCCTGCTGGGTGATGCCGGAGGCGATCTCCTCCCGGACCTCGCCCCAGATGCCTTCCTTCTTGGGAGCCGCGAACGCCTGCAGCTGGATCGCGCTGTCGCGCAGCACGATGGTGGCCGCCACGATCGCGTCCCCCGCGACCTCCACGCGCAGCTCCATGCCCTCGACCCCGGGCACATGGAGACCGCCCAGGTCCACGCGGCCCTCCTCGGGCCGGGAGACCTCGGAGACGTCCCAGGGGCCGTCGGGCCGCGGCGCCGGCGGAAGGTTCACCCGGCGGGGCTGGTCCTGCTCCGCCGAGTCGTCCGTGTCGAGCTCGTCGACGACCTGCTCGGCCTCGCCCGCCACGTCCGCTGCTTCTCCAGCGGGACTGCTCTTCTTGCGACGTCCGAACACGTCACTGTCCTTCCCGGTCGGATACGACCGAAGCGTATCGATTCCCACCCTGTGAGCCGCCCGGTCCGTCCACGGCGGCATGACCGCCGGTGGACCCGAAGCCCCCCTCGGCCCGCGCCGAGCCGGGAAGCTCCGCCACCTCGTGGAAGCGCACCTTCTCGACCTGCTGGACGACCAGTTGAGCAATCCGGTCGAACCGCTCGAACCGCACGTTCTCGCGCGGGTCCAGATTGACCACGATCACCTTGATCTCCCCACGGTACCCGGCATCCACCGTCCCCGGGGCATTCACGAGAGCCAGTCCGCAGCGGGCCGCCAGGCCGGACCGCGGGTGCACGAAGGCCGCGTACCCGTCCGGGAGTGCGATGGACACCCCGGTCGGCAGCACGGCACGCTCCCCCGGCGCCAGCTCGGCGGCCCGGGTGGTCACCAGATCGACACCCGCGTCGCCCGGATGTCCGTATCGCGGAATCGGCACCTCCGGGTCCACACGCCGGATGAGTACGTCGACGGGTTCGCGCATCAGGGGTTCACCTCGAAGGCGCGGGCGCGCCTGACCTGGTCGGGGTCGGCCATGGCCGCCTGGATCTCCTCCGGACGGCCGTTGTCGATGAAGTGGTCGACCTTGACTTCGATGAAGAGGGCCTCGGCGCGGACGGCGACGGGGCCCTCCGGGCCGCCGATCCGGCCGGTGGCCCGGGAGTAGATCTTGCGGCCGGCGACCGCGGTGACCTCGGCCTCCAGGAACAGCACCGTGTCCACGGGAACGGGACGCACGAAGTCGGTCTCCAGGCGTCCGGTCACCGCGATCACCCGCAGCAGCCAGTTGAGCGAGCCGAGCGTCTCGTCGAGCGCGGTGGCCAGGACGCCTCCGTGGGCGAGGCCCGGCGCTCCCTGGTGGGCGGCGGTCACGGTGAACTCGGCGGTGAGACTGACGCCCTCGCCGGCCCGCGCCTCCAGGTGCAGCCCGTGGGGCTGCCCGCCACCGCAGCCGAAGCAGTACTCGTAGTGCGCGCCCAAAAGCTCACCGGGAGCCGGCGCGTCGGGGTGCCGTACCGGCGCCGCGGCGTCGGCGGGAGGGGTCAGTGCAGTACTCACAGCCGCAGACCTTACCCGCGGGGCAACCTGCTGGTCGCGCCGTGCCAAGCTTGGGTTCATGCAGCCCTCCGCCACACCGTCCGGCTCCCCCGCGGCACCCCGTTACGACGAGCGCCTCACCGTCCCCCGCTCCTGGTGGCTGATCACCGTTCTGGTGGCGGTCTCGGGCGGTCTGGTCCTGCTTCCGCTGGGCACGGTGCCGATGCTGGGCGGGCTGATCGCGGCGGGCGCGCTGGCGGCGGTCGGCGTGAGTTCGTACGGCTCCGCCCGGATCAGGGTGGTGGCGGACTCGCTGGTGGCGGGCGACGCCCGGATCCCCGTCCCGGCGCTCGGCGAGCCCGAGGCGCTGGATGCCGAGGAAGCCCGGGCCTGGCGTTCGTACAAGGCGGATCCGCGTGCCTTCATGCTGCTCCGCAGCTATGTGCCTACTGCGGTGCGGGTGCCGGTCACGGACCCGGAGGACCCGACACCGTACCTGTATCTGTCCACGCGCGACCCCGAGGGCCTGATCGCCGCGCTCGAGGCCGTCGGGGAGCACTGAGGGGCGACGGAGGCCGGGCCGGCCGGAAGTCGCTTCGGCCGGCATCCGGCAGGGGGCCCAGGGCCCGGGCAGATCCGGCCGGGCCGGGATGGACGAGAGGCGCTTCCGCGGGCCTCGGAGGGCCCCGCACGCCCGCGTACGGGTGTCCCGTGCGGCTCGCGCGCGTGCCCGCGGGCGCGGACGCGTGACCCGCGTGCGCGGAGATCAGCGGTCGAGTTCGCGGCGGAGTTCGACGGGGATGGTGTGCGGCAGCTCGTCGGGCTGTTCCAGCCGGGGCTGCGGGGGCAGCGCGTCCCAGGGCACCTGCCTGGCGCGCAGGTCCTTGCGGATGCGCTCGGCCAGCTTCCTGGTGTCCCGCCGGTTCATCACGGCGCCGACGGCGGCACCGATCATGAAGGGCATCAGGTTCGGCAGATTGCGCACCGTGCGCTTCATGATCTGCTGACGGAGCTCGCGCTTCATCTGGCCGCCCAGCGCGGCGTTGATCGTCGACGGTTGGGACACGTCGATGCCGCGCTCCTCCGACCAGCTGGCCAGGTAGGCGGTGGAGCGCTCCTTGAGGTTGCCGGGCGGGCGCTGACCGTAGACCTCGTGCAGTTCGGCGATCAGCTTCAGCTCGATCGCCGCGACGCCGATGATCTCCGTCGCCAGCTCGGCCGGCAGTGCGGGCGGCACCGGCATCATGGCCGCCGCGCCGATCCCGGCACCCACGGTCGACGTGCCGTTCGCCGCACCGGCGATCAGTTTGTCCGCGATCTGCTCCGGGCCGAGGCCCGGGAACTGTGCCCGCAGGGTGGTGAGATCGCGGACGGGAATCCGCGGCGCGTACTCGATGAGCCGGTCGGCGACGAAGCCCAGCGCGACCTTCGCGGCGTCGCCGCTCTTGCGCACGCCGGTCATGGCGGCCGCCCCGCTCCTGCGGACTCCCTGCCTGACGGCGTCCAGGCGCCGGGCCCTGGTCGGGGGCCCCGCCTGAGTGGCGGCCTCGAGCGAGGCCGGCAGGCCTCGCTCGTCGTCTCGCGCACCGGGAGAGGGCAGTGGGGCAGCCTCGTCCCGCCCGTCCGACGGCTTCTCGCCGTCCCACGGGCCGGTACCGCCCGGATGTGCGTCCGGGGGGCCCTTCCGGCGGAAGCGCCGCTTCGCCGGCCGGTCCGCCGGTTTGTCGCCTGCCACGGCCGACCGGACCTCAGTCGCAGTCGCGGCAGATCGGCTGGCCGTTCTTCTCGCGGGCCAGCTGGCTGCGGTGGTGGACCAGGAAGCAGCTCATGCAGGTGAACTCGTCCGCCTGCTTGGGCAGCACCCGGACGGCCAGCTCCTCGTTCGAGAGGTCGGCTCCGGGCAGCTCCAGGCCTTCTGCGGCCTCGAACTCGTCGACGTCGACCGTGGAGGTCGTCTTGTCGTTCCGGCGCGCCTTCAGCTCTTCGAGGCTGTCGGAATCGATGTCGTCGTCGGTCTTGCGTGGGGTGTCGTAATCCGTAGCCATGTCGCTCTCCCCCTCTGGGTGTTTGCGGTGTCTCCAGCGCACGTAACGCGTGAGAGGCCGGACTTGTGCCCGACCTGAGGCGGAGATTTTGCCTCACATCAAGGTCTGTTACTCAATCGACACCCAACCCGACCCCTCATGAGTGATCAGCTTGGATGGCGATCAGGACCGTACACGGTCCTAATGTCGCACTTCACGGGCGCCACCCCGTGTACTTCCCGTCATTCCGACCCCCGGAAACCCGGACGTTCCCGGCGTTCCACAGGATCTTTGACGACGGAGAGTACATGGCGGGAAATTCGTCTCTGTGATCGATCACACAGCGAATCTCCGGGTGCGGGTCCCGAAAATTCCGCGTAAAGCGAACAGAGGCGTTTCCCTCGGCGGCCCTTCGGTGTCATCCGCGGCCCTGGAGCATGTCGCTCAGAGCGGCAGGGTGACGCGCATGACGAGACCGCCGCCCTCGCGCGGCTCCGCGATGATACGGCCACCGTGGGCCCTCGCGACGGACCGCGCGATCGACAGGCCAAGTCCGACCCCCCTGTCACTGCCGGTGCGCTCCTGGCGGAGCCTCCGGAATGGCTCGAAGAGATTGTCGATCTCGTACGCGGGCACCACCGGCCCGGTGTTCGTCACCACCAGCACCGCCTGGCCGTGCCGGACCTCGGTGGTGACCTCGACCCAGCCGCCGTCCGCGATGTTGTACCGCACCGCGTTCTGCACGAGGTTCAGGGCGATCCGCTCCAGCAGCACGCCGTTGCCCTGGAGTACCGCGGGGGCTCGCTCCCCTCGGATCTCGACGCCCTTGGCCTCCGCCTCCGCCCTCGTCTGGTCCACGGCACGGCCGGCGACCTCGGCCAGGTCGACGGGCTTTCGCTCCACGATCTGGTTCTCACTGCGGGCGAGCAGCAGCAGCCCCTCCACCAGCTGCTCGCTCCGTTCGTTGGTGGCGAGCAGGGTCTTCCCGAGCTGCTGCAGCTCGGGCGGGGCACCGGGATCGGAGAGGTGCACCTCCAGCAGGGTCCGGTTGATCGCCAGGGGCGTGCGCAGCTCGTGCGAGGCGTTGGCGACGAACCGCTGCTGTGCGGAGAAGGCCCTCTCCAGCCGCTCCAGCATTTCGTCGAACGTGTCCGCGAGCTCCTTCAGCTCGTCGTCCGGGCCCTCCAGCTCGATCCGCCGGGAGAGGTCCGTGCCGACGACCCGGCGGGCGGTGCGGGTGATCTTGCCGAGCGGGGACAGGACGCGGCCGGCCATGGCGTAGCCGAAGGCGAACGCGATCACGCTGAGGCCGAGGAGCGCGAAGAGCGAGCGGGTCAGGAGCTCGTCGAGGGCGTGCTGCCGCTGCTCGGCGATGCACAGTTTCAGCGCCGCGTTCCGCTGGCCGTTGTCGACCAGGTCGTTGATGCGGGGGCACGTGGGGCTGGTGATGGTGACGTTCGCGCCCGGCGCCGCGCCGACCTCGACGGACTGGCGGATGCCGTCGTGCAGCGCCTGCGCCGTCAGCAGATAGATGATCGACAGCAGCAGGATGCCCGCGATCAGGAACATCCCGCCGTACAGCAGGGTGAGCCTTATCCGGATGGTGGGGCGCAGCAGCGGCCCGACGGGCTCTCTCGGGTCCCAGGTGGGCTTGGGGGGCGCCGTGGGGGGCGCGGGTGCCGTCGCCACGCTCAGATCCGGTAGCCGGAGCCCGGGACGGTGACGATCACCGGGGGCTCCCCGAGCTTGCGGCGCAGGGTCATGACGGTGACCCGGACGACGTTGGTGAACGGGTCCGTGTTCTCGTCCCACGCCTTCTCGAGCAGCTGTTCGGCCGAGACGACCGCGCCCTCGCTGCGCATGAGGACCTCCAGCACGGCGAACTCCTTGGGGGCGAGCTGGATCTCCCGGCCCTCGCGGAACACCTCGCGCCGGTTGGGGTCCAGCTTGATCCCGGCACGCTCCAGGACGGGCGGCAGCGGCACGGTCGTGCGCCGGCCCAGCGCGCGCACCCGTGCGGTGAGCTCGGTGAACGCGAAGGGCTTGGGCAGGTAGTCGTCAGCCCCGAGCTCCAGCCCCTCCACACGGTCGCTGACGTCGCCGGAGGCGGTCAGCATCAGGACGCGCGTGGGCATGCCGAGTTCGACAATCTTGCGGCAGACGTCGTCGCCGTGGACGAAGGGGAGGTCGCGGTCGAGGACGACCACGTCGTAGTCGTTGACGCCGATGCGTTCGAGGGCGGCGGCGCCGTCGTACACGACGTCGACCGCCATGGCCTCCCGGCGCAGTCCGGTGGCCACCGCATCGGCGAGCAGCTGCTCGTCCTCGACGACGAGTACGCGCACGGGGCTGGTCCTTCCTGTGTGACCGCCCGGTACCGTGACCGGGACAGGTCGGCGGCGACCTCGGGCAGGTCGGTGGTCGAATGATGGTTCGTTGTGTCTCCATCCTGCCCCTTACGCGCGTAAACCGGCCGTAAGACGGAGAAGGCGCATCCCGTGGGCACCGGCAGCGCACCGGGAATTCACGCGGTTCCCGGTGGAGTTGAGGTTTCCCCGGGAATGGCCGTGGGGAGGACGACTGCACACCCCGCGATCACGCCGTGTATGTGGCATGCCACACCCCGTCTCTCTGTCCCCCAGAGGGTGCGCGTGATCCACCACCCGCCACCGACCCACGACGAGGGGGCGCGACCATGGACGCATTCACCGCAGGTCTTCTGCAGCGCATCAAGGCCACGGAGACCGACCTCACGCGGGCCCGTGAGGACGGCGACGACTTCCTGGCGGAGGTCGAGCAGGCCGAGCTGGAGGACCTGCACCGTCTCGCGGCGGAGCACGGCGTGAAGTTCGGCGCCGTCAGCGCCTGACCGGCCCGTGGGGGCCCGGTGCCGTGGGACGGCATCGGGCCCCCACGCATGTGCGGACCCGAGCCGGCGCCGCGGGCGGCCGTCCGGAGCGGCTCAGTCGTGCCAGGCGCCCAGCTCGTCGAGCAGGCGCTGGAGCGGGGTGAAGACACCGGGCGACGCCGCGACGGCCAGATCGCGGTTCGGGGGTTCGCCCGGGCGGGACCCGGTGAGGGCCCCCGCCTCGCGGGCGACGAGATCGCCCGCCGCGAGGTCCCAGGGGTGGAGGCCCCGCTCGTAGTAGCCGTCCAGACGGCCGGCGGCGACGTCGCAGAGGTCCACCGCGGCCGAGCCGCCACGCCGGATGTCGCGGAACCGCGGGATCAGCTGCCGTGCCACTTCCGCCTGGTGGCGGCGCACGGACTCGACGTAGTTGAACCCCGTCGAGACCAGTGCCTGGTCCAGCGGCGGTGCGGGGCGGCACCGGAGCGGGCGGTCGCCGCAGAAGGCGCCGCCCCCGCGCACGGCCCGGTACGTCTCGCCGCGCATCGGCACCTCCACGACGCCCACGACGGTCTCTCCGTCCCGCTCGGCCGCGATGGAGACGGCCCACGTCGGCAGGCCGTAGAGGTAGTTCACGGTGCCGTCGAGCGGGTCCACGACCCAGCGGACACCGCTCGTCCCCTCCGTGGACGCCCCCTCCTCACCGAGGAAGCCGTCGTCGGGCCGGGCACCGGCGAGGAAGCCGGTGATCAGCTTCTCGGCGGCGATGTCCATCTCGGTCACGACGTCGATGGGGCTGGACTTGGTCGCGGCGACGGCGAGGTCGTCGGGCCTGCCGTCCCGCAGCAGCTCACCCGCCCGGCGCGCGGCCTCCAGCGCGAGGGACAGCAGTTCGTCGAGCAGGGGGTCGGTCACGGAATTGCTCCCAGGGTGCGTGGCTGTGTCGTGGGCCGGGACGTGCGGGCGACGACCGCGCCCCCTTCCGTCCGTACGGCGGCTCCTTCGACCGTACGTCCGGGCTCGGCACGCTCCGGTGCCGCGTCAGGCGACGTTCGCCCCGCCGACCTAGGCGTACGGGCTGTCCGCGCCGGCCGCCGCCGGGCGCTCCGACCTCGCGGGGCAGCAACCGATCGGGCAGAGGTCGTGGGACGGACCGAGAGCGCCGAGCGCGCACCGCTCCACCGCCTTCCCCCGCTCGGTCGCCGCACGCTCCAGGAGCAGGTCGCGGACCGCCGCCGCGAAACGCGGGTCCGCCCCGACCGTCGCCGACCGACGGACCGGGAAACCCAGTTCCGCGGCCTTGGCGGTGGCCTCCGTGTCCAGGTCGTACAGGACCTCCATGTGGTCCGACACGAAGCCGATCGGCACCATCACGGCCGCCGGGGCACCGTTGCCGTGCAGCTCCTCCAGGTGGTCGCAGATGTCCGGCTCCAGCCAGGGGATGTGCGGGGCGCCGCTGCGCGACTGGTACACGAGACGCCAGGGGTGGTCGGTGCCGGTCTCCTCCCTGATCGCGTCGACGATCACCCGCGCCACGTCGAGGTGCTGCCTCACGTACGCCCCGCCGTCGCCGTGCTCGGCGACCGGACCCGAGCTGTCCGCGGCAGCGTCCGGGATCGAGTGGGTGGTGAACGCCAGGTGCGCGCCCGCCCGCACGTCCTCGGGCAGGTCGGCGAGCGACGCGAGTACGCCCTCCACCATCGGGGCGATGAAACCGGGGTGGTTGAAGTAGTGCCTCAGCTTGTCGACGCGTGGCAGCGGCAGCCCCTCCGCCTCCAGCGCGGCGAGCGCGTCCGCGAGGTTCTCCCGGTACTGCCGGCAGCCCGAGTACGAGGCGTACGCGCTGGTGGCGAGCACGGCCACCCGGCGGCGCCCGTCGAGGACCATCTCGCGGAGGGTGTCCGTCAGATACGGCGCCCAGTTCCGGTTTCCCCAGTGGACCGGCAGATCGAGGCCGGCGGCGGCGAAGTCCTTGCGGAGCGCGTCCAGCAGGGCCCGGTTCTGGTCGTTGATCGGGCTGACCCCGCCGAAGAGGAAGTAGTGCTGACCGACTTCCTCGAGGCGTTCCCTGGGGATGCCGCGGCCGCGCGTCACGTTCTCCAGGAACGGGACGACGTCGTCCGGTCCTTCGGGACCGCCGAAGGAGAGCAACAGCAGGGCGTCGTAGGGGGCTGGGTCGAGCGGGGCGGGATCGTGCTGTTCGGCCATGGTGCGATCCTCCCACCAGGCTCGGACAGAGGAGAAGTCGCACTGGAGTAAGGGTTGCCTCACCAGTAAGCTGTACCGGCCACTCACATTCCTTACGGAGCGCCGTCTTGCCCAGTCCCTATCGCGCCATATTCGCGGCTCCCGGCACCCTGGCGTTCTCCGCCGCGGGCTTCCTCGGGCGCATGCCGCTGTCCATGATGGGCGTCGGCATCGTGGCCATGGTCTCCCAGCTGACGGGGCGCTACAGCCTCGCAGGCTGGCTCTCCGCGGCCCTGGCGCTGTCGGCGGCGGTGCTCGGCCCCCAGGTGTCCCGGCTGGTCGACCGGCACGGGCAGAGCAGGGTGCTGCGCCCCGCCCTGCTGATCTCGGTCGCCGCGGTGGGGGGACTGCTGGTCTGCGCCCGGCAGGGGGCGCCGAACTGGATGCTGTTCGCGTTCACCGCCTGCGCCGGCTGCATCCCGGCCGTCGGCGCGATGACGCGGTCGCGCTGGGCGGCGATCTACCACGGTTCGCCCCGCGAGCTGCACACCGCTTACGCCTTCGAGTCGATCGCCGACGAGGTGTGCTTCATCGTCGGCCCGATCATCTCCATCGGGCTGTCCACGGTCTGGTTCCCGGAGGCGGGCCCGCTGCTGGCCGCCGCCTTCCTGGTGGTCGGCGTGCTCTGGCTCACGGCGCAGCGCGCGACCGAGCCCGTGCCGCACCCGCGCACGTCCGACAGCGGCGGTTCCGCGCTGCGCTCCCCCGGCCTGCGGGTGCTGGTCGTGACCTTCGTCGCGACGGGCGCCATCTTCGGCTCGATCGACGTGGTGACGGTGGCCTTCGCCGAGGAGCAGGGCAGCAAGGCCGCCGCCAGCCTGGTCCTGGCGGTGTACGCGCTGGGCTCCTGCCTGGCCGGAGCGGTTTTCGGCCTGCTGCACCTGAAGGGCGAGCCGGCCCGCAGATGGGTACTGGGCGTGTGCGCGATGGCCGTGAGTATGATCCCCCTCCAACTGGCCGGGAACTTGGTGGTCCTGGCCGTGGCGCTCTTTGTCGCGGGCCTGGCCATCGCGCCCACCATGGTGACGACCATGGCCCTCGTCGAAGCGCACGTACCGCGCACCAAGCTGACCGAGGGCATGACCTGGACCGGTACCGGGCTCGCGGTCGGCGTCTCGCTCGGCTTGTCGGCCTCAGGATGGGTGGTGGACGAGTACGGGGCCGGTGCCGCGTACGCGGTGCCCGCGGTGGCGGGAGTGCTCGCGGTCGTGGTCGCGTTCTCGGGGTACCGCCGGCTGAGCAGGCCGGTGCCGACGCGGGAGGGGCGGGATGACGAGCACATCCAGGACCACGACGGGGAACGCGTGGCGTAACTGGGCGGGCACGGTGGCCGCCCGTCCGCTGCGGGAGGTCACTCCGGCCTCGGCGGGGGAGCTGGCCGAGGCGGTGCGCCGCGCCGCGGAGGACGGTCTGCGGGTGAAGACGGTCGGCACCGGCCACTCGTTCACCGCGATCGCCGCGACGGACGGCGTGCTGGTACGGCCCGATCTGCTCACGGGCATCCGGGAGATCGACCGCACGGCGATGACGGTGACCGTCGAGGCCGGCACCCCGCTGAAGCGGCTCAACGCCGCGCTCGCCCGCGAGGACCTGTCGCTCACGAACATGGGCGACATCATGGAGCAGACGGTCGCGGGCGCCACGAGCACCGGAACGCACGGCACCGGCCGTGACTCCGCCTCGATCGCCGCGCAGATCCGGGCGATCGAGCTGATCACGGCGGACGGTTCGGTGATGACCTGCTCCGAGAAGGGCACCGACGAGGAGCGCGAGCTCTTCGCCGCGGCCAGGATCGGACTCGGCGCACTGGGCGTGATCAGCGCGGTCACCCTCGCCGTCGAGCCGATGTTCCTGTTGACGGCCCGCGAGGAACCGATGTCCTTCGACCGGGTGACGTCGGAGTTCGACGAGTTGCACGCGGAGAACGAGCACTTCGAGTTCTACTGGTTCCCCCACACGGGCAACTGCAACACCAAACGCAACAACCGCAGCTCCGGCCCCGTCGCCCCGCCCGGAGCGGTCAGCGGATGGATCGAGGACGAGCTCCTCTCCAACGGGCTGTTCCAGGTGGTCAATTCACTCGGGCGTGCGATACCGGCCACGATTCCGGCGATCGCGAAGGTCTCCAGCCGCGCGCTGTCCGCTCGCACCTACACGGACATTCCTTACAAGGTCTTCACAAGTCCCCGCCGGGTGCGCTTCGTCGAGATGGAGTACGCCCTCCCGAGAGAGGCCGCGGTCACCGCGCTGCGTGAGTTGAGGGCCATGGTCGACCGATCACCGCTCCGGATCAGCTTCCCCGTGGAGGTGCGGACGGCACCCGCCGACGACATCACGCTGTCCACCGCGTCCGGGCGCGAGACCGCGTACATCGCCGTGCACATGTACAAGGGCACGCCGTACCGCTCGTACTTCACCGCGGTGGAGCGGATCATGACCGCGCACGGCGGCCGGCCGCACTGGGGCAAGATCCACACGCGCGACGCGGAGTACCTAGAGAGCGTGTACCCCCGGTTCGGCGAGTTCCTGGCGCTGCGCGACCGGCTGGATCCCGACCGGGTGTTCGGCAACGACCATCTGCGGCGGGTGCTGGGCGCCTAGACGGGCTCAGGCGCCTGCCCTAAGGGGCGTCCGGCGCGGTCCCTCGCGTGGGCCCGTCCGGCGCGGGCGCCGAGGACGCGTGGTCCTGCGGCGCCGCCGGGCTCTCCTCGTCGGGGGAGGCGGAGGGACCGGGGGACGGCCGGCCCCCTTCACCACCGTCCGATCCCGGGTCGGACCCCGAACCGGCACCGGGGCGGTGGACGTCCGCGCCACTGTCGTCGCCGCGGCCGCCAGGACCACCGTCCGCGGAGCCGCCGCCCGGCTCGCCGCCCCGCTGCGTGTGGCGCCCGTCGTCCCGGTCTCCCCCGGGGTCCGCGGGCGAAGGCGACCGGTCGCCGGCCGGGTCGCCGGCTCCGCCGCGGACGGCCGTGCCCACCGTGGTGCCCCGCCCGCCGCCGAGGTCCCGGCCGGACGCGAGTTCGTACCCGGTGACGCCGAGCATCGCGACGGCGAAGACGACGGCGGCGGCGAGCAGGCACCGCTTCCGGCCGCGGGCGCGGGCGCCGTGGGTGGTCGCCGTGCCGAACTCCCCGTGACCGGGCGGCTCCCCGTACGCGGAGGGCCCCGGTTCCGGGGAACCGGCGGGCGGCCGGCGCCCCTTGGAGCCGGCCTGCTGCGTGACGTCGCGGATCTGTTCGCCGGTTCGCCGGAACAGGTGCTGAAAGATCGAGCCGCCGCAGGTGGCCACCACGCTCATCACTCCGGCGCCCAGGATCGTTCCGTAGACGCCGAGTCGAGAGGCGAGCACCGCCGCCGCGACCGCCGCGAGGGCACTGCCCGCGACCTGCGCAACGCTCAGGTCCAGTCGCCGATCCTTCCGCTCCGCCGCACCGTCGTCCCTCGTGTGATGCATCTCCGGCCTCTGCTTCCCCATCTGTCCCACCGTGCACCAGGAAGGGACATATGGGCGAATCGAATGGTTCCGATTCTGCGGATTCCGTGAAGCTTGCCACCCCCGAATCCGGGGTACAGGAACGGAACTTGTGGCCTCCGCGACAAGTTCGGCGGCGCGCCGGTCCACCCCGATGGCCCGAATGGAGTACTGTGACGAGCCCTGGGTCCGGTCTCTCTCACGGGTGCGCGGCCCCGGGAACAGGGGGCCGAAAGCGGCACTCGAACCGGCGGCGCCGTGGCACCGCGCGGTCGCCTGCTGTAAGGGGTGGCGATGCTCGTCACCCAGCGTTGCAAACAGGTAACCGTGCCATAACGGCGATCCAGGGCCCGTGCCCGACACGCCGGGCAACTCGGCAAGGTTGTGGCAGGCTGCACCCGGGCAGGCCACACTCGACTAGCGGAAGCAGCGACGCACGTGACGTCGGCAGGCACCACCCGGGAGGTCCCCATGCCCGAACTGCGTGTCGTGGCCGTCTCAAACGACGGCACACGACTGGTGCTGAAGGCTGCGGACAGCACGGAGTACACGCTTCCGATTGATGAACGGCTGCGCGCCGCCGTCCGCAACGACCGCGCGCGCCTCGGCCAGATCGAGATCGAGGTCGAGAGCCACCTCCGCCCGCGCGATATCCAGGCGCGTATACGAGCGGGCGCATCCGCGGAGGAGGTCGCCCAGCTCGCCGGCATTCCCGTGGAACGGGTGCGCCGGTTCGAGGGGCCCGTCCTCGCGGAACGCGCGTTCATGGCGGAGCGTGCGCGCAAGACGCCCGTTCGCCGTCCCGGGGAGAACACCGGCCCGCAGCTCGGCGAGGCCGTGCAGGAGCGCCTGCTGCTGCGGGGTGCCGAGAAGGACACCGTCCAGTGGGACTCCTGGCGGCGCGACGACGGCACCTGGGAAGTGCTGCTGGTCTACCGGGTGGCGGGAGAACCGCACTCGGCGAGCTGGACGTACGACCCGCCGCGCCGGCTGGTCCAGGCCGTCGACGACGAGGCCCGGGCGCTGATCGGGGAGACGGACGACGCCATCGGCGTCGCCCATGAACCGAGCTTCCCCTTCGTCCCGCGCATCGCCCGGCTTCCCCGGGACCGGCCGCTCGACCGCGCCCCGGACCGCCCCGCGCAGCTACCGGCGCCGGAGCCCGAGGCCGAGGAGACCGAGCGGGACTCGCTGACCAGCCTGCTGGAGGCGGTCCCGAGCTTCCGCGGCGACCTCGTCGTCCCGGAGCGGCCGGCCACGGAGACGCCGGCCGTCGAGCCCGTCCCGGAACCCGGGGTCGAGGAGCCCCCCGCCCCCGCGGCGTCCGCCGGCGCCGGCTCGGCGTACGCGGACGTCCTGATGCCGCGTTCGGTCGCCGGCCACCGCGATCGCCTCACCGGAACCACGGACCGGCAGGCCGAGGCCGACGGTGTCCGCCCCGGCCGCCGCGCGGCGGTGCCGAGCTGGGACGAGATCGTGTTCGGCACCCGCCGGAAGAAGCAGGAGTAGCCCCTTCGGGCCATCACCGGCGGAGGGCTCACGGGTTTCCGTATGAGCCCTCCGCTCCCCGTGCCCTTACGGGCCCTCCGCCGCTCCCCGGTGCCGCACCGGGCGACGCTCGCCCCGTCGCGACGCCCGGCACGGCGGCTCGCGGCCTTGCCGGATCGAGCGAGCAGACCCACCACGAGGTCGATCCGGCGCCCCGGGTCCTCCCTCGGCCGGGCGAACCGAGGGGAGGACCCACGCGTCGGACACAGCTCCTCGCCCGGGCCACCGGTGCCGGTCCCGCCCCCTGCCCGCTACTGCGGGTCGGGGCCCGTCGCGACCGGCCGGGTGGGGTCGGAGCACCACTGAGACCAGGAACCGGCATAGAGCGCCGCCGGGATCCCGGCGATCGCCAGAGCCAGGACCTCGTGGGCGCCGGAGACCCCGGAGCCGCAGTAGACACCCACCTCGGGGGCGTCCGCGGCGCCCAGTCGCTTGAAGCGGGCGGCCAGTTCCTCGCGGGAGAGGAAGGTGGTGGCGCCCTCCGAGACGTTCTCCGTGGTCGGAGCCGAGACCGCGCCGGGGATGTGCCCGCCGACGGGGTCGATCGGCTCGACGTCGCCCCGGTAGCGCTCGGCGGCCCGGGCGTCCAGCAGGAGTCCGGACCGGGCGAGGGCCGCCGCACCGTCCGCGTCGAGCAGCGGCAGGCCGCCGGGCACGGGCGTGAAGTCTCCCGGTGCCGCGGGAGGATCGTCCGTGCTCAACGGACCGTCCCATGCCGCGAGACCCCCGTCCAGGACACGGACGTCCGGGTGTCCCGCCCAACGCAGCAGCCACCACGCCCGCGCCGCGCCCCAGCCCTGTCCCCCGTCGTAGACGACGACCGGGGCACCACCCGACACGCCCGCGCGGCGCATCGCCGCGCCGAAGGTCTCCATGTCCGGCAGCGGATGCCGCCCGCCCCGCCCGGGCGGTCCCGCCAGTTCGGAGTCGAGGTCGACGTACACGGCCCCGGGGATGTGACCGGCGTCGTAGGCGGCCCGGCCGTCGAAGGGTGCGGCACCGGCGGCCTTGGCCGAGGTGAGCTGCCAGCGGACGTCGAGCAGCACCGGAGGCCGCTGACCGGCTGACTCGCCGGCGAGTTCGGTAGCGGTGATGATGGGCTTCATGACGCCATCTTCGCGCAAGGGCCCGCCGGGCCCCCGGCAGCGACGTCAATGGCCGCACCGAGGATGGAAGATGCGGGAACGGGCATCCTTCCCCGGGGGATCCCCGGGAGCAGCGGCGCGGCCGTGCCGCGCGGCACGCCCGGTGGTGCGAGCATCTGCACGGGGTGAGGGCCGTCCCCCACGACGGCCGCCGGTCCCCCGCACGGCCACGACGACGATGGTCCGAGGAGAGAGTGACGATGACGACCGAGGCGACTCGGCGCAGACCCGGCGAGCCCTGCTGGGTGAGCCTCATGGTGCACGGACTCGATGCGACGCAGGACTTCTACCGGGAGCTGTTCGGCTGGGATTTCCTCCCCGGGCCGCAGCAACTCGGCCCGTACGTCCGGGCGCTGCTCGACGGCAAGGAGGTGGCCGGCATCGGCCGGCTCCCGGCGGACCGCCATCTGCCGATCGCGTGGACGCCGTACATGGCCTCGGACGACGTCGACGAGACCGCCGAGCAGATCAGGATGTGCGGCGGCACGATCGGGGTCGGACCGCTCGACGCGGCGGACGCGGGACGACTCGTCATCGCCGCCGACCCGGAGGGCGCGGTCTTCGGCGCCTGGCAGGCCGCGGCGCACACGGGCACCGCTCTCTTCGGCACCCACGGCACACCCGTGTGGAACGAGCTGATGACACGGGAGACGTCGGCGGTCGGCAAGTTCTACGAGTCGGTCTTCGGCTACGACCTCGCGCCCGCGCTCCCGGCCGGCTCCGACCGGTTGACACTGCGCCTGGACGACCGCCCGGTGGCCTCGGTCCACGGGGTGGGCCCCGCGCTGCCGCGGGACAGGGGCTCGCACTGGATGACCTACTTCGAGGTCGAGGACCCCGACGCGATCGCGGCCACGGTGGTGGATCTGGGCGGCCACGTCGTGCGTGAACCGCACGCGGGCACGAGCGGACGGCAGGCGACGGTGGCCGACCCCGAGGGCGCGGTCCTCACCGTCGTGCGGACCTCACGGCGGGACTGACCCGGGCGGGCCGTCGCGGGCCGAGCCCGCCTCCTCCGGGGGCGCCGCCCGCGGCCGGCCCCGCCTGGACCGGGCTTGTCCGACGTGCCGTGGGATGGGTTGCCGCGGGAGGCCCCTGAGCCGGGACCGTGGCGGAGCCCGCCACCGTCGCGAGCGTGCCGGGAGCCCGCTCCCCGCCGGACGCCGTGGCGCGCATCCCGGGTGGGGTACGCCCCTCCCGGAGCCCGCTTCCACTCGATGACACGGTGTGCGTCCCCGGCGGCGCTACGCCCCTCCCGCCGGCCCCCGCGGGGTGCGCCGACGGCGTCCGCTCTCAGTCGGCGGCCACGGGCAGCACGTCGGGCGACAGCGCCGCGGCCCGCGCGGAGGCGGCGGTCGTGCGCCGCCGGTGATGCAGCCGGCACAGCACCTCGTAGCCGATCTCGTCCAGCGACTGGTTCACGTCGCCGACGACGACCTGGGCACCTTCGACGACCATCTCCCCGCCGATCGTGCGGGCGTTGTGGGTGGCGCGGGCCCCGCACCAGCACAGTGCCTCGACCTGCAGCACCTCGACCCGGTCGGCCAGCTCCACCAGCCGCTGCGACCCGGGGAACAGCTTGGACCGGAAGTCCGTCGTGATGCCGAACGCGAACACGTCGAGCCGGAGGTCGTCCACGACCCGCGCCAGCTGGTCGATCTGCTCCGGTGCGAGGAACTGCGCCTCGTCCGCGATCACGTAGTCGCAGCGTCCGCCCCTGGAGAGATGGGCGACGAGGTAGGCGTAGAAGTCGAAGCCGTCGGCGGCCTCGATGGCGTCCGTCACCAGTCCCAGCCGGGACGACAGCTTGCCCTCGCCCGCCCGGTCGTCACGGGTGAAGATCATGCCCTGCAGCCCCCGGGCGGACCGGTTGTGCTCGATCTGAAGAGCGAGGGTGCTCTTTCCGCAGTCCATCGTTCCGGAGAAGAACACCAGCTCGGGCATGAGGACGTGACAGCCTTTCAGTTGCTGCGTGGGGACGCGGTCGGGGCGGCCGGACGTCAGGAGCGTACTTCGAGCAGGGGGACGAGCTGTTCGACGGGGGTCATCGAGCCGTGCATGCCGACCATGGCCGACTCGTGGGGCTCGTTGACCGAGGCGGTGATCACGACGTCGTCGTGGGCGGCGGCGACCACGTCCCCGATGCGCCGGTAGACGCGCTCGTCGGTCCGCGGGCCGAACCAGCCCGCCGCGACGGCCTCGTCCCGGCTCGCGATCCAGAACCGGTCGCCGAGGACCTCGCGCCAGACGGCGAGCACATCGGCCTCGGCGCCGGGGACGGCGTAGACGTGGCGGGCCCGGCCCTCGCCGCCGAGCAGGGCGACGCCGGCACGTAGCTCCCAGTCCTCGTCGAAGTCGATCCGCGACTCCTCGCCGAACGGGATGTCGATCATGCCGTGGTCGGCGGTGACGTACAGGGCGGCGCGGGGCGGCAACTGCTCGGCGAGCCGCTGGACGAGACGGTCCACGTACATCAACTGGCCGCGCCAGGCGTCGGAGTCGATGCCGAAGCGGTGGCCCTTGCCGTCCAGCTCGCTGTAGTACGTGTACACGAGCGACCTGTCCCCCGCGGCGAGTTGCTCCGCGGCGAAGTCCATCCGCTCCTCGCCGGTGAGCCTGCCGTGGAACGTTCCGCCGCTCAGCGCGATCTTGGTGAGCGGGGTGTCCCGGAACGTGGGGGACGACACCTGTGCGGTGTGCACTCCGGCCTCGTCGGCGAGCTGGAAGACCGTCGGGTACGGCTGCCAGACGCGCGGCGAGGTCCACGGCTTCCAGCGCAGCTGGTTCATCAGCTCGCCGGTCTCCGGATTGCGGGCGGTGTACCCGGGCAGGCCGTGCGCACCGGGCGGCAGTCCGGTGCCGAAGGAGGCCAGCGAGGTGGCCGTGGTGGCCGGGAATCCGGCCGTCAGCGGCCGGCCGGTGCCGCCGAGGGAGCCGCCGAGGAGCGAGGTGAGGTATGGCGCGTCCTCGGGGTGGGCCTGCAGTTGCTCCCAGCCGAGTCCGTCGATCAGGAAGACGCAGTTGCGGTCCGCGGGCGTGAGCTCCGCAATGGCGGGGCGAAGCCCCGGAACCCCCTGCCCGGCGGCGAGCGTCGGCAGCAGATCGGCCAGTGAGGCCGTGCCGTAGGCGGGGACGGGAGCCGTGTCCAGGTCGAGCGGGACGACGTCCTCGGGCCAGTCGGGACGGACCATCAGCGGGTAGCCGCCGTGGCGGCCGTCGCCTCGGACAGCGCCTGGGCGAAGGCGAGCGTCTGGCGGACCGCCTCGGGCCCGTCACCGGCCTCGCTGACCCGCAGGCTGAGGTCGTCCGCGGTGGAGCTGCCGGTGTAGCCGTGGTCGGCATCGCAGTTGGGGTCGCCGCAGGCGGCGGGCTCCAGGTCGATGCGGGAGACCGCGCCCCAGCCGATGGTGAGGACGACCTCACGGGGCGGGGTGCCCGGGGTGTACGACTCGGGGTTGGCCACGACGCGGCTGACCACCACGGAGGAGATCCTCGGGAGCTTCACCGACTCGGTGGAGGTCGTCGCGTAGGGGGTCGGGGAGCTGCTGTCGGCCGCCTGCTCGTCCGTGTGGCTCACGATGAAGCGGGTGCCGGTCAGCACGAGGACGGTCACATGGCGGCGCACCTCGTTGGAGTCGAAGGTGGTCTCCTGGTGCACCAGGTACGACGAGATCTGCTCGCCGCCCACCGCGGCCTCCACCGCTTCGGCCACGAGAGCCGGGTAGTAGCCGCTGCGCTCGATCGCCGCGCGCAGCCCCTGGGTCGTCGTACCGGTCTTCGCCATGGGCTCCATCCTACGGGGCCCGGGGACCCTGGAGTGCGCTCCGGACCGCCCGGCCCGCAACCCGGGGACCCGCCGGTTCAGTAGCTCGGGAGGGTCCTCGGGCCCAGGTCGGTACGGGGCGGCGGCGGGGCGAGCCGTACGGAGGCCCCGAGCACGGACAGGCCGTGCTGGGCGACCACGACTGGTTCGAGGCCGACGCCGACGACTTCCGGGTGGTCGTCGACGAGCCGCGAGACGCGCAGCAGCAGATCCTCCAGCGCGGCGGTGTCGACGGGCGCGGAGCCGCGCCAGCCGAAGAGGAGCGGGGCGGTCCGGACGGACCGGATGATGCCCGCCGCGTCGCGGTCGGTGACGGGGACGAGACGGTGGGCCGTGTCGCCGAGCAGGTCCGTGGCGGGGCCCGCGAGACCGAAGGACAGCACGGCGCCCACGGCCGGGTCGATCGCGGCCCGCACGACGGTGTCCACTCCTCGCGGCACCATCGGCTGCACCACGGGCTGGAGCTCCTCCGGCTTGCCGAGGCTCTCCGTCAACTCCGCGTACGCCTGGCGGACCTGGCGCTCGTCGGCCAGGTCGAGGCGTACGCCGCCGAGGTCGGGGCGGTGGCGCAGGTGCGGCGCGGTCGTCTTGAGGGCGACCGGGCAGCCGAGCCGGGCGGCGGCCCTGGCGGCGGCTTCCGCGTCGGGGGCGGCGAGCACGGGGACGACGGGGATGCCGTAGCGCTCCAGCAGCCTCCGCGCGTCGTCCTCGGGCAGGGTGAACCCTCGCTCGCCGGGGGCGGCGTCGAGCAGGCCCTGGATGAGCCCGGCCGCACCGCCCTCGTCGATGTCGTCGTACTCCGGCACCTTCCCGGGCTCCGCCGCGTCCCGGCGCCACTGGGCGTACCGCACGGCCTCGGCCAGGGCGCGCACGGCCCGTTCGGCGGCGGGATAGGCGGGGATGCGGGCGGCCTCCCCGCGGGCGGCCGCGGGGTCGCCGTCACCTGCGGTCCGCGCGGCTCCGGCGCGGGCACCCGCTCCGGGCACCGACGCCGGTACCCCGGGCGCCGCTGTGGCGGAAACCCCCCTGGGCGGGCCCTCGCCGTCCGGGCCGGCCTGACCGGGCCACGGACCGCGGGCTGTCGGGGAACCACTCGCACGGACCCGGGCGCCAGGCGCAGGCACGGTAGTGCCCACTTCGGACGGGGTGCGCGGGCCGGGGTGCGGCGCCGCGCCCGCGGGCGCCGGTCCCGGGTCCGCAGCCGGCCCGGGGTCGGCCGCGTTGTCGGGGCCGCGGTGCGGGGAGGCCGGGGCCGAGCTGCTCGCCGCGGCGAGGGCGTCGGCGAGTCCGCCGAGTTCGACGTGGACGACGAGCACGGGCTTCGACGGTGCGGAGGCCGTCGCCGCACGGAGGGCCGCCGCGAGGACCTCGCCGTCGCCGGACTCGGTGACGCCGTTCTCCCCGACCCACGGGATCGCGTTGACGACGACCGCGTCGCACGCCTCGTCCCGCAGCGCCCCGGCCAGCGCCTCGCAGAAGTCGTCCGGCGTCGCGGCCGTCGTCAGGTCGCGCGGCCGCAGCGGCCGCAGCCCTTCCGTCAGGCAGGCGTCGTACGTCAGCAGGCCCAGCGACTCGGAGTTGCCCAGGATGGCCACCCGGGGCCCCGCGGGCAGCGGCTGGCTCGCCAGCAGCGCCCCGGCGTCGACGAGCTCGGTGACGGTGTCGACGCGGATCACCCCGGCCTGCCTCAGCAGCTCCGAGACCGTCGCGTGCGGCACCCGGGTCGTCGGCACCGCGTGTCCCGGCGGAGCGCTGCCGGTGTGCCGGGCGCCCTTCACCACGACCACGGGTTTCACCTCCGCCGTGCGCCGCGCGAGCCGGGTGAACTTCCGCGGGTTGCCGATCGATTCGAGGTAGAGCAGGACGACGTCGGTGTCCGGGTCGTCGTACCAGTACTGGAGGATGTCGTTGCCGGACACGTCGGCCCGGTTGCCCGCGGAGACGAACGACGACAGCCCGGTGCCCCGCCGGTGCAGTCCGCTGAGGAGTGCTATGCCGATGGCGCCGGACTGGGTGAACAGCCCGGTCCGGCCGCGCGCGGGCGACTCCGGCGCGAGTGAGGCGTTGAGCCGCACGCCGTCCGCGGTGTTGATGATCCCGAACGCGTTCGGCCCGATGATCCGCATGCCGTACGAGCGCGCCTGGCGTACCAGTTCACGCTGCCGTTCCAGCCCTTCCGGGCCGCTCTCCGCGTACCCCGCGGCGAGCACGACGAGTCCCTGCACGCCGTGCTCGCCGCAGTCGGCGACGACCTCGGGCACGCGTTCGGCGGGGACGGCGACGACCGCCAGGTCCACGGGCTCGCCGGTCGCCGCGACGATCTCCCCCACCGAGCGGTGGGCGGCGACCCCGTCGATCTCGTCCATGTCGAGGACCAGCGAACGGTTCACCGCGTACGTGCGCCCGGTGTACCCGGCGTCGACCAGATTCCGCAGGACGGCTCGGCCCACCCCGCCGGGGGCACGACCGGCGCCGATCACCGCGACCGAGCGGGGTGCCAGGAGGCGCTGGACGGAGCGGGCCTCGGCCCGCTGTTCTCGGGCGCGCTGGACCGCGAGGGACCGGGCCGTCGGTTCGAGGTCGAGCGTGAGGTGGACGGAGCCGTCCTCGAAGCTGCGCCGCTGGGTGTATCCGGCGTCGGTGAAAACCTTGATCATTTTGTTGTTGGCGGGCAGCACCTCCGCCGCGAACCGTCTGATCCCGCGCTCCCGCGCGACGGCCGCGATGTGTTCCAGCAGGGTGGAGGCGACACCCCGACCCTGGTGGGCGTCCTGCACCAGGAAGGCGACCTCGGCCTCGTCCGCCGGGGCGGACGCCGGCAGGCCCTGCGCGTTGATGCGGTCGTAGCGGACGGTCGCGATGAACTGGCCGCCGACGGTCACCGCGAGACCCACCCGGTCCACGTAGTCGTGGTGCGTGAACCGGTGCACGTCCTTGGCAGACAGCCGTGGGTAGGGTGCGAAGAACCGGTAGTACTTGGACTCGTCCGAGACCTGTTCGTAGAAACTGACGAGCCGCTCGGCGTCCTCGGTGGTGATGGGCCTGATGTGCGCGGTGCCACCGTCACGCAGCACCACGTCGGCTTCCCAGTGGTCGGGGTAGGCGTGATCCGACGGGGTCTGCATGGGGCAAGGGTAAGGCTCCGGCACGGGTCGCGTTCCCCGAAGTGCGAGGGCAGGCTGGGAGGGCCGATCCCGGCCCCGCACGGGCCGGGGCCGGTGGCCGGGTACTCCGCACCCCATGAGAGACTGGTCTAGACAACCCGCCAACGCTTCCCGCTGAGACTCGAAGGGCACCACCATGGCTGAGCGCCGCGTCAATGTCGGCTGGGCCGAGGGCCTGCACGCCCGCCCCGCGTCCATCTTCGTTCGTGCCGCCACGGCTTCCGGCGTTCCGGTCACGATCGCCAAGGCCGGTGGCACCCCGGTCAACGCCGCCTCGATGCTCGCGGTGCTCGGCCTCGGCGCGCAGGGCGGCGAGGAGATCGTGCTCGCCTCGGACGCGGAGGGCGCGGAAGCCGCCCTGGAGCGTCTGGCGAAGCTCGTGGCCGAGGGCCTCGAGGAGCTTCCTGAGACCGTCTGAAACCGATGAATTCATGTGCGGGCCTCGGTGCCGGAGATTTCCGGCACCGAGGCCCGCACATTTCCCCCCGGAATTAGTCCTGGCTGTTTCTTCGGCAGCAGGAAAAGCCCCCGGCACGCAATGTCCCTCTTTGTATACGGCGCGAATGTTAAGTGCGGTCACCCGCCGTGTTTACGGAATGTTGCGAAACCCTCACGCCTGCGGGGATCCGCAGCCGGTGCGCACTCGTCGTCCGCTCGGCGTGCAGCGCGGTGAGCGCGCGGGCACGCTCGGCGTCGCCGCGCGCCACCGCGTCCACGATCGCCCCGTGCTCCGCCCACGCCTCGACGGGACGGACGGGCCGCTCGACCGCGTACATCCACGCGATCTTGTACCGGAGCTGGGTCAGCAACGCGGTGAGCCCCGGGCTCCCGCACGCCTGGGCCAGGGTCTCGTGGAACCAGGCGCCGAGCGAGCGCAGGTCCTCGCCCTGACCGCGCCTGGCCCGGTCCTGACCGAGTCTGACCAGCCCGCGCAACACCTTGAGGTGCGCCTCGGTGCGCCGCTGGGCGGCCCGGGCTGCACCCAGGGGCTCCAGCAGCAGCCGGATCTCCAGCAGGTCGGCGGCCTCCTGCTCGGTGGGCTCGGCCACGCACGCTCCGGCGTGCCTGCGGGTGACGACGAAACCCTCCGACTCAAGGGTGCGCAGCGCCTCCCGGACCGGGACGCGCGAGACGCCGTAGCGTCGCGCCAGCTGCTCCTCGGTGAGGCGGCTGCCGCGCTCGAACACACCGGAGACGATGTCGTCGCGGATCGCCGTGCACACCGAGCGCGCGGGAATGCGCATACCGAACCTCCGCTTTAATCGCCGCGAAACCCCGTCGAGCGACGTCTGTTTCGGTGACTCTATGGCAGGTGGCCGGAATTTCCGAAGACCCATGGTAATTCATGGATATCTTTTGGCCTGAATACGCCGAAAGCCCCGGCTCGGAGGGGAGCCGGGGCCGGAGGCGAGTGCGCGTCAGACGCGGACACCGTGCGAGCGGAGGTACGAGACCGGGTCGATGTCCGAGCCGTAGTCCTCGCCGGTGCGGGCCTCGAAGTGGAGGTGCGGACCGGAGGAGTTCCCGGTCGATCCGGAGAGGCCGATCTGCTGACCCGGAGTGACCTGCTGGCCGACCGAGACGCTGATCGAGGACAGGTGTCCGTACTGCGTGTAGGTGCCGTCGTGCATGCGCAGGACGACGTTGTTGCCGTAGGCGCCGCCCCAGCCGGCCTCCACGACGGTGCCCATGCCGACGGCGACGACCTCGGTGCCGGAGGCGGCGTGGAAGTCGACGCCGGTGTGGCTGCCGGACGACCACTGGGCGCCCCCGGCGTGGTAGTCGGTGCTCACATAGGAGCCGGCGACCGGGAGCGTGTACGTCATCAGCCGCTTGCGCTCGGCCTCACGGGCGGCACGCTCCGCGGCGTCACGGGCGGCCTTCACCCGGATCTCGGCCTTGCGCTTGGCCTCGGCCTCGGCCTTCTCCTGGGCGGCGACCAGGGCGGCCTCCTGCTGCTGGGCCTCCGCCTGGGCGTCGATCTGTTCGGCGAGCGAGTCGGCTGCGACGGCCTGGGTCAGGCCGGTGTCCTCGACGGGGGCGGAGACGTCGGCCTCGGCGGCGAAGGCCGGGGAGGCGAGAGTGCCGATGACGCCGGTGGTGGCGATGGCCGCGACGGAGGCGACGCCCGCGCTCTTGCGCGACAGGCGGCTCGGACCACGGTGCTTCCCGGTGGCACGGGTGAACGCCATGAAGTGGCTGATCCTTTCCTTCCTTCTCGCCTACCGGGTTAGCTGACGGGTTCGGAGCAGGAAGGTCTCCTACGGGCCCCTCCGCGCGGCGGCGAAGGCACCCGATTCACCCCAGGGGACATATGGGTCCCCGGCTCCCCAGGCTCGCGCCGGACGGGGACTCGGCGATGGCTGCCCGATGCCGCGGGTGCGGCGCGTGCAATTGGCGGACAGCGCAGAAGACGCTAAGCCGATCTTCGCCCAATCACCAAACAGACACGGATCTTTGTAGTGCACGCCACAGGGCAGACACCACTCCTCCCCATCAAACCGGACATAGGGGGAGGCCGTTCCGGGTACGTGAACGGGCCCCGCCGGCGTGAAACCGACGAGGCCCGTAGACGTGCCCCGGAGCGCGGGCGGTCAATCAGCCCGTGACAACGGTCACTTCACCGATTCCGAGCGCCCGGACGGGCTCCTCGATCTCGGAGGCGTCCCCGACGAGGACCGTGACGAGCCGGTCCACGGGGAAGGCGTTGACGACCGCGGCGGTCGCCTCCACCGTGCCGGTCCCGGCCAGCCGCGCGTACAACTGGGCCTGGTAGTCGTCCGGGAGCCCCTGCTCGACCTGGTCGGCCAGCGTGCCCGCCACGGAGGCGGCCGTCTCGTACTTCAGCGGCGCCACGCCCACCAGGTTCTGCACGGCGACATCGCGCTCCGTGTCCGTCAGGCCCTCCGCTGCGAGGACGCGCAGCACCTCGAAGAGGTCGGCGAGAGCGGGACCGGTGTGCGGGGTGTCGACCGAGCCGCTGATGGCGAGCATCGAGGCGCCGGAGGCCCCGCCCGGCGACGCCGGGGTGTCCGAACGCAGCACCTGGCCGAAGGCCCGTACGCCGTAGGTGTAGCCCTTCTCCTCGCGCAGCACGCGGTCCAGGCGCGAGGTGAGCGTGCCGCCGAGGCAGTACGTGCCCAGGACCTGGGCGGGCCAGACCCGGTCGTGACGGTCGGGGCCGATCCGGCCGATCAGCAACTGGGTCTGCACGGCGCCGGGTCGGTCGACGATGACGACGCGGCCCGTGTCGTCGGCGGTGATCGGCGGCATCGGGCGGCTCTCGGCCGAGTCGCCCGTCCAGGCGCCGAGCGTGTCGGTCAGCACGGCGTCCAGGTCCACCCCTTCGAGGTCACCGACGACCACGACCGTGGCCGTGGCCGGGCGGACGTGCGCCTCGTAGAAGGCCCGGACCGCGGCGGAGTCGATGCGCTCGACGGTCTCCTCCGTGCCCTGCCGCGGCCGCGACATCCGTGAGGACGGCGGGAACAGTTGCCGGGAGAGCTCCTTCGCCGCCCGGCGGGCCGGGTTCGCCGTCTCGTGGGGGATCTCGTCCAGCCGGTTGCGCACGAGCCGCTCGACCTCGCTGTCGGCGAACAGCGGGGCGCGCAGCGCCTCGGCGAGCAGGCCGAGGGCCTTCGGCAGCCGCGAGACCGGCACCTCCAGGGAGATCCGCACCCCCGGGTGGTCGGCGTGCGAGTCGAGCGTGGCGCCGCAGCGCTCCAGCTCCGCGGCGAACTCCTCGGCCGAGTGCTTGTCCGTGCCCTCGGACAGTGCGCGGGCCATGATCGTGGCGACACCGTCCAGCCCCTCGGGCTCGGCGTCCAGCGGAGCGTCGAGGAAGATCTCCACGGCCACGACCTGCTGTCCGGGACGGTGGCAGCGCAGCACGGTCAGCCCGTTGCCGAGCGTGCCCCGCTCGGGGGCGGGAAAGGCCCAGGGCCTGGCCTCGCCGGGCTGCGGCTGCGGATGGAGGTCCATGGTCACGGCAGCGTCGGTCACTGGTCCGTCCCCTCTGCGTCGTCGTTGTCCTCGGCGTTCCCGGCGTCGGCTCGCGCGACGGGCTCGTACACGAGCACGGCCCTGTTGTCCGGGCGCAGCCGGGCCTTGGCGACGGCCTGCACCTCCTCGGCGGTGACGTCGAGCACCCGCTGGACGGCGGTGAGCGCCAGCTGCGGGTCGCCGAACAGCACGGCGTACCGGCACAGCTCGTCGGCGCGGCCGGCGACGGTACCGAGGCGGTCCAGCCACTCGCGCTCGAGCTGGGCCTGGGCCCGCTCCATCTCCTCCGCCGTGGGCCCCTCCGCGGCGAAGCGGGCCAGCTCGTCGTCGACCGCCGCCTCGATGTCGGGGACCTCGACGCCCGCGGACGTCTTCACGTCCAGCCAGCCCAGCGAGGGGGCGCCGGCCAGGCGGAGCAGGCCGAAGCCGGCGGCGACGGCCGTGCGGTCGCGGCGGACGAGCCGGTTGTGCAGCCGGGACGACTCGCCGCCGCCGAGGACCGTCAGAGCCAGGTCGGCTGCGTCGGCCTCACGGGTGCCGTCGTGCGGCAGACGGTACGCGGCCATGAGTGCCCGGGCCGGAACCTCCTCCTCCACGACCTCCCGCAGCTGCTCACCGATGACCTCCGGGAGCGAACCGTCGCGCGGCGGCTGCTTGCCGTCGTGCATGGGGATGGACCCGAAGTACTTCTCGATCCAGGAGAGCGTCTGCTCCGGGTCGATGTCGCCGACGACGGACAGCACCGCGTTGTTCGGCGCGTAGTAGGTGCGGAAGAAGTTCCGCGCGTCCTCCAGCGTCGCCGCGTCCAGGTCGGCCATCGAGCCGATCGGGGTGTGGTGGTAGGGGTGGCCCTCGGGGTAGGCGAGCGCGGTCAGCTTCTCGAACGCGGTGCCGTACGGAACGTTGTCGTAGCGCTGGCGGCGCTCGTTCTTGACGACGTCCCGCTGGTTCTCCATGGACTCGTCGTCGAGGGCGGCCAGCAGGGAGCCCATGCGGTCGGCCTCCAGCCACAGCGCGAGCTCGAGCTGGTGGGCGGGCATGGTCTCGAAGTAGTTGGTGCGCTCGAAGCTCGTGGTGCCGTTCAGCGACCCACCGGCGCCCTGCACCAGCTCGAAGTGGCCGTTGCCCGGCACCTGGGCGGAGCCCTGGAACATCAGGTGCTCGAACAGGTGGGCCAGGCCGGTGCGGCCCTCGACCTCGTGACGGGAGCCGACGTCGTACCAGAGGCACACCGCGGCGACCGGGGTCAGGCGGTCCTCCGAGAGCACCACGCGCAGGCCGTTGGCCAGGCGGTGCTCGGTCGCTGTCAGGCCTCCGGAGCCGGCCCGGGCTGTGGCCGTGTGACCCATGGGCATGTGGTCCCTTCGATCGCGTTGCAGGATGTCCTGCCACTGTATGCAAACCGTGCAGGTAAGCGGCGAAGTTCCCGCGGCTTCCACTCCCGGTTCCGGGTCGCGGTCCGCGTTGTCGGCGCGACGGTCCACAATGGTCGGCGTCAGATCCCGTTCATGGTTCATGTTGGTGAAGGAGCCGCAGCAGCGATGGCCCGCCGCAGCACGAAGACGCCGCCGCCCGACGACTTCGAGGAGAGGATCCTCGACATCGACGTCGTCGACGAGATGCAGGGCTCCTTCCTCGAGTACGCGTACTCGGTGATCTACTCCCGCGCCCTGCCCGACGCCCGCGACGGCATGAAGCCGGTGCACCGCCGGATCGTGTACCAGATGAACGAGATGGGGCTGCGCCCCGACCGGGGCTACGTGAAGTGCGCCCGGGTCGTGGGCGAGGTGATGGGAAAGCTCCACCCGCACGGTGACGCGTCGATCTACGACGCCCTGGTGCGCATGGCCCAGCCCTTCTCCATGCGGCTGCCGCTGGTCGACGGCCACGGGAACTTCGGTTCCCTGGGCAATGACGACCCTCCGGCGGCGATGCGTTACACCGAGTGCCGGATGGCCGACGCGACGAGCCTGATGACCGAGTCCATCGACGAGGACACGGTCGACTTCGCGCCGAACTACGACGGCCAGGAGCAGGAACCCCTGGCGCTGCCGGCCGCGTACCCGAACCTGCTGGTGAACGGCGCGTCCGGGATCGCGGTCGGGATGGCGACGAACATGCCGCCCCACAACCTGGGCGAGGTGATCGCGGCCGCCCGTCATCTGATCAGGCACCCGGGCGCGGACCTGGAGACGCTGATGCGTCATGTGCCGGGCCCCGACCTGCCGACCGGCGGCCGGATCGTCGGCCTGTCCGGGATCAGGGACGCGTACGAGACCGGCCGCGGTACGTTCAGGATCCGTGCCACGGTCACGGTGGAGGACGTGACGGCGCGCCGGAAGGGACTCGTCGTCACCGAACTGCCGTTCAGCGTCGGCCCGGAGAAGGTGATCTCCAAGATCAAGGACCTGGTCGGCCAGAAGAAGCTGCAGGGCATCGCCGACGTCAAGGACCTCACGGACCGCGAGCACGGGCTGCGCCTGGTGGTCGAGGTCAAGAACGGTTTCATCCCCGAGGCCGTCCTCGAGCAGTTGTACAAGCTGACGCCGATGGAGGAGTCCTTCGGCATCAACAACGTGGCGCTCGTCGACGGCCAGCCGCTGACGCTGGGCCTCAAGGAGCTGCTGGAGGTCTATCTGGACCACCGCTTCGACGTGGTTCGCCGACGCAGCGAGTTCCGCCGCGGGAAGAAGCGGGACCGCCTGCACCTGGTCGAGGGACTGCTCGTCGCGCTGCTCGACATCGACGAGGTCATCCGCCTCATCCGCTCCAGCGAGAACGCCGCCCAGGCCAAGGAGCGGCTGATCGAGCGCTTCTCCCTCAGCGACGTCCAGACCCAGTACATCCTGGACACGCCGCTTCGCCGGCTCACCAGATTCGACCGGATCGAGCTGGAGGCCGAGCGGGACAAGCTCAAGGCCGAGATCGCCGACCTGACGACGATCCTGGAGTCGGACGCGGAGCTGCGCAAGCTCGTCTCCTCCGAACTGGCCGCGGTGGCCAAGAAGTTCGGCACCCCCCGGCGTACCGTCCTGCTGGAGTCCACGGGCACCCCGGCCCCGGCCGCCTCGCTGCAGGTGGCGGACGACCCGTGCCGGGTGCTGCTGTCCTCCACGGGCCTGCTGGCGCGCACGGTCACCGGCGAGCCGCCGGAGGACGGGGGAAGGCGTACCAAGCACGACGTGATCGTCTCCTCGGTCGGGGCGACCGCACGGGGCGAGGTGGGCGTCGTCACCTCGGCGGGGCGGCTGCTCCGGCTGTCGGTGGTCGACCTCCCGCAGCTCCCGGAGACGGCCCAGGCTCCCAACCTCTCGGGCGGTGCCCAGGTCTCGGAGTTCCTGTCGCTGGAGGCTGACGAGACGGTCGTCTGCCTGACCGGTCTGGAGGAGTCCTCCCCGGGTCTTGCGCTGGGCACGCTGCAGGGCGTGGTCAAGCGGGTGGTGCCGGACTACCCGGCCAACAAGGACGAACTCGAGGTCATCGCGCTCAAGGAGGGCGACAGGGTCGTCGGCGGCGCCGAACTGCGCACCGGCGAGGAGGACCTGGTCTTCATCACCTCCGACGCACAGCTGCTGCGCTTCCAGGCGTCGCAGGTCCGGCCGCAGGGCAGGCCGGCGGGCGGCATGGCGGGAATCAAGCTCGCGGAGGGAGCCGAGGTGATCTCCTTCACCGCGGTGGACCCGGCCGCGGAGGCGGTGGTATTCACGGCCGCGGGAGCCGCCGGGACGCTGGACGACTCGGTGACGACGGCGAAGCTGACGCCTTTCGACCAGTACCCGCGCAAGGGCCGGGCGACCGGCGGTGTGCGCTGCCAGCGCTTCCTCAAGGGTGAGGACAAGCTGGTCTTCGCCTGGGCGGGTGCGACCGTGGCACAGGCGGCGCAGAGGAACGGATCGCCGGCCGAGCTTCCGGAGATCGACCCGCGCCGGGACGGCTCCGGCACACCGCTGGCCAAGCCGGTCGCGGCGGTGGCGGGCCCGCTGCCGTAGGCGCACAACCGCCCGCGGCCGTGTTCCGGACCGTCCCCGACTGGGGCGACCGCATCCCTTCCGCCCCGGGGCGGAAGGGATGGACCGGCAAGTGGCGCCGACCGGGGCCTGTCAGTCCCCGGTCGGCTCCTCGGGGGCGCACCGCTGTTCGGGCACGTAACGCAGCACGCCCCACATGCTGTGCTCCTCCGGGCGGTCGTCGGTGCCGGTGGTCCTGGCCGCGCCGAGCCGGCCGAGCAGCGCCCCCACGTCGGTGCCCGAGCCGATGAGCACGAGCCGGGTGGCCTTCGCGGTGCCGTCGGCGGGCCAGGGCTCCGGGTGGAAGCGCAGAAAGCGGCCCACCGCGTGGACCGCGTAGCGGTTGCGGGGGTCGGCCTCGCCGAAGTCCACGAACCCTTTGATCCGGTACAGCCCTTCGGGCCGTGAGTCCAGGAAGTCCAGCAGTCTGCGCGGGTGCAGAGGCTCGGACGTCTCGAACGACACCGTGTCGTAGGCCGCGTGCAGATGTTCGTGGTGGCCCCGGGCGTCGTTCTCGCCGTCCTCGTGGAGGTCGTCGAAGGACAGCTGCCCCACCCGCTCCCCGGGCGGACGGCATTCGAAGAGCAGCTCGGGGTCGACGCGTCCGTACGTCGCCTCGACCACGGCGGCGCCGCGGGCCAGTGAGGTGATCCGTTCCCTCAGGCGCTGCCGCACTCCCGGGCCGACCCGGTCCGCCTTGTTGACCACGACCAGGTCGGCGATCCCGAGATGCCGCTCGATCTCGGGGTGCCGCTCCCGGGTGGCGTCGAACTCGGCGGCGTCCACGACCTCGACGAGGCCGCCGTACACGACTCGCTCGTTCTCACTGGCGAGGACCATCCGGACCAGTTCCTGGGGCTCGGCGAGCCCGCTCGCCTCGATGACGATCACATCGAGGCGGGCGGCGGGCCGGGTGAGCCTGTCCAGGAAGTCGTCCAGCTCGCTCGCGTCGACGGCGCAGCACAGGCATCCGTTGCCGAGGGAGACCGTGGAGTCGCCCAGCTGGCCGGCCACGGTCATGGCATCGATCTCGATCGCCCCGAAGTCGTTGACGATCGCGCCGATCCGGGTGCCGCGGCTCGCTCGCAGCAGATGGTTGAGCAGCGTCGTCTTGCCCGATCCCAGGAAGCCCGCGAGGACGACGACGGGGATCTGCGGACTGCTCAAGACGGGACCTCCTGCGGCTTTCGTGCGTCGGTCCCCAGGATATGGGCACGGCTCGGGCCGTTCAGGATGCCTTCGGGAGGGGCTGCGGCGGCTTCGGTCCCACATAGCGCGCGGCGGGTCGGATGATCTTGGAATCCCGGGCCTGCTCCAGGATGTTGGCGCTCCAGCCGATGACCCGTGCCGCGCAGAAGGTGGGGGTGAACATCTCCCGCGGCAGACCGCACAGCTCCATGACGACGCCCGCGTAGAACTCGACGTTGGTGTGCAGCTCCCGGCCCGGCTTCAGCTCCGCCAGGATCGCCTCGACCCGCGCCTCGACGTCCACGGCGAGCTCCACCAGCGGGCCGCCGAAGCTCTCCGCGATGGAGCGCAGCATGCGGGAGCGGGGGTCCTCGGTGCGGTAGACGGGGTGCCCGAAGCCCATGATCCGCTCCCCGGCGAGGACGCGCTGCCTGATCCAGGCATCGGCGCGGTCCGGGGTGCCGATCGCGTCCAGCGTGTCCAGGGCGCGGCTCGGCGCGCCGCCGTGCAGCGGCCCCGACAGGGCGCCGATCGCGCCGACCAGACAGGCCGCGACGTCGGCCCCGGTCGAGGTGATCACCCGCGCGGTGAAGGTGGAGGCGTTGAATCCGTGGTCGACGGTGGAGACGAGATAGCGTTCGACGGCCCGCGCGCGGGCCGGGTCGGGCTCCGAACCGGTCAGCATGTAGAGGTAGTTGGCGGCGTACGGCAGGTCCTCGCGCGGTTCCACCGGCTCCAGGCCCCGACCCAGCCGGTGCAGGGCCGTGAGCAGGGTGGGCACGGCCGAGCTGGCCGCGAGGGCGTCGGCCAGGCGCTCCTCGGGCCCGAGGTCGTACACCGGCCGGAACCCGGCCGAGGCCCCCAGCAGGGACAGCGCGGTGCGCAGACCGGCCAGCGGTCCGGAGGGGGCGCAGGTCCGGGCGACGGCGGGCAGGGCGGTGCGCACCGCGTCGGGCAGCGGGCGCAGGGCGGCCGTCCCGGCGCGGAACGCCTCGCGCTCGGCGGCGTCCGGCAGCCGGCCGTGGAACATCAGATGCCATACGTCCTCGAAGCCGAGGCTCTCCGCGAGCTCCACGGCCGAGTACTGGCGGTAGTGGTAGAAGCCCTCCCGGCCCCGGACGTCGCCGAGTTCGGTGTCGGTGACGACGACACCCGCGAGGCCTCGCGGTACGTCCAGAGGCACGGTCGCGCCATTGGTGCTGAGCATATGGTTCCTCCCTCGATTGACTCGACTCTCCATCCTTGACTCGATCACTGTCAATATTGATTGAATCAATATGATGCGCGCTGTGTACGGTGTCCTCATGACTGAGCAGGACCAGGGCCCGGACGGCGACCGGCTCACCACGCGCGAGGCGGCCGAACGGCTCGGCGTGAAGCCCGAGACGGTGTACGCGTACGTCAGCCGCGGACAACTCGGCAGCCGGCGGGACCCGGGCGGGCGCGGGAGCACCTTCGACGCGGAGGAGGTCGAAGCGCTGGTCCGCCGCGGCCGCCGGCAGACCGCGGCCGGGGGTGACGGCACGCCCGCGATCCGCACCGGGATCACGCTGATCGACACGGACCGGTACTACTTCCGCGGCGTCGACGCGACCGAGCTCGCCCGTCGGTACCACTACGAGGAGATCGCCGACTGGCTCTGGACGGGCACCCTCGAGCGCGGCATCCGGTTCACCGCCCCGCCCGAACCCTTCGCCGCGGCCCGTCGGGCCGTCGAGGCACTGCCCGCGCACAGCGGTTCCACGGACCGGCTGCGGGTGGCCGCCATCGCTGCGGCGGCAGCCGACCCCCTCCGCTTCGACCTCGGTCCGTCCGCCGTGACCGGCGTCGGGCGCACACTCGTCCCGACACTGGTCGACGCCCTGCCGGTGGTCGGCACCGCCCTCCGCGGCGAGGAACGGCTCGCCGGACGCCTCTGGTCACGACTGACCGCGCGGCAGCCGGACGAGACCTCGCTGCGCGCCCTGGACATGGCACTGTCGCTGCTGATCGACCACGATCTCGCGGCCTCCACCCTCGCGGCGCGGGTCGCCGCCTCCGCCCGGGCGCATCCCTACGCCGTGGTCTCCGCCGGACTCGGCGCGCTGGACGGTCCGTTGCACGGGGCGGCCAGCGGGCTCGCCCACCGGATGCTCGCCGAGGTACTGGAGCGCGGCAGCGCGGCGCCGGTCGTCGCCGACCATCTACGTGCGGGCCGGCGGGTACCGGGGCTCGGCCATCGCCTCTATCCGGCGCGGGATCCGCGTGCCGAGGCCCTGTTCGACGCCCTGTCGGAGATCCCGGACGCCCGGCCCGCGCTGGCGGCCGCCCGCGAGGTGGAGGCGACCGCCGCACGCCAGACGGATCTGCACGCCAATGTCGACCTGGCGCTGGCCACGCTGTCCGTGTCGGCGGGCATGGCGGCCGAGGCCGGGGAGACGGTCTTCGCGGTCGCGCGCACGGCGGGCTGGATCGCCCATGCTCTGGAGGAGTACGCGGAACGGCCGCTGCGCATGCGGCCGAGCGGCCGCTACAGCGGGCCCCGTCCGCCGCGCCCGGTGCCCTGACCACCGCGCGTCCGGCGGGGCGTCCGGTCCGGATCGCGGTATGCCCGGCCGGTCCCGCGCAACCGGCCCGTCCTTGCCGGCGGCCTGCCGCGGCACCGGACGCGTGGCCGGAACCCGGCCGCCGTCGCAGGTCCGGTCCGCTCGGGCCCGCGGCATCCGGTGCGTGCGATGCGTGCGATGCGTGCGATCGCAGGACGGAGGATCGTCCTCGTACCGGACGCACTCGGACGACTCCGACAACACGGCGAGCCTGCGCGCCAGGCGTCACGAGCCAGGAGGGCTCCGCAACACGCCTGGCCGGGCCGGGGACCGCGGGCGAAGCTCTCCGCGTCCGGCGGCCCACCCCGCGCGCGGCACCGGGTCGGGGATTCCCGGAGGCCGTCCCGGACGCCTACCGTGCATCCGTATGAGCCCCGCATCGACCGGTCCCGCAGACGTGTCCCCGAGATGGCGGCGGCTGGGCCGGCCGCGGCGGGTCTTCGCACAGGTCCTGCTGATGCAGCTGGCCGTCGCCACCGGTGTCACCGTGCTGGCCACCGGCCTCTTCCTGGCACCGCTCAGCTCCCAGCTGGACGACCAGGCGATGCGCCGCGCGCTGGCCATCGCCGAGACGACCTCGTCACCGCGGGTGGCCGCGAGCCTGCTCGCCTCGGAGCCGTCCGCCGGCGGCCCCGTCCAGGCCGAGGCGGAACGGATCCGGCGCAGCACCGGCGCCGAGTACGTCGTGATCATGGATCGGCGCGGGGTGCGCTGGTCCCACACCGAGCCGGCGGCGATCGGGGAGGTCGTCTCGACCGACCCCAGTCAGGCGCTCGCCGGCAGGCATGTGATGGGTATCGAGAGCGGGACGCTCGGCCGCTCGGCCCGGGGCAAGGTGCCCTTGCGCGACGACGACGGACGGATCGTCGGCGCGGTCTCCGTCGGCATCGAGTACGACAGCGTCCGCGAGCGGCTGCTCGACGCGATCCCCGGGCTCCTCGCCTACGCGGGCGGCGCCCTCGCCGTCGGCGCCCTGGTCGCCTACATGATCTCCCGCCGGCTCCAGCGGAAGACCCATGACCTCGCCTTCTCCGACATCTCGGCGCTGCTGGCCGAACGTGAGGCGATGCTCCACGGCATCCGGGAGGGGGTGGTCGCCCTCGACGGGGCCGGCCGGATCCGGTTGGTGAACGACGAGGCCCAGCGACTGCTCGGGCTCGGTCCGGAAGCCGGCGGCAGGCTGCTCGAGGACGCGCTCGGCCCGGGCCGCACCGCGGACGTGCTGGCCGGCCGGGTCACGGGCGAGGACCTGGTCACGGTACGGGGCCATCGCGTCCTGGTCGCCAACCGGATGCCGACGGACGACGGCGGCGCCGTCGCTACGCTGCGCGACCGAACCGAACTGGAGCAGCTGGGCCGTGAACTGGACTCCACCAGGGGGCTGATCGACGCCCTGCGTGCCCAGGACCACGAGCACGCGAACCGGATGCACACCCTGCTCGGGCTGCTGGAGCTGGGGATGCACGAGGAGGCGGTCGCGTTCGTGACCGGGGTCGTGGGCGTGCACCGGGCCACGGCCGAGCAGGTCACCGAGAAGATCCACGATCCCCTCCTGGCGTCCCTGCTGGTCGGGAAGGCTACGGTGGCGGCCGAGCGGGGCGTCTCGCTGCGGCTCGCGGCCGGAACGCTGCTGCCGGACCGGCTCGTCGACCCGCGCGGTCTGGTGACCGTCGTCGGCAATCTCGTCGACAACGCGCTGGACGCGGCAGCCGGGTCCGAGGACCCGCGCATCGAGGTCGGGATTCGCGTCGAGGACCGCACGGTCGTCCTGAGGGTCTCGGACAGCGGACCGGGCGTACCCGACGGCAGGCGAGAACTGATCTTCACCGATGGCTGGTCCACGAAGGAGCCGCCGGTGCACGGCAGGCGCGGGCTCGGACTGGCACTGGTCCGGCGCCTGGCGGAACGGCAGGGCGGCAGCGTCGGGGTGGCCGAGGCCGGCCCGGCGACTGGCGGCGGCGCGGAGTTCACGGTCGTCCTGCCCGAAGCACTGGCCGAGCAGCACGTCGAACCGGGTCCCACGACGGAGGGTGGAACGCGGGTACGACGGGGGCCGAGAGGCTGATCGAGGTACCGGTCGAGGACGTCGCCGTCCGGGTCGCCGAGATCAGCGGGGCCGTGCCGCCGAGGTGCCCGGCTTCCGGGCGGTCGTCCCGGTGCACTCGGCGGCGGAGGCGATGGACCTGGTCGCCGCGGGGACGGCCGGTCTGAGCCTGCCGGACCGCTGCCTGTCCCGGCCCGTCCCCGGGCCCCGTTATCTTCTTCGCGGTCCTGCAAGAGGGCCGCTGGCCTCCGGGCCCGGCATGACTGTTGCCCCCTGTCGAACGGATGACCTGGGGGGT